>NZ_JACCCW010000001.1:1810026-2159447 GCF_013410065.1 Granulicella arctica
CGACGAGATCGTTCCTCAGCCTGAGGAAGCCTGGACCGACCATATCACTTCGGTCTAGTTTCGATTTACACACCTGTATGGCATGGAAGAGGATTGCTGACCGGGCCGGAGGCGCGTATTCTGATTCGAACAGGCTGCGTTTTGGTGGCCCCCGCAATGCCGTTCCCGCCGGTCATGTTGGGCCGGGAATACCCTATGCGTGGTTCATACTTCACAAAGGGAAGCCCGGAGGTGGCATTGAATCAGAACGTAAAAAATCTCATCCAGAAGCTTGGCGAGGCGATCCACGAGTCCGTCTCGGAGTCGGAGCACATCGCGGGGGTGGTCAAGAATATCCGCGAGCAGGGCTTCGATGTGTTGCTCATGCTGGAGGCCACGATCGGTCTGAATGAGGTCGATCTGGACGAGGCGGAAGAGGTCGAAGGCGAGGAAGAGGGAGTAGAGGGGCCGTTCACCTCGACGGATCTCAACTTTCTCAAGTCTCTCCGCATCAGCGTATCGGACGAGAACGAAGACGTATCGGACGAGAACGAAGACGAAATGGACACGACCTCGTAGGCGAAGCAGCACTCCAGGACGGTCATACCAGCTCCAATCTTCTGGAGAAGTATTCCTTTTGCGCCCTTGCATGAAAGTACGATAGTCCGCGTGTTAGACTCGCGTTCTCATAGACGCGGAGGCGATTTTCCGCATCCGAGACTCTTGGTAGCTTCTACAATTTGAGGTAGCTGGAACATGAGAGATACGCTGGGCGTCTTGCTTGCCGGTGGTGCAGGCGAGCGGCTTTTTCCACTCACAAGAGATCGCGCCAAACCGGCAGTACCATTCGCCGGCCAGTACCGCATCATCGACATCACCTTATCCAACTGCATCAACTCCGGCCTGCGTCACGTCTACATCCTCACCCAGTACAAGGCGCTGTCGCTCAACCGCCACATCCGCGAGGGCTGGGGGCCAGTCGTCGCCAATGAGCTCGGCGAGTTCTTTGAGATTCTTCCCCCCATGCAGCGCGTCAGCAAGAACTGGTACACCGGCACCGCAGACGCGGTCTACCAGAACATCTACTCCATCGGGGCCGAGGAGCCGAAGTACGTCATCATCCTCTCCGGCGATCACATCTACAAGATGAACTACGGCCTGATGATTCAGCAGCACCGCGACTCCGGCGCGGATGTCACCATCGCCACCCTGCCTATCAAGCCCGACGAGGTTTCATCCTTCGGGGTCGTCGAGGTGGCTCGCAACGGAGATGTCACCGGCTTTGAGGAGAAGCCCAAAGAGACCAAGATGCGCTCGCCCTTCATGCCCGACATGGTCGACGCCTCCATGGGCATCTACATCTTCAACACCGACGTCCTTCTGCCGGAGCTTATCAAGGACGCCGAAGATCCGAACTCCAAACACGACTTCGGCCACAACATCCTGCCCAACCTCCTCGGCCGGTTCAAGATGATGGCGTACAACTTCGTCGACGAGAACAAGCAGAAGGCCCTCTACTGGCGCGACGTGGGCACGCTCGAGGCCTACTACGAGGCCAATATGGACGTGGCGGGTGTCACCCCGATCTTCAACCTCTACGACAAGGCATGGCCCATGCGCACCCGCGCCTACCAGTACCCTCCCGCGAAGTTTGTCTTTGGCGAGCCGGGCCGTACCGGTATGGCCATCAACTCGATCATCGCGTCGGGTTCGATCGTCTCGGGTGCCGTGGTGCGGAACAGCGTCCTCTCGCAGGATGTCCGCGTCAATTCGTACGCCGATGTTGATTCGAGCATCATCTTCTCGCACGTCAACATCGGGCGGCACTGCCGTATCCGCCACGCCATCATCGACCGCGACGTGCACATCCCGGATGGAACGGTCATCGGTTACGACCAGAACGAGGATAAGAAGAACTACTTCGTCTCCCCGGCGGGCCTTACCGTCGTCACGCGCGACTACTCCGTCTACGAGAACCCGGTCTCTCCCGGCTTCATGCAGAACGGCAATACCTGGTAATGGTAAATAAGCAGAGCAAACAAAAATAACAGGAACAAAAGAAGCGGGCCGGGAGGATGACTCCCGGCCCGCTCTGTCTTTGAAGCTCGAACCTACTGCTTGCCGAACCGGTAGATGATGCCGCCGGAGATCGCAAAGAACTCCCGGGTCTCCGTGCCGAAGTGCTCGAGGATCAGGTCCGGTGAGAGACGCACGGCGATGTTCTTTGAGCGGTTGAAGTCGATGCTGCCGCCTAGTGCTGCAATCGGCTTGGTGCGATTCGTATACAGCCCGGTCTGGGCAAAGTCCGCCGCGGTCAGGCTGCTGGTGCTGTAGTTGAAGCCGCCATGGGCCACGCCGGCGTAGCCGTGGTAGTTGATCGCAGCGTAGTGGTTCTTCGGTCCGCGATACTGTGCTCCGCCCATGATCGCATTCAGGTACACCAGGGGCCGGTTGTTGACGAACGGGTTAGGAGTGACGGGGGTCGTTCCGGCCTCACCGCGATAGTCCAGGCCCAGGCCGAGATTCCGCGTGATGTAGTACGTCCCCAGAATCTCGCCGCCAGCGAGGTTTGCGCGCTTGGGAAGAGTCTGCCCGGCCTGAAAGTTCATGAAGTTGATGCCGCCGTAGATCTCGTAGCGGTTATCGTAGCTGACCGGTGCGGCTGGCCCCAGCTTGTTCTGCGCCTTTGCTGTTGCCGCGCCCGCCAGCAGGACGCCGGCAACCATCATCCCATTCAGCGCATGGACCACCATCCGCCGCACCCCAAATTGCATTGCATCCTGCGTCCAAGCCGTCTTCAATCGCAACATCGTTCTCCAAATCTCAGGTCTTCGGTATCCGCTCTGCTGTTCCGTCTGCATTTAGGATATATCGTCAGCGACACGTCTGCTTCCAGGCCTGCAACGTATCTCTATGGAACGGGTGCTTGTGCGACAATGAAGCGTGCCACTTGGCGCTGCCATTGCGCTTCAGTAGCAGGGAGAAATGATATGGGCGAACTACTTACACCAACACATCTGATCGTGATTGCAGTCGTCGTTCTCGTGCTTTTCGGCGGCAAGAAGCTGCCTGAGCTGGGCAAAGGGCTGGGCGAAGGTCTGCGCGGCTTCAAGGACGGCATGAAGGGCGTGACCGACGAGGTCAACAAGCCTGCCGAGACCACGCACACCGTGACACCGAAGGCGGAAGAGTCCGTCAAGTAACGGCTGTCCTTCCTCTGGCGGTGGGTGCCCGCCGGACCTGTGCCAGCGCCGCGTTGTGCAGGGCTGATCGCCATGAAATTGAAGTCGCCGTACCTTATCAAGCCAGATACCCGCGTCCGGTTGTCGCATCTGGGCACCGACGACGATGGCGGCTACAAGACGAAAGAAGAGGCAGCCCCGGTCCTGGTCAAGCATCGTGCCCGGCTGGATGCCTTGCAGGATGTCTTCTACGCCAGCCAGCAGCACGCCCTGCTCCTCGTTATCCAGGGCATGGACACGGCCGGCAAGGATGGCACGATCCGGCATATCTTCTCTGGAATCAACCCCCAGGGATGCGACGTCACCTCCTTCAAGGTGCCGACGACGTTCGAGGCACGTCACGATTTTCTGTGGCGTGCGCATAACGCTGTGCCGCCTCGCGGGATGATCGGCATCTTCAACCGCTCGCACTATGAGGATGTCCTCTCGCCGCGCGTCCACAAAGCGATTACGGGCAAAGAGGCGCGTCAACGGCTCGACGACATCAACCAGTTCGAAGGCATGCTTGCCGACAACGGCGTCCTCATCCTCAAGTTCTTCCTGCATATCTCCCAGGCCGAGCAGACCGCGCGCCTGCGTTCGCGCATCGACACGCCCGACAAGCAATGGAAGCTCTCCGCCGCCGACTTCAAGGAGCGCAAGTTCTGGCACGAGTACCAGGGCGCCTACGACGATCTGATCTCCGCGACCAGCCACAAGCATGCTCCGTGGTTCGTTATTCCATCGGACCACAAGTGGTATCGAAACGTGGCGATCTCGCAGATCATCGCCGATGCCCTAGACAGCCTGAAGCTCAGCTACCCCACGCCAGAGCTCGACCCCAAGACCATCAAGCTTTAGAGCGTAATCATGACCACGGCCGCAGCGGCGACCAGCATTCCCAGCCCCTGCCGTCGCGTCGGGCGTTCGTGCAGCGTCCACGCGGCCAGCAGGATCGTCGTCGCCGGGTAAAGTGAGGCCAGCACAGCCGCTACATCCAGCCGTCCGGCTTGCGTCGCGGCGACAAAGAGCAGGTTGCCCGAGGTATCCATCAGCGCCGTCAGCAACACCCATCGAACCGCTGTCCACGTCACCTGAACCTTGTCTGTGCCGCCCTTCAGCAACAGCCCCATCAACATTAGCGAGCAGATGCTGAGGCTCCCCATGCGGCACATCGCCATCGTCCACACCGGCCCGGATGAGCCTGCCATCTTCAACCCTACAAAGTAGATGCCAAATCCTGCTCCGGCCAGCGATGCCAGCAACATCGTGCCTCTGCCCGTGGCTTTGCCTGCACCCGGCTTGTCCGGTCCGGCGGCGATCATCCAGATTGCCGCGCCCGCGACGATGAAACCGGCCAATTTCACCAGTCCTGGCGAGCCATCGACGATGATCGATACCGCTGCGGGAATTGCGGCTGCGAGCAGACCGCTCACTGCGGCAGACGCTCCCATGGCTCCCCGCGACAGCGCGATGTAGAACGCCGTCAGTGAGAGCCCGGCGATCACACCGGACCCCAGACCCCACGCCAACACAGCGCCATGCGGAAAGGGTGTGCCATGCACCAGCGCAATCGTCAGCAGGATGCTGAAGCTTGTCAGGTGGCTCATCAGCACGATGCGCAGCGCTCCGCCGACGCTGCCGCCGACCGTCTTGACGCCCATGCCTCCGCTAAAATCGCCGCCGCCCCACATCAGGGCGGCGGCGAGTGCAAGCAGGATATTCCCCTGCATCAGATCGTTCCTCGTTCCTATTTCTGGTTAGAGATGGAAACTACTGAGCCTGGATGACACGGGGCCGCTGATCGCCTGCCGTCGGGTAATAGCCCTCTTTGGCGATCACCGTTAGGTTAGGCCGCAGCACCTTCACCTCGAGCTTGCGGTATTTGCCATCCACAAAGGGCTCATGCGAGTAATAGCCAACGGTGTACTGCGTCCGAACCTCTTCCGCGATCTTCTGGAAGCTGCGTGCGATGCCCGGTGTACGATACTCCGCATCAATCTGCCCGCCGGTTGCTCCAGCGTAGAGCGGCAGGATGTCGTCGCGCATCTGGAAGGGCAGGTGGATGCGGTCGATGAAGCCCGTTCCCGGAATCTTGAAGTCGCCGATCAACGTCCCGTAGACGGCAACCTTGTTCGTCTGTAGATACCGGATCACGTCCTTGGACTTTGCCGTGCTGCCGTACTCTTTTCCATCGCCGATCACATACACGATCCGCCGCCGACCGGGGCCAGCCTTCGTGGTAGCCTGTGCTGCCGCCAGAATCGCGTCGTTCAGCGTGTGGACCTCGCGGGGCGCATTCAGCTCGATCCCCTGGTGGTTGCGCACCGGCGCGGTGTTCGGGTCGAAGTTCTGGTTGTTGATATTCGTCGTCTGCGACAGCGGCCCGCCCAGCGGCATCAGTGGCTCGCGTCCAACCGCCTTCGAGCGGTCCAGCACCGCGTTCAACCGGGCGCTCTGTCCACCGGTAAAGTCCGTCTGCTGCTGTGGCCCATTGTTGTACGTAAAGACCGCAACCTCGTCATACGCGGCGAAGGCGCCCTGTAGCGCGTCCAGAGCATTGTTGACCTTGGTCATCTCGTCGAACGTCATGGACTGGTCGATCACCAGCGCCACCGAGAGCGGGAAGGGGTCAACCGTGAACAGCTGCATTCTCTGCCGGAGCCCGTTCTCATAGATGCGCACGTCGCGCCAGGTCAGGCCCGGGACGAGCTGACCCTTCTTATCCTTCACGGTAAAGGGAACCTGCACGAAGTTGACCTGTACGGCCAGCGTAAAGGCCTTTGTCCCCTCACCCGCTGCCGGAAGCTCCGGCGGAGGCCCGTCGTCATCCTCATGAGCAGCTGGCTTGGCCGAAGAGGAGGGGAGGCTGGTGCCGGGGGCATCCTGATCCTGTGGGGTGGTGGAGGTCGCTCCGGTCGAGCTAGGCGTCGTCCCGATGCCCGGCGTGACCGGGCCGAGCGGCACAGATTGGGGCTTCGGAGCGTCCGGAATCGCCTGCTGTGCAACGTCCTGTTGTGCGACACCCTGCGGTGCCTGCTGCTGGCCCAACATCATGCACGCCAGAGCCCCTGCTAATACGCTATGTTTCACTTGCCGAATCCCCCGTAACTATCCATCCATGAGAGTATCAGCGCAAGCAGCGCACCGCCACCTCGTACTTTGGTCTTACCTCCTTGGACGCACGCCACCCCCTGGACGTTGTGCTTCTGATTTGGCCGGTAGCCAACCGCGCAAATTTCGCTGACACACTCCGTTCCTTCGTCGTCTAATACGGTATGCGTCTTCAGTTTCTGTCCGTTGCCCTGCTCGCTCTCGGCCTCTCTCCTGCCCTCTTCGCGCAAGAGGCCCCCTCGCCCGGTGGTCCGCCGCCCGCCAGCGACGCCCCCGACCAGCCTGTCGGCAGCGATCTCGAGACCCTCAAGGTCAACGTCAACCTCGTCAACGTCTACTTCTCCGTGCGCGACAAGACCGGATACATCACCAATCTGCACAAGAATGATTGCAGCATCGACGAAGACAAGACCACGCAGACCATCAAGAACTTCACCCAGGAGAAGAACCTCCCGCTGACCATCGGCATCCTGCTCGACACCAGCGGCAGCCAGCAGAACGTCCTCCCGCTGGAGCAGGACGCCGGAGCTCGCTTCCTCAAGGAAGTTCTGACTCCCAAGGACGAGGCGTTCCTTATCTCATTTGATATCAATGTCGATCTGCTCACGGACTACACCAACAACGCCCGCGAGATCGACCGATCCATCCACCGTGCCTCCATCAACACAGGTGCCGGGACCGGCTCCGTCACCGGCAACGGCACCCCCCGCGGAACGCTGCTCTATGATGCCGTCTACCTCGCCGCGCACGACAAGCTACGCCAGGAGGCTGGCCGCAAGATTATCGTCATGCTCACCGACGGTGGTGACCAGGGCAGCCAGGAGAATCTCAAGTCCTCCATCGAGGCCGCTCAGAAGGCCAATGCCATCATCTATGTCATCCTCATCGCCGACCGCGGCTTCTACGGCGGTGGCTTCGGCATCAACCTCGCCGATACCGGCTCCCGCGATATGCAGCGCCTCGCCACCGAGACCGGTGGCCGCGTCATCAACGTCGGCAACAACGGCCGTAAGTTGGAAGACGCCTTCGACCAGATCCAGGACGAGCTTCGTACCCAGTACCTCGCCAGCTACACCCCCACCAACCTTAAAGCCGACGGCACCTTCCGCAACCTGAAGATCGCCTGCGGCAAAGACCAGAAGATCCAGGCCCGCAAAGGCTACTACGCCATCGCCGGTGGCGGCCTCGACGACAACAACTAGCGTGATGACAACGGAGGGTCGTTATTTGTCGCCAAAGACCAGATGCCTGCCGAAGAAGGGGAGAACCTCCGTGTAGACGCGGCCGTCTTCGCCCCAGTTCGGTTCGCCCCACGTCCCGTTGTACTCTTCCGCTTCGTGGACAATCCCGAATTCATTCAGCTTATGGGTAAAGGCCTGGTTGGAGTAAATATGATCTTCAATCGTATCGTTGCGGGCCCAATCAAACTTGAAACCCCGCAGAGATTTCAGGTTGTCGGCATACTGGGCAATCATCGTCTCGAGTAGGAAGTTGTTGCGCAGCCGTTCGGTAAGCTTGCTGTCGATGACTAGCTGATCCCCAACCTTGTGGGCCGGCAGATCGACAAACAGCGGCGGTTTATCCGGATTCGGCAAATGGGCCTGGAAGATGGCGGTAAAGATTGTTGAGAAGCCATCCTTCCTCACATCATCGAGCGATGTAGCATCCGTGAGAAGGTCCCAATTCGGCCGCGAATCCATGATCTGAACGCCCGATCCGGTCCCGACGGGATGTAACGCATACACAGATCCAAATACATCGGGGTGCCGCATCCCGAAACGGATTGCGCCGTATCCTCCCATGAAATGGCCAACAATGCCACGCGAGTCCCTGCTGGGCAGCGCCTTGAAGTTCGCATCGATATAAGGCACCAGCTCCTGGATCATGAAGTCTTCCCAGTTGCCAGTCACAGGAGAGTTGACATACCAGGAGCACCCAAGTGGGGTCGTCATATCCACCGATACAAGGATGAACGGAGCGATCACTCTGCCCTCGATTGCTCGGTCGAAGAGCCTTTGAGCGTTCCGTTGGTCAAAGAGAGTGCGGTAGCTGTCGAACGGACTGGCGAGAAAATAGATCACCGGATAGCGCTTCGACGATTCGTCATAGCCCGCAGGAAGATAGACCGCCATCTTCCGTACCGGATTGGTGCCTATTCTGTTGCCGGCAAACTTCTCCGACCGCAACTCGCGGTTCACCAACTGGCTCCCGATAGCAGCGGCAAACGATGGCGCGATGCCAGATGCTGTGAAGACAAGAACGAGCACTAGGCCTAACGCGATGCGAATTCGTGTTGAGATCATGTCACCACACTCTCTTCTTCCATCCGTCATTGCTTCGTGCCGTCGCGACCATGTACCACGCTGGCCAAAGCAGCGCCCAATTCAGTGCCCAAAGCCCCACATTGCTCCAGGTAAAGACCATCAACACCGTTACAAGCGCTGCCAGAATGACGGCCCAGCTTAGCTGGATGCGGGTTCTTCGCAAACCTTGACGAACTCCCCAGATCGCAGGCGCCAGAAAAAGAAATAAGCAGACCGGCGGTAGAGATTGCACTCCGAACCTCGTCAGACAAAACAGGCATGGAGAACAGGTCGCAGCGATGCTCACCCAAAGAGTTCGGCGTGATAACGATCCAACAACAAACCCACCGCTCCACGACCAACCGATCAGCAACAGTACGTGGCAGATCAGCAGCCACGCAGATCCCATCGCCAGTCCGTCTGCTTGGGGGTTTATCCAATGCTGAGAGGTCCGGCTCACTGAGAGAGATAATCCCATCAGAAGAAAGCTGCTTGGAAATGCCAGACCGAACGCTGCGAGCCATGGCTGCCAGCTCTTCCAAAGAGCCGCCTCCCTCCGGACGATCAGGCCAAGCACATCGAGCAGCCCGCTCCAGGCACCCTCGTTGATCTCCTCCAGATCGCCCCGCACCGCTTCGCGTTCCTCACTCTCCAGCAACAACGAAGCAACATCTACCAGAGACCAGCCGATGTTCGTCATGCAAGATCCTCCGTTCGGGGAGTAGCCCACGACGCACCACGACTGACGCGGGTCACCACATCGTAGAAATCCTTCGCTGCTTGCACACCCTTGCTTGTCACTCGAACCATGCGCTTGGCACGACCGCCGCGCTGCGCCGTAGCCTCGCCCATCCATGTCTTCAGCAGGCCCTTGGTCTCAAGGCGATCGATGGTCGTATACAGCGCTCCAATGGAGCACTTTCGTCCGGTCGTAGCCTCGATCTCTTCGCGAATCGCAGCACCATACGCCTTGTCTCCAAGTCCGGCTGCTGCGGTGATCAACAGGTATTCGAATTCACCAAGCATAATTAGAATCACATTGTGTGATTAATCATGCCAGATGTCAACTGATCTGCGAATGGTGCCTGCGCTCAACAGGGATGTATCGCTCCCGCTGCGATGGGACTAGGCTTCCATCGCCCCTGAATACACAGCCATCCCCGCCACGGCATCGACACCCATCGCATCGAGCGCATCGACCTCGGAGCGTTCTTTGATGCCGCCGGCAACGATCAACTGTCGTGCTGTCGTCGCTCGCAGAATCGCCGCTACGTCGATGGGAAAGCCGGACATCGTGCCCTCGGTATCGACATGCGTGTACAGAAACGCCGCGCAATAATCTTCGAGCCAGGTCACGGCCTCCTCAGGAGTCAGGTTCACTGAATCCTTCCAGCCCTTTACCGCAACGCGCCCACCTTTTGTATCGACACTGAAGACCAGCGCATCCTCGCCGAGAGCCTTCTTGAGTCCCGCCGCAAACGCCTTGTTGACGCCCTCGGCTCCAAACAGCGAAGACCCATAGATCACACGCTTCGCTCCCGCATTAAGCAGAGCCTGCCCATCCTCAGCGGTCTTCAGGCCGCCACCAACCTGGCATGGCAGACGCTTGCAGATCATCTCGATCAACGCGCGGTTGTCGCCCTGCCGCATCGCCGCGTCGAGATCGATCAACTGCACCACGGGATACTTCGAGAAGCGCTCGATCCAGTACTCAAAGTCATCGAACGCCAGTTTCAGCTTTTCGCCCTGCACGAGCTGCACAATGCGGCCGCCCATCAAATCAATCGAAGGTAGCAACATATCTCTTTGCTCTCTTTCTCTAACAAGGCAGCCGAACCGAAACGCCGGCACGCTGCAGCTCCGCCTTCAACTCTCGCGAATCCGTCACACCGAAGTGAAAGATGCTCGCCGCCAACGCCGCATCCGCTTTGCCGCGCCCAAAGACCTCGGCAAAGTGCGCTGCCGAACCCGCGCCGCCACTTGCAATCACCGGAATCTGCACCGCTTCGCTCACCAGCGCCGTCAGCTCGCAATCGAAGCCGCTTCGCATTCCATCCGTATCCATCGAGGTCAGCAGAATCTCGCCCGCACCCCGCGCCTCGGCCTCACGCGCCCAATCGACGACACGCAAACCTGTCGGCTTACGCCCGCCACTCACATACACCTCGGCATCTTCAACACCTGTGCCGCGTCGAGCATCGATCGCAACAATTACAGCCTGTGCTCCGAAGCTTGCGCCGATCTCCCCGATCAGCTCAGGCCGCGCAATCGCTGCCGAGTTGATGCTTACCTTGTCCGCGCCCGCATCGAAGACAGCAGCAGCATCGTCGGCAGAACGTATTCCGCCACCGACTGTGAACGGCACAAACAGCGTCGCTGCCGTCCTCTTCACCGTATCGATCAACGTCCCGCGACCCTCATGCGTTGCCGTAATGTCGAGCAGCACAATCTCGTCCGCCCCTGCCGCAGCATGCCGATGCGCCAGCTCCGCCGGATCGCCCGCATCGATGATGTCGACAAACTGAACGCCCTTCACAACGCGTCCTCCGCGAACATCCAAGCACGCAATAATTCTCTTCGTCAGCATTGGATCACCCTAGCCGTTCCGGCACAGCACCGGGCACGTCAACCTCAGTACCCTCGCACACGATGCGCGCAATGGCATCCGATGTCCTCACCGTTGCGCCGCTCTCCACGCGCCACTCCACGAGTAATCCCTGCTTCGGTGCAGGTAGATGAAATTCCATCGCTCCATCCGAGAGCACTGCAACCGCCTGTCCCGTTCCGACAAGCGTTCCCGCCGGAACGAGCTGCTGCAAAAACGTGTACTCCCGTTCGCTGGCATCCAGCTTTAATTCATAGAGAAACGGCATCTACAACTCCACAAAGTTCTTCAATACCTGTAGTCCTACCGCGCTGGACTTCTCCGGATGAAACTGCACACCCATCACGTTCTCGCGTTCCACGGCTCCCGTAAACGGACCACCATAATATGTAACCGATGCGGTATCAGGTAAAACAGGCGCCTTCCATGAATGTGTGTAATACACAAACCCGCCATCCGTCACACCTTGCAACAGAAGCGAATCCGGCCGCACCGCTTCGAGCGAGTTCCACCCAACATGCGGCGACTTAAGCTCTGCTCCTTCAAAGAGAGCAGGGAAGCGCTCGCATTTTCCTGCGAAGTGTCCGAGGCCAGCCGTGTTCGGAGCCTCTGTCGATCCTTCGAACAACCACTGCAGCCCCACGCAGATCCCCAGGAACCACGCACCCTTGGCAATGCTCTCTCGCACTGCCTCGGTTAGCCCAAGATCGGTCAGCAACTGCGTCGCCTGAAAATGTCCGACACCAGGCAGCACTACCTTTGCCGCGCTCGTGACAACCGCAGGATCTTGCGTGATCGTCACCTCGCTCGCGCCGAGATAGTGTAGCGCCTTGACGACACTGGTCAGATTGCCCGCCTTGTAGTCGATGACCGCGATCACAGCAATCCCTTGGTCGACGGCAGCATCTCGCGCATGCGCTCATCACGCGAGCATGCACCGCGCAGCGCCCTTGCGAACGCCTTGAAGATCGCCTCGATCTTGTGGTGATTCGAGCGCCCGTACATCGTCTTCACGTGCACATTCGCCTTCGCGCCGCGGGCAAAGCCGTCGAAGAAGTCCGCGAGCAACTCGCTCTGGAAATCGCCGACCAACCGCACCCTCACCTTGTCATCGACGACATACGACACGCGTCCACTCAGGTCGACAGCCGCAACAGCCAGTGTCTCGTCCATCGCCATCACAAAATATCCGGCGCGCATGATGCCCTTCTTATCGCCCAGCGCTTTGCCGAACGCCTCGCCCAGCGCGATGCCTACGTCTTCAACAGTGTGGTGCTGATCGACATCGAGATCGCCCTTGCAGGTCAGCGTCAGGTCGAAGCCGCCATGGCGTGTGAAGAGCTCCAGCATGTGATCGAAGAACCGTATGCCGGTCGAAACCTTGTACACGCCCTGTCCATCGACGACCAGCTTCAACGCAATTTGCGTCTCGGTCGTGTCTCGTTTGATCGTTCCGGTTCTTACCTTCGTAGCTGCCATTATGCCTTCCATCCAATCTCGTTCAACGATGTTTGCAGTGCTGCCAGGCCAAGCGTCACGTGCTCCTCGACGCCAATGGTGATGCGGACAAAGCCGTCGCATCCGGGATCAGCCGAGCGGTCGCGCAACAGAACGCCGTGCTTTCGCATCGCTTTCACCAACTCCGCATGCTTCGGGCCAATCTTCATCAAAATAAAGTTTGCGTGGCTCGGGAAGAAAGGCACGCCCATCGTCCGTAGTCCGTCCATCATGCGCTCACGGCCAATTCGCACCTGCTCCGTGTACCACGCAAGATAGTCTTCATCGGCAAGCGCTACCGGCAGGCAATCCAGCGCCACACCGTTCACGTTGTAGGGCGAACAGACCTTGCGCACATACTTCAACAACTCTACGTTACCTGCAAGCATTCCGATGCGCAGATTGGCAAGCCCATACGCCTTTGAAAACGTGCGTGCAATGAGGAGATTCGGGATCGTCGCAATGTCCTCGATCGTCGACTCGCCATGAAAATGAAAGTACGCTTCATCGACCATCAACACGGCCTGCGGAGCCGCTGCTGCGATGGCGAGCAGGTGCTCCCGGCTGACGATTGCTCCCGTTGGATTGTTGGGCGATGCCACGATGATGAGCTTTGTTCGTTCGTTGATCGCCGCCATGAAGCGCTCGTAAGGAAACTCGAGTGAAGCGTCCGACTGAATCTTGCGCAGGCCGGAGGTCATCATGGAGATGCTCACGTCGTACATGAAGAAGGTCGGCGTGGCGATGAGAGCCTCGTCCTCGGGCTCGAGAAATGCAGCGCACACCAGGTGAATCACCTCATCCACACCGTTCGTCAGTAGCACCTGATCGGCCTCGATGCCGAAGTGCTGCGCGGCAATTCGCTCCACAGGCTCGCGCTCGGGATACTTCGTCAAGCCCTCAGGCGTAATCTGTTTCAGCTGTTCCATCACGCGAGGCGAAGGAGCGAAGGTGTTCTCGTTGAAGTCCAGCCTTAGCGCCTCACGTGCAGCCAGCGGAGGATGATACTCGGGCATCGCCAGCACAGCACGGCGGGGCTTCACGGCAGTCCTTACAACTGTTGTTGTAGTCATCGCATCCTCACTCGCACGCTCTCCGCATGTCCGACAAGCCCTTCGGCCTCAGCCAGTGCAATCGCATGGGGTCCCATCTCCTTCAGCCCCTTGCGCGTGTACTGCTGTACCGTAATGACCTTCACAAAGTCCAGCACGCTCAAACCACCGCGTACGCGCCCCACGCGTCCCGTGGGCAACACGTGGTTTGGTCCGGAGATGTAATCTCCCATGGACTGTGGCGCGTATGCCCCAACGAATACCGAACCGGCGTTCTGCACCCACTTCAGATCGGCATTTGTATCCACCGTCAGATGCTCCGGTGCAAGTCGATTGGTCAGCTCTCGTGCTTCTGTAACCGTTGAAGTTACAAAAATGCATCCCTGCGCCGCCAGTGACTGCTTCGCGATGGGATTACCCTTGGCCTGTGTCTTCACCTCAGTAGCAACGGCTACTGCCAGCTCTGCATTGCTCGTAATTAGAATCGCAAGCGCTTCAGGATCGTGCTCCGCCTGTGCGACCAGATCGGCGGCGATCCCTGCGGCGTCGCCGGTCTCGCTGGTCACGATAATCTCCGTTGGGCCCGCAGGCATGTCGATGCCGCACTCGCTCGAGACAATCGTCTTCGCCGCGGTTACATAGAGATTGCCCGGTCCAACGACCTTATCGACGCGTGCGATGCTCTCTGTTCCGTAGGCCATCGCAGCGATCGCCTGTGCTCCACCGACGCGATAGAACTCCGTCACGCCAGCCAACCATGCGGCTGCCAGCGTCTCTCGTGCGGGCTTGGGCGAGCAGACGACGATGCGCTTCACTCCCGCTACCTGTGCGGGCGTCGTCGTCATCAGCAGCGTCGAAGGCAGCGGATAGCGGCCACCCGGCACATAGCAGCCAACGCTTCCCAGCGGCCGTACAATCTGTCCCGTCTTGACGCCATCCGCAGGAGAGATCGTCCACTCCGCGGGCTTCTGAGCCTCTGCGAACGCGCGGATATTCTTCCGCGCCGTTTGCATGGCGGTACGCAATGCAGGGTCCGTCGCCTCCCACGCGGCCTTCATCTCTTCGCGTGACACCAGCAGTGGTGCACCCTTCGCGAGATCGTCGAACTTTGTCGCATACTTCCTTAGCGCGACATCGCCGTTGCTCTGTACCTCGGAGAGGATCTTTCGTACAACGGGTTCAACGCGAGCTGTGCTGACGGCACCGCGTCTCTCCAGTGTTTCGATCAACGCGTTTGCTGTAGCTTTCCCGCGTCCAAATGTTCGTACTAGCTTCATGTCACCCTCAGTGTTACAAAACAACCTTGCTCAGTGGATACTCCACAATGCCAGTAGCTCCCGCAGCCTTCAGTTTGGGGATAACATCGCGTACAAGTGCCTCATCGAGGATCGTATTCAGCGCGACCCAATCCGCATCGCTCAGTTGTGAGACCGTCGGCGAGTTCAACGCAGGCAGCACACCGATCACCGCCGACAGATCCGCCTTGCGAGTGTTCAGCATCAACCCAACACGCCCCTGTGCAGCGATCGCAGCATTCAGCATCAGGGAGATGTTGTCGATCTTCTCGCGCTTCCATTCATCTTTGTAAGCGGCTTTATTCGCGATGAGCTGCGTCTCGCTCTCCATCAGTGTTTCGATGATGCGCAAACGGTTTGCCCTCAGGCTCGAACCCGTCTCCGTTACTTCGACGATCGCATCTGCAAGTGTAGGTGGCTTCACCTCAGTCGCACCCCAACTGAACTCGACCGTAACCGGAATATTCTTCCCGGCAAAGTAGCGCTTGGTGAACTCGACCAGCTCGGTCGCAATGATCTTGCCCGCAAGATCCTCCGGCTTGTAGAACGGGGAGTCCTCGGGGACGGCCAAAACCCACTTCACCTTCTGCCGGCTCTGCTTGGAGTAGGTGAGGCTCGTGACGTACTCCACATCCGTCTCGTTCTCCAGAACCCAATCGTTGCCGGTGAGGCCGGCATCCAGCGCGCCGTGCTCAACATAGCGCGCCATCTCCTGCGCACGCACCAGCATGCACTCGATCTCAACATCATCGATCGTCGGGAAGTAGCTGCGTCCATTCGCAAAGATCCTCCAGCCAGCGCGTTCAAACAGCGCAAGCGTTGCGTCCTGTAGGCTGCCCTTCGGAATCCCCAGCTTCAACTTGTGCGTCTTTTCCGTCATTACTTCGTCTCCATCGCAATCGGTTTGGTGAAGCAGCTTACGGTTCCCTCGTGGCATACCAGGCCATCGCCCTCAACCTCGACCTTGAACAGCAGGGCATCGTTGTCGCAGTCGGTCGCAGCTTCGATTACCCGCAGCCTGTTGCCGCTCGTCTCGCCCTTCATCCAGAGCTTCTGCCGCGTCCTGCTCCAGAACGTCACGTATCCGGTCTCGAGCGTCTTGGCATAGCTGAGCTCGTTCAGGAAGCCGAGCATCAGCAACTCGCCGGTCTTGGCATCCTGGACCATCCCCGGGACCAGCCCATCCATCTTCGCAAAATCAATCGTCATTGCACTCTTTCCTTGTGATGGCACTTATTTCTTGTGATGGCACTTATTTCTTTACTGAAACATTCTGTTACGCAGAAAAAAGCCCGCTCGCGGGATACGCGTTAGCGGGCTTTTTAGGATCCTGTCGTGCTTTCTTACATCGTCGCACCGGACACAGCCGCCAACACGCTCTGCGCATGATGATGGTGGTGATGTCCGTGATGAAGCAACTGAAGACTCATTGCTTCCAAACTACCGTTCACGGAGTTCCATGTCAATGCGACCGACGCAAAATTCATGCTGCCAAACGATACAAGGCTCGATGCGGAGCATTTTTTTGCTATTGCCCGCGCTGAAATGGATTTACTTTTTACGGAAGCTACTCTACCCTTTTCAGGTCCGAACAAAGGAGATTTCTACGCCATGCTTAGACTGACCCGCCGCCTCCTCGCCCTTGCCCTCTTCGCCGCTGCATTCACCAGCATCACACCCGCACACGTTGCTGTAGCGCAGGCGATGACCGCCAAAGCCCCTGCCGTCGCAGATGCAAACCTGATCGACATCAACACAGCCACGCCCGATCAGCTCAAAGCGCTCAAGGGAGTTGGCGACGCATATGCCAAGCGCATCATCGCCGGCCGTCCCTACACGGCGAAGAACCAGCTGACGACTCGCGGCATCGTGCCCCCGGCGACCTACAACGGGATCAAGGACCAGATCATCGCCCGCGCACCCAAGAAGTAGACATTCCGTTCTATCCCAAAAACGTCCCAGCCGGACTCCCACGTTGGGACGTTTTTCGTTCATGCCTATACTCAATTCCCCAAAATCAAATAAAGTGGGAAGCGCACTGTATGTATCCTTCCGCGTCCATAGATGCGGGCAGGTCATGCAGCAGGATCTTCCGCATCCATGTCTCCACTGACGCCTCATCTCGCGAAGCAAGCCATGCGTGTCGCTGCGGTTGGACTCTTCGCCGCGATGCTGGCCGGCTGCCAGAGCTTCAGCAGTGCATCCTCGTTCGCGCATGTTAGGGTCATCGAGGTCTCGCCGGACACGCCAGCCGTGGACATCTACAAGGGCAACAATGCTGTGGCCTACAACCTGAGCTTCGGCACGATTACATCCTATGTCCCGATCACTCCGGGCAACTACACCATGACGGTCGATTCAGCGGGCTCCCGGCAGGTGTTGTCCTCCGTCAAGGGAGCGTTCAGCGCAGGGATGAACTATACGGTGTTGGTGGGTAATTCCGCCGCCAATCTGGAGCAGCTCATCCTCGCCGATCAGGGGCAGCCGCTCCAGCCGGCCGCGCCGTCTATCCGTCTAATCAATCAGGCTGCGCTATCGGGCGCGGTCGATGTCTACCTGGTTCCTGCCGGGCAGCGGATCACCTCAGTCAGCCCAGTCGCGACGAACCTGGCCTTCGGCGTCCATACCGGATATCTACCCGTCGCCGCCGGTAAATCCACGGTCATCATGTTGCCCGCCGGAACCGTGCCGACAGGGACCGCAGCCGCCGTACATACCGGCGTACAAGCTGACTACGTCAGCGGGTCCGCACGCACCCTGATCCTGCTCGATCAGCAGCCCGCAACTTCGCCATCACTGCAAGTCATCACCGCAATGGACGCCGACCCAGCAAGCTGATCGAATACGGTTTAGACAAAAAGAAGGGCCGCCCGGAGTTCTTGGGCGGCCCTTCTTTTTGCGGAGAAGATTTTTAGTACCGGTAATGCTCCGCCTTGTACGGTCCATCCACCGGAACACTCAGATAATCCGCCTGCTTCTTCGAGAGCGTCGTCAGCTTCACGCCGATCTTCTCGAGGTGCAGCCGCGCAACCTCTTCGTCGAGCTTCTTCGGCAGGATGTAAATCCCGACCTTGTACGTATCCTTGTGTGCCCACAGATCGAGCTGCGCCAGCGTCTGATTGGCAAAGCTGTTCGACATCACAAAGCTCGGATGCCCGGTCGCGCAACCCAGGTTCACCAGCCGTCCTTCGGCCAGGACGAAGATGCTGTTGCCGCCCGCGAAGGTGTACTTGTCTACCTGCGGCTTGATGTTCAGCTTCGTCACGCCCTTCAGCGCATTCAGCTTCTCCATCTGGATCTCGTTGTCGAAGTGGCCGATATTGCACACGATCGCCTGGTCCTTCATCTGCGTCATGTGCTCGACCGTAATGATGTCGACGTTGCCCGTGCAGGTTACATAAATATCGCCGCGGCCCAGCGTCTCCTCAAGCGTCGTTACCTCGTAGCCTTCCATCGCCGCCTGCAGCGCATTGATCGGATCGATCTCCGTCACGATCACCCGCGCTCCCAGTCCACGCAACGACGCCGCCGACCCCTTGCCCACATCGCCATAGCCGCAGACGACCGCAACCTTGCCCGCGACCATCACGTCCGTTGCGCGCTTGATGCCATCCACCAGCGACTCGCGGCAGCCATACAGGTTGTCGAACTTGCTCTTGGTCACGGAGTCGTTCACATTGATCGCCGGAACCAGCAGCGTGCCCTTCTCGAACATCTTGTACAGCCGGTGCACGCCCGTCGTTGTCTCCTCGGAGACGCCGCGCCACTCCTTCGCCACATCCTGCCAGCGCGTCGGGTGCTCCGCGTGAACCTTCTTCAGCAGCGTCTTGACGACATCCTCTTCGATCGAGCCGGACGGCGAGTTGATCCAGCCATCGCCCTTCTCCATCTCCACGCCCTTGTGGATCAGCAGCGTCACATCGCCGCCGTCATCGATCACAAGCTGCGGGCCAAGCAGACCGCCCTTGCCATCGGGGAAGTTCAGCGACTGGTTCGTGCACCACCAGAACTCCTCGAGCGTCTCGCCCTTCCACGCAAATACTGGCACGCCCGCTGCTGCAATCGCCGCCGCCGCATGGTCCTGTGTCGAGAAGATGTTACAGCTCGCCCAGCGAACATTCGCGCCCAACGCCACCATCGTCTCGATCAGCACTGCCGTCTGGATCGTCATATGCAGCGAACCCGTTACGCGGACACCAGCTAGCGGCTTGCCCGCGGCATACTTATTGCGGATGGACATCAGACCCGGCATCTCCTGCTCGGCGATGTCGATCTCCTTCCGGCCAAACTCTGCCAGCCCGATATCCGCGACCTTGTACTCCGTCGCCGCTTCCTGCACTGCTGCCTTATCGATAGTCGCTGTTGCCATTCTGCACCTCATCCAATCTCTGTCTGTGTTCCAACAATCAAGCCCAGAATATCACTCAAGCCCCCGCAAGCTCTCCGTTTGCACTAACTACAGTGCTCGGCCAGAGCAAGCTTCGTTGCCACAAAAACTCAGGCGGAGATGCGAGCCTTCTCCGCCTCGAGCAGCTTCTTCTTGCGCTCCGTCCCCCAGCGATATCCCGTGAGACTGCCGTCCTTCCCAACAACCCGGTGGCACGGCACGGCGATGGCCACCGAATTGGCCGCACAAGCCCCCGCCACCGCACGCACGGCCGACGGTTTGCCCAGCGTCGCAGCCAGCTCCGAGTAGCTCCGCGTCTCGCCACGCGGAATCTCCTGCAATGCCCGCCACACACGCTGCTGGAACGCTGTCGCCCGCACGTCCAGCGGAAAGGTCGCCGCCAGCGGATGCTCGCTCATCTGACTCACTACAAATGCAACCGCATCCGCCAGCCAGCCTGTGTTGCCCTTCGCCGGGACAAGCTGTGCCTTGTTGAAACTCTCCCGCAGACCCTTCACCAGCTCCGCGTCATCCTTGCCGAAGGTGATGCTGCATATCCCTACATCGGTCGTCGCCACCAGCATGCGTCCCAGCGGGCTGGCCGCCATGCAGTACCGGATCAGCAGCCCCGCGCCGCCCTCACGCATCACCCGTGGCTTCATCCCCAGTGTGGCGTTGCTCTTTTCGTACAGCCTGCTCGACGAGCCATACCCCGCCTCGTAGATCGCATCCGTCACCCGCTTTTCGGTCTTCCCTATGCCAGGCTCGCGCAGCCCCTTCTTGAAGCTGTCGATCCGCTGCGCCTTCGCATACTGCCCCGGGCTCACGCCCAGCACGCGCTTGAAGCCGCGCAGGATCGTCAGTCGCCCGACGCCCGTAGCCTTCGCCACCTCCGCCAGCTTGGTTCGCTCGGTTGCATGGTCCTTCAGATACTCCGTCACCGCCGCAATCGCTCCGGCCTGCGGATCGGGCTTCGCCGTCGTCCGATCCGGCTCGCAGCGCAGACACGCCCGATAGCCCGCGGCCTGCGCCGCCTCGGTCGTCGGAAAGAACGTCACGTTCTTCCGTGTAGGCCGTCGGCTCGGGCAGCTCGGCTTGCAGTAGACCTTCGTTGATTTCACTGCGTAGAAGAACTGCCCATCGGCAGCAGTATCGCGCTCCAGCACCTGCTGCCACTGTTTGCCAGGAAAGAGGCTCGGAATAGAACTTGCGGAAAGAGGTTTGGTCATCGTTAGGGTCGTCATTCCAGTATCGTCCATCGGATGCCCCGGTCGCTACACTCCGCTTTGTATCGGAGAAGTCGTGCTGTATGCTCTCCTCACCCATCCAGGCGTCTTTGAACCCAGTTTGAATCAAGCCCAGCCCGGTCCAGGAGCAGATCCACGATGCGCATCCGCCTCTCCGTCCTCGCTCTTCTCGCCGTTTGTATCGCCGCGCCCACCCTGCGCGCCGCCACCCCGAAGGCTCTCGAAGGTTCGTACACCTTTAAGAAGAACGGCTGGACCTACGTCCATCTGCAAGGTTCGCCCGCCGACATCGGCTTCCAGCACGGCTACCTGCTCTCCGCCGAGATCGAGGACAACTACCGCGTCTACCGGCTCGAGGAGGAGCACAACTCCGGCCGCGACTGGCCTTTCTTCCGCAACGCTGCCAAGGCCGTCCTCTGGCCCAACATCGAGCCCGAATACCGCGCCGAGCTCGAAGGCATCGCCGCCGGCCTCAAGGCCAAAGGCTCCTCGCTCGACCTCTGGGACATCGTCGCCATCAACGGCAGCCTCGAGCTCAGCGACTACTACCTGCCCTGGCTCAACAAGAAGGAGGGCAAGCCCAATCCTCCGAAGGACGTCGCCCCCGGCAAGTGCAGCGCCTTCATCGCCTCCGGCTCCGCAACGAAGGACGGCAAGATCGTCATCGCCCACAGCAACTGGTCCTCCTACGCCGAAGGCGAGCGCTGGACCATCGTCTTCGATATCGTCCCCGCCAAGGGCCTCCACATGCTCATGGATGGTGCCCCCGGCATCATCACCAGCCAGGACGACTTCGGCGTCAATGCCGCCGGCCTCATGATCACCGAGACCACCCTCCCCATGGCCGCAGGCTGGGCCCCCAAGGGCACACCCGAGTTCGTCCGCTCCCGCAAGGCCATGCAGTACGCGCATGACCTCGACGAGTACGTCGCCATCATGCGCAAGGGCAACAACGGCGGCTATGCCAACTCCTGGCTCGTCGGTGACCGCAAGACCGGCGAGATCGCCTACCTCGAGCTCGGCCTCAAGCACACCCCGCTCACGCGCAAAAAGGACGGCTACTTCGTCAGCTCCAACTTTGCCGCCAATCCTGACCTTATCCGCGACGACACCCCAGGCTTCGACCCCACCAACAAGTCCAGCTCAATGAACGCCCGCCACATCCGCGCCGAAGAGTTCATGCAGCAGCACGTGGGCCAGTTGGATACCGAGCTCGCCGAAGCCTTCCTCTCCGACCACGTCGATACCTTCGTCGGTGGCGAAAGAGCTGGTCAACGCAGCCTCTGCGGCCACGTCGATAAAGCGACGGAAGGCGAACCCGTCTGGGACGAAAAGCCCTACGATCCCATAGGAGCCGTCACCGGCAAGGTCATGGACTCCGCGCTCGCCGAGAAGATGAGCTTCATCGCCCGTGCTGGCCATCCCTGTGGAGACGACTTCCTCGTCGAACCTTTTCTCGCCGCGCACCCTGAGTTTCAGTGGCAGAAACCCATCCTCGGCGACATGAAGGCCGGTCCCTGGACCACCTTCACCTCCGCCGAAGTCAGTGGCCAATAACAACTCACGCTAAACTTGAGCCATGCGAACTCTAGCGCGATTGCTCCTCGTCACAGCAGCCTGCTGCCCGCTCCTCTGCGTCGCACAAGCCTCTGCCGCGACCCAGCCCGACGCCACCCAGCCTCCCGCGAATCAGCACGCCATCCTCACGGTGCAGGGAAGAGGCGCCCAGATCTACGGCTGCCAGCCCGTCGGCAACACCCTCCAGTGGGTCTTCCAGGCTCCCGTTGCCCGCCTGTTTGACCCAAGCGGCAACGAGGTCGGCACACACGGCGACGGTCCCGTCTGGAACTACCAGGACAGCAGCTCCATTCAAGGCACGCTGCTCGCCAAGAAGCCATCCCCCGACGCAGACAGCATCCCCTGGCTGCTCCTTAAAGCCGTCAACCCCCAGCGCACCGGCATCCTGACGACGGTCGAGTTCATTGCTCGATCCGACACGAAGGGTGGCATCGCGCCCACCACAGGCTGCGACGCAGCGCATCAGGGGCAGCTCAGCTACATCCCCTACACCGCAACCTACACCTTCTATTCGTCGAGCCCGGCCAAGAACTAAATCGACGGCACCGGCGATTCGGTAGCAAAAACAGGCGCTTCCAGCGGCGGCACAATTGTGCCGTCTTCAAGCACCTCTCTGCTCTCCACGTAGAAGTGCATCAGGTCCGCATTGCCGAACGAGGTCGTGATCGCCACGTCCGCCGCATCCCGGCCCGTCGCCATCAGCACCCGTCCATAGCGCGGATTATTGTGCCGCGCATCCATCGTCATCCAGCGCCCATCGAGAAACACCTCGTACCACGCGCTAAAGTCTCCAGCCCCGCTATATGGGCTCCGAATATCCCCCAGGTACCCGGTCACATAACGCGCCGGAATATTCTGGCACCGCGACATCGTGATCGCCAGATGCTGAAAGTCGCGGCACACCCCAATCCGCTCGCTGAAGACATCCATCGCCGTCTTCGTCGGCCGCGCCGTCTTGTAGTTGAACGCCACCTTCTCATGCACCCAGTCCCGGATCGCCGACGCCCGCGTCCAACCCGGCGTCATCCACCCGAACAGGTCCTGCGCAATCGACGTGAACTCATCCACCTCGCAGTACCTGCTGGGCAACAGAAACTGTAGCACCTCCGACGGCAGCTCCTGCACCGGGGCCTGCTGCGCATAGGCGTTGATGGGATCAGCCTCGTCCAGCAGAGCCACCGTGCTGGCCCCTGTCAGCTGAATCCGGCCCTCTGGAGCCATGAACCGCGTGCACCGGTTCCCAAAGCTGTCGAGGTAGATCTGCGACGGCACCGTCGTCTTCACTGCGCCATCGACCTGCTCGATCAACAGCTCATTGCCCGATCGCACTCGCGATTCCAGCGAAGGATGCAGATGCAGCATCGCAACAATCGCCGTTGGTTGCGCCAGTTGAAATTGAATATCGTACTCAGTCTTAACAAGCATCTGCACAACCCTTCTCAATTAAGGGACCCTAACTTCGTGAGATGCACTCTTGCCGTATAACGCAGTCTATCCTGCGATCCGCGTTGGAACGCAAGCAAAAAGGGCAGACCGTTAGGTCTGCCCTTTTT
Source organism: Granulicella arctica (assembly GCF_013410065.1). NCBI lineage: Bacteria > Pseudomonadati > Acidobacteriota > Terriglobia > Terriglobales > Acidobacteriaceae > Granulicella > Granulicella arctica. Next base: position 1,833,858 of record NZ_JACCCW010000001.1, read on the forward strand.
GCTGCCAAGCGGAAAACTACTTGGCGACCAGCTCCGTTACGCCCGCCTGCTCCTTGAGAGCCGCAGCCTTGTCCGTCTTTTCCCAGGTAAAGCTCTCGCCCTTGCGTCCGAAGTGCCCGTAAGCCGCTGTCGCCTTGAAGATCGGCTTGCGCAGGTCGAGACCTTCGATGATGCCCTTCGGCGTCAGCGAGAAGTTCTTCCGCACCAGCGCTTCGAGCTTCGTCTCATCGATCTTGCCCGTGCCGAAGGTATCCACCAGCACGCTTACCGGCTCAGCAACGCCGATTGCATACGCCAGCTGCACCTCGCAGCGGTCGGCAAGCCCGGCAGCGACGATGTTCTTCGCCACATAGCGCGCCATGTAAGCAGCCGAACGGTCCACCTTCGTCGCATCCTTGCCGCTGAAGGCTCCGCCGCCGTGACGGCCCATGCCGCCATAGGTGTCCACGATGATCTTGCGCCCGGTCAGCCCGGTATCGCCCATCGGTCCACCGACGACAAACCGCCCCGTCGGGTTGATGTGGTACTTCGTATCCGCATCCAGCAGCTTAGCCGGAATAACCGCCTGGATCACATTCTTTAGGATGTCGGCCCGCAGCTCGTCGTTGCCGACGTTCTCTGCGTGCTGGGTCGAGATGACAACCGCATCCACGCGCACCGGCTGGTGATTCGCGTCGTACTCCACCGTCACCTGGCTCTTGCCGTCTGGCCGCAGGTACGCCATCAGGCCGCTCTTGCGAACCTCACTCAGCCGCTGCGCCAGCTTGTGCGCCAGCGAAATCGGCGTCGGCATCAGCTCCGGCGTCTCGTTCGTCGCATAGCCGAACATCATGCCCTGGTCGCCCGCGCCGCCCGTATCCACGCCCATCGCAATGTCGCCGGACTGCTTGTTGATCGTCGAGATCACCGCGCAGGTATTCGAATCGAAGCCATACAGTGCATTGTCATACCCAATCGCCGCAACTGTTCCACGCACGAGGCTCTGGAAGTCCACATAGGCCTTCGTCGTAATCTCGCCGGCGATCACCACCAGCCCGGTACAGGTCAGCGTCTCGCAAGCTACCCGGCTGTAGGGATCCTGCTCCAGGCAGGCATCCAGAATTGCATCGGAGATCTGGTCGGCAATCTTGTCGGGATGCCCCTCGGTTACAGACTCACTCGTGAACAGAAACTTATCGCGTGTCGCCAAAACTACTCCTTCAAAGTACCTGTACGGGACACTTAGCCCCGGACAGAAGTCAACCCTGTTATTTTACCCGTCCTTCACACTCAGCGGCAAAGCTGCCAGCAAGCTGCCTCAGTCGCCGGTTAAACGGCCATATCCCGCAGCGAACGGCAAAAAGATTGCCCTTCTCAAGGGCAGACCCGTCAAGGTGCTCCAACAGTATCTGAAGTTGAGTGTTTCGTCTGTACTGACCGCAACCGACAGAGGATCGCCTAGACCATGCGCGTCCGCTCAGTCGAATCGCACCAAACCGGAACGTTTGGCGCCGCGCTCAAGGCCAGTCTTCCATGCAGCACATACTTCCACGTCAGCCAGCCCCCAACCAGCAGCAGTATTAGCATCAGCGCAACGCCAAGCCAGCGCAATCCCGTCGCCGGTCCCGCCTTGCCTCGATTCTTTTTAACGTTCTCCGCGAACTCGGCCCAGTCCGGCTCCACCGACTCAGCCATGCCGCGCTCCCGCAGGCTCATCTCGAAGCGCTCAATCCACGGCGCTTCCTCCAGTCCGACCGCAGAGATATAGCTACGGACGATTCCTTTGCGAAACACGCCACCCGGCAGTTCTTCATAGCGTCCAGCCTCGAGCGCCTCCAGATGGCGCACCGAGACCTTCGTCACCGCGCAGATCTCGTCGACCGACACTCCGCGGCCTTCCCGTTCCTGCCGCAACTCCTGCCCGAACTGGCCCATTCCCCCGCCATCTGCGTCTCCGGACTCTTCGCCCGTAGCGCCTTCGTCAAGCCAAGACCATCTTTTACAGTAAGATAGCCGCGGATCGTCCTGGAGTCAAAAGGAAGAAAGAAGCTGCGTATCTCATTGGTTATGCGGCAAAAAACGCCGCATCGCCGTCTCGATCGTCAACGGAGCAAGACTCAGGGCAAATGGCATAAAGATTCGTACCTCTTCGGCGCGGCCGAATGTCAACCACATCCCGAAAAATACGATCGATCCACATACAAGAGCTGCGATCGGGCCACGAAACTGTTCGCGCTGTTTCGTCAGCAGTATTGCGACAGTCCACGCATACGGTCCGATAAAAAGCAGAAATGCGATATTGAGATGCGTGAGGTTATCGATCAGCTGAATCGGAGCAGTAGTCCCATAAGTAGCATGGGGATATTTGATCTTCATCAAATAGTATTGGATGCCCCCAGCCAGCAGAATCGCCATCACGCTGACCACTGCCTGCACTGCTCGCGGTAGCGACAGCCCCTCGCCCGCCCGCGTCAGGCAAACCAGCAATATGCCAATATGAAATGCAAATGCAACGTCGGCGCGGACAAAGCCCTGAATAACGGCTAACCCCAACATGCACAACCCGGTAATCACCCAGGCGCTCGTCTTCGGTAGTGGAGGGCGCACCGTCAATAGCAGAAGCATCAGAGCGACCGTGGCTGCATTCGTCAACGTCTCCGGTCGCTGATACCACACCATCCATGCAAAGTAGAACTGCGTCAGCACCACCAACCCGGCGGCGGCAAACCATCTCCTCACTGGATCGGCCTGGCAATAAATCTTGGACCTTCGCAGCAGGTAGAAAAGAGTGAACACGGTAATGAATGCAGCAGAGGTATCGATCAGTGTTAACGTGTGCCGCAGGCCAAGATGGCCATGCTGGGCCAGAAAATGAGCTAGCAATATCACGCCAACGCGGTACTGTGCTGGCGCAGACGCCGTACCCTGCACGATATCGAGATAAATGGTCGGAGCCTGATGATAGGCGATGCTATACGCCCAATAATCCGCAAAACACATCGTGAGGACGACGATCGCCAGCAGAAAAGAGGTGGGCCAGCGCGGATCGGGAATGCTTTCGCCTTCGACTCGTTTTAGCTCGGTCATTGAAAGCCAGCCTACCATAGAGCCTCATCATGCCTGAGCCGCACTCGCGCCACCTCGCCGCCTCCCATACACTGGTAGCAGATGAACAAACTTGTCGTCGGAAATCTCGTCCATCGTCCCCTGCGCTCCGTCATCAGTGCCTTCGCCGTCGCCATCGAGGTCATCATGATCCTCTCCATCACGGCCATCCTGATGGGCAAGCTCAACGGCTTCAAAGACCGCACCAACGGCATCGGCATGGACATGTTCGTCCGTCCCAGCACTACCAACAACTTCATCGGTATGAGCCCCGCCGGCGCCTCAATCAAAGTCGCCGACATCATCGCGAAGATTCCCCACGTCGCAGTGGCCGCGCCGGTCAATATCCAGATCACCAGCTCCTTCGACAATATCTACGGCATCGACTTCCAGAGCTACGATGCTCTGCTTCCATTTGTCTTTCAGAAGGGCGGTCCTTTCCAAGGTCCATACGACATCATCGTGGATGACTACATCGGAGCGGGCAAAAATATAGGTGATTCCATTAAGGTCATCGACCACACCTTTCGAATCTGCGGAATAGTCAATCACGGCAAAGGTGGTCGCAAGTTCATCCCGATCGACACGATGGGCAAGATCACCTTCACCGAAGGTAAGGCGACTGCGTTCTATCTCAGAACTGAAACCCCTCCGAAGTATGAGGACCAGGTCAAGCAAGACATCCTCGCCACCCCCGGCATGCAGAGCTATAACGTCGTCAAGACGCAGGAGTATCTCAACGCCATGACGCCGGATACCCTCACGCCAGCCTTCAACATCGGGCTCGAAGTCGTCATCGGAATCGCCGTCGTCATCGGTTTCCTCGTCATCTTCCAATCCATGTATACCGCCGTCATGGAGCGTACCCGCGAGATTGGCATCCTCAAGTCCATGGGAGCCTCCCGCACCTACATCGTCGCCATTGTTCTCAGCGAAACCGGCTTGCTCGCCGCCTGCGGCATCATTCTCGGCATTGGTGCCAGCTTCGCGCTCAGCGGTGTCCTCAACGCAAAGTTTCCCACCCTGGACTTCGTCATCAACATCCCCTACGTCTGGAAGGCCATCGTCATCGCCTTTGCCGGTGCTCTGCTCGGCGCGTTCTACCCCGCCCTCAAAGCGGCCCGCAAAGATCCCATCGACGCCCTCTCTTACGAATAGTCGATTGCGTCGCCATCTCAATCAGTCTGCTCTCGATGCTAGACTTTCGGTATGACCCGACACATCGTTCCAGCTCGGCGTATGTACGTCGCTGAGCCCGGAACCGGAGAGCCTGCTGGATGAAGCAGCGCCATATACCAGCCCTGGATGGTTTGCGTGGCGTGGCCGTTCTTATGGTCTTTGTCTACCACTATGGTGGTGGCACTCACTCGTCGAACCGTGTCATGCAGCTCTTTGGGTTCTTCAATAAGGGTGGTTGGGTGGGGGTAACCCTTTTCTTCATTCTCTCCGGCTTTCTCATCACCGGCATCCTCTGGGATTCTTACGACGATCCTCATTGGTGGCGCAATTTTTACATGCGCCGGACGCTGCGCATCTTCCCACTTTATTTCGGCACACTCCTGCTGGTGCTGCTCGCTGCGGCCGCTGTTGGCACCTTCTTGCCCGCCCTCAAGATGATCTGGGTCCCATTCCTGTTTCTCCAGAACATCCCGCCGCTCATAGACAACATCAATCGCCTGCCGTCGCCATTTCCCCTCTTCCACTTTTGGAGCCTTGCCGTGGAGGAGCAGTTTTATCTGATCTGGCCCTTCCTCCTCGTCTTGCAGAAGACCCGTCGCCGCGCTCAACTTCTTTGTCTCACTGTCTTTCTTCTGGCGTGTGCCTTCCGGATCTGCCTTTGGCAGTTTGCCCCAAATCCTGATTACGTCGAATTTATCCTGACACGTGCCGGAGAATTGGCTGCTGGCGGATGGCTGGCGATCGCTTATCGTGGGCCTGAGTGGCCCAGGGTCGAGCGGTTCGCTCCAGCTACCGCAATGCTGGGAGGGGCCGGCTTCCTCTTCGCTGGCCTCCACTGCCACAGCTTCGAGTCCACCTCCTCGTGGATGATGGAACTCGGCCTTCCTGGTATCACTCTCTGCCTCGCCTCAATCCTTGTCCTCGCCATTCGCCCGGGCCTTCTTCAGAGGTGCTTCAGTGGTGCATGGCTCCGCTGGATTGGCAGCATCAGCTTTGGTATATATGTCTTTCATGTGCTTCTGGCCAAAGTCTTTCACTTCCTGACGCACCAGCTCGCAGGGAATCGTGGCCCCATGGTGCAGAACGCCGTCTTCTTCGTTATCGCTGCTATCGGATCCGTTGTCGCAGCTTGGTTATCCTTCCACTTCTACGAAAAGCGCTTTCTGCGAATCAAAAAACGCTTTACTCCGATATCGGAAAGCCCCCTTGTTGCCAGCCAATCCTCCGATTAGAGAGGAGGCTATCCTCTCTAGACTTCGATCAACGACTGATTCACTGGAAACCAGGTAAACGCACGGGTGAAGACAGTCGCCTCAGGCGATACAGAAAGAGCGTCTGCCAAAAGTAGATGCTGTACGACAGCACGCCAATCTTCGTAACCGGGCCCGCTTCAGATGCTCCTACAGCAAAAGGCGCGTGAATGAGTATCCCGTTGTCCCATTGAACAGGCTGTCCAACTCCATTCAGCGTGGTGTGTGACCCTCAGACGCTGGATGGAGACAGCAATCGTGATGCATGTTTTGAGCACACGCATGACTCGTAGGAAAGATCGTTGTCGTGCATGGACACCTTCGTCGAAATCTCTGTAATAAGCTGGTCAAATCGAGAATACTGAAGATTCATTGACGCATCCTGCCTCCATCCCGTCGAGCTCGCCCAGGATCGTGAAGATCGTCCAGGCGCTGCTCCTGCTCCTTGCTGCGGTCCTCCTCATCCTGTACACCCTGCATCTCACCGCCGACTTTCCCAACCACTCGCCCTGGATGGATTGGGCGAAGTACACCGACGAGGGCTGGTACGGCGATGCTGCCATCCGCCACTATCTCCGCGGCCGCTGGTATGTCTACGGCGACTTCAACCCCGCTGCCGCCCTCCCCGTCTGGCCCGCCTTGGAACTCGCGGTCTTCCACTTCACCGGAGTCAGTGTCATCGCGGCCCGCGCGCTCACCGTCGCTGTCTTCGGCCTTACGCTCCTCGCCTCTTATTGCCTCATGCGCCGCTGGCGGCAGAGCCAACCTCGCTCGCTCGCTCCAGCCATCGCCGTCCTTCTGCTCGCCGCCAGCCCCTTCTGTTACGCCTTCACCCGTATGGCGATCCTCGAGCCGCTCCTTATTCTCCTCACCCTCCTCGCGCTCCTCAGCGCATCCTTCGTGTCAGCCTCCGTAGCCCGATCCAGCCGCCTCCGCCGCCATCTGCCGACTCTGGCCCTGGGCATCCTCATCCCGCTGATGGTCCTCACCAAGACCACCGCCGTCTTTCTTCTTCCCTCCGTCGCATGGCTGCTCTGGGCCTCCACCGGATACAGCATCCGTCCCTTCCTCCGAGTCGCCTTGCCCGCAGGAACCATCGCCGCGACTCTCTGGGCCAGTTACTTCGTCTTCATCGTCCGCCCGCACTTTCTTGAGGACTACCGATACCTCTTCAGCGCCAATGGCTACACCGGCATCACCCTGGCGAACGCCTGGACTGCCATCAGCGATACCGTCAAAGATGGCCTCTGGCTCGGCCAGATCCTCTATCCGCTCGCGCTCGCCGCCGTTGCCGTCGCCCTCATCGTCTTTCGCCGCCGCATCCCCCCGCTCCAGCTCGCACTCATCCTCTGGGCCGCCGGATACGCCGCCTTCCTCGCCTACCACAACAACCTGCAGCCCCGGTACTACCTCGTCCTCGTTGTACCTCTCACGCTCCTCGTCCCGCTCGTCATCGAGGAGCTCCTCGCTCGCCTCCGCAAGCCGGAACTAACCCTCCGTTTCCTCACCTGGACGGCCGTCCTCCTCCTCATCGCTCTACCCGAAGCCATCCAGACTCTCCAATACGTCCGTAACCCGGAGTACACCTTCGCCAGCGCCGCCGCCGAGGTCCGCCAGATCATCGCCGCTAACCCCTCGCAGAACCCCCTCGTCCTCTCCATCAGCGGCTCCGACCTGTCCCTCATGACCGGCCTGCCCTCTATCTGCGACGACTTCGGCACCATGGACCTCCCCGAACGCGTCGCCACCTACCGGCCCGGCTGGTACGTCGCCTGGAACCAGGTCGAAGACGACAAGATGGAGGCTCTCGCACCCCTCTATCGCCTCCATCGGGTCGCCGAATTCCCCGTCATGGACGACCCCGACCGCAACCTGCTCATCCTCTACCGTCTCGATCCCGCCACCACCGAGCCGCCACCCCATCGCAAGCGAAAGCCTATCCCGCGCCTCCTCCAGACGAAACTCGGCCAGCAGCCCAGCGTCACCCAGCTCGAGCACTGATTCGTTACCGGCGAGGCGGAGCTGCAACCTCGAAGCTGTAGTTCAGCAGCATCGCCGCTGCCACCGGCTGCCCTCCGCGCATCGCCGGGGTAAATCGCCACCTGGCAATCGCCTCCACCGCTCGTTCGTCCAGACCGTACCCCAGCGGCCGCGCCACCTCGATCCGCTGCGGTACACCCTGCGCATCCACCACCATCCGCAGTTGCAGAACGCCACTCACCCGATCCTTCTCGGCCTCGCCGGTCAGCTTCGAATCCTGCTTGTGCAGCACACTCGGCGGCGTCACATCCTTTGCCTGATTCGGCAGCCCATTGAGCGCATAAATCGTCTGCCCCGTCAGCGCATCCTGTGGCCATCCCAGCCCCGGATTGAAGTAGTGCTGCCACATGGCAGGCATCGCATGTTGCAACTCTGGATCGATCCCTTGAGCGAAGATTACCTCCAACGCCGCTTCAAACCCCGCCGCGCTCCCCGCATCCGCCACCCGCACCTTCATCTTCTCGTCGTTCTGCGCATGCCGCTCAAACTGATGGCTGTCCGGGTTATACCGGATCGCCACCCGCACCCCATCCAGCTCGATTACCTGCGCTCCCCGCCGCTGCACCTGCAACACGTCCATCCCCGCCAGCGTCCAGTCGCCCGTCTTCGGAGTGCCCTGAACCTTTCCCGAAGCGTCATAGCTCAGGTCGTTCTCCGAATAAAATCCCCGCAAAAACAAGGCCCTCCCGATCAACGCCTCCGCCCCATCCATCTCCGCATCAGCCTGTTTCACAGCCGCCGGAGCCTTCGCCGCTGCCCCCTGGGCCGACCCTGACACCCCAGTCAACCCCACCCAGCCCACAGCTACCAGTAGCCACACCCCTCGCCCATGCCATCCCATGCCCCGAATTGTAAGCCGATAAACCGTTGACTCTCAGCCGAGCTTAGACTATTCTTGAATCTCGCGCAGTCTCGCGTCTGCACGTCTGTGTGGCTACATGTCACAGAGTGCGCAGTCAAACGGGGCAACCGTGGTGGATCCACCTGGAGCAGTTTGCCGTACAGCCGCTCCTGAAGCACCCATCTCATAGGCTTTGTGCGTAAGTCCGGGCGGTTTCGCTCTTGCGCGTCGAGATTTTTCGACGCCAGCGTAGTCCTTATCCCGGAACATCGATCTTTTTCGCGTATGGCTGCCATTCGCCGTTCGCATTGCTGTCAAAATCCGTATCACTTTCTTCATGCACCACGCCGAACACTGAAGACGGCAGAATCAGGGAGTAAACCAGAGATGTCGACCACCATTCCGAGCGGTAAAGATATCAAGCGCAAGTGGTTCGTTGTGGACGCCAGCGGCAAGACCCTCGGCCGCCTCGCCACCCGCGCAGCTAGCATCCTCGCCGGCAAAGACAACGTGCTCTACACCCCCTACATCGATGTAGGCGATCACGTCATCGTCATCAACGCCGAGAAGATCGTGCTCACCGGCCTCAAGTCGGACAGCAAGCTCTATCGCCGCTACACCGGCTTCCCCGGTGGTCTTCGCGAAGAGTCCTTCGTCAAGCTCCTCGCTCGTCGCCCCGAGGCGATCGTCGAGCAGGCCGTCAAGGGTATGCTTCCCAAGTCCAAGATGGGCCGCCAGATGGCTACCAAGCTCAAGGTCTACAAGGGCGCGCAGCATCCGCACGCCGCGCAGCAGCCAGAGCCTCTTGACTTCCACGCGTCCAACGCTCCCAAGGCGTAGCTGTCGCAAGTTTTGAAAGGGCACGGCTTCAGCCGTGCCGTAGAAGCTCAACCCTCATCGGGCTTTAGCCCCTGAGGTTAAGTTCTAAGGAGCATCATGGCAGAGTTAGTTCAGTACTACGGAACCGGCCGTCGCAAGTCCTCGATCGCGCGTGTCTTCCTGCGCCCCGGCAGCGGCAACTTCGTCGTCAACAAGAAGGACGTTGACGTCTACTTCGTCACCGCCCAGCAGCGCGCAGCCGCCAAGCGGTCCCTCGGTATCGCCGACATCGGCGAGACCTTCGACGTATTCACCACCGTCAAGGGTGGCGGCGTCATGGGTCAGGCCGACGCGGTCAAGCTCGGCATCGCCCGCGCGCTCATGGAGTTCAACCCCGAGCTCCGCAAGGCGCTCAAGGCAGAAGGCCTCGTTACCCGCGACTCGCGCGGCAAGGAGCGCAAGAAGTACGGTCAGAAGGGTGCACGTGCACGCTTCCAGTTCTCGAAGCGATAGAAAAAGCTTTTCAGCAAAGTCTTTTGCTGCTGCTTTTGTCTGTACTCGAGAACGCCGCAGAAATCCGGAGGAGATTCGGGGAACTAGCCGACTCTCCTCCGTTCGCATCACCCTCATGCTGCTCGTTCGCATGAGGTCAAGGAGTCAAATCTCCCTTACGAGGGATCAATCCAGACCACCCGCATCTCAGGCCGGTCTATAAATAGGAGCCCTACTTTGGCCAATATCACTATGAAAGAACTGCTCGAAGCTGGCGTTCACTTCGGGCATCAGACCAAGCGCTGGAACCCCAAGATGAAGGAATACATCTTCGGCGAGCGCAACGGCATTTACATCATCGACCTTCAGAAGACCCTCAAGATGTTCAAAGAGGCTTCCAAGTTCGTCACCGATCTGACCTCCACCGGCAAGCTCATCCTCTTCGTCGGTACCAAGCGCCAGGCGCAGGATGCCATCGCTGAAGAGGCGAACCGCGCTGGCATGCCCTACATCAACAGCCGCTGGCTGGGTGGTCTCCTCACCAACTGGGTCACCGTGCAGAAGTCGGTCAAGCGCCTCCAGGAGCTCGACGACATGTCGACCGATGGCCGCTATGAGCTGCTCACCAAGAAGGAAGTCATCAAGCTCGAGCGCGAACGCAAGCATCTCTCGACCAACCTCTCGGGTATCAAGAGCATGAAGCGCCTCCCCGACGCCATCTTCGTTGTTGACTCCAACAACGAAGCCATCGCCGTCGCGGAAGCCCGCAAGCTCGGCATCCCGGTCGTCGCAGTCGTCGATACCAACTGCGATCCTACTGTTGTCGACTACGTAATCCCCGGCAACGACGACGCTCTCCGCGCCATCCGCCTCTTCACAACGAAGATCGCCGATTCGGCTGCCGAAGGCGTTCAGATGGTCTCCGAGCGCGCCTTCGCGACCGAGGTTGCTGACGTCCAGCAGACCGAAGTTGCTCCCGAGCACGTCGGCGAAGACGGCGAGATCATCCTCGATGCCGCTACCGCCGAGGTCCACGAGTCCGCAGGCATCGCCGAAGCCTCTGTCGAAGATGACGAGAACGTCGATCTCGACGCCGTCCTCGGCGGCGGAATTCGCAAGGCACCCGTCGCCTCTGAGTCCGAGCCGGAAGTCGAAACGGTTCACGCTGAGACCGTCGCGTAACAGTTCACGAGTATCCTCCATGAGGAGCGTGGCTGCCCGCGAAAGCGAAATGGCACCACGCTCTTTCTGCGTAAGCCGCACCTAACCCGGAACCGCAACCATAAGGAAGAATCACAATGACCACCGCTACCGAAACCCCGAAGATCGACGCAAAGCTTGTCAAGGAACTCCGCGAGAAGTCCGGCGCCCCCATGGGCGACTGTCTCAAGGCCTTGCAGGAGGCCAAAGGCGATATGGAAGATGCGTTCGTCGTCCTCCGCAAGCGCGGCATGGCCTCGGCCGCCAAGAAGGCCTCCCGCTCCACCAATGAGGGCGCGGTCGGCACATACATCCACGCCGGCGGCAAGATCGGCGTCCTCGTCGAGCTCAACTGCGAGTCCGACTTCGTCGCCCGCACCGAGGACTTTCAGGAGCTCCTCCGCGACATCGCCATGCACATCGCCGCCGTCGATCCTCGCTTCGTCAGTCGCGAGGACGTCACCGAGGCCGACATCGAGCGCGAGAAGGAAGTCTATCGTGCCCAGGCCGCCGCATCCGGCAAGCCCGCCAACATCATCGAGAAGATGCTCGAGGGCAAGCTCGCCAAGTTCTACGAGGAGTTCTGCCTGCTCGACCAGCCCTTCATCAAGGAGCAGTCGCAGACCATCTCGCAGCTCATCGCCTCGAAGGTCGCCAAGCTCGGTGAGAACATCTCCATCCGCCGCTTCGCCCGCTTCAAGGTAGGCGCACCCGATTGGACCGTCGCGACCACCAAGGCCGCTGCCGAAGAAGCCTCTGCATAAGAGAGTCACTCCAGCCAGCATCAACAGCAAGAGCCCGGAACATCTCCCGGGCTCTTGCTGTTGATGCTGGCGTAAATTTTACGCAACGACTATTACGCTCAGGAGCTTCTCCCACTCCAACGGTAGACCGGAGGGAGCACTGCTGGAGCGGGCCGGTCTTCTTCGCTCTGAACGGTAGCAAAACGTCCTGGAGTCGGTACATTCCCACGCAGATTCCAATTAGATTGCTGTTTCCCGCGCCCCATAAAGATCTCCGCGAGCCTCGGCAGGAGGTAAACACTCGTCCATCCCACAAAATAGATTTGGGCGATCATAATAGTCGACATAGAGAGGAACACGCCCGACATGCCTTCAGGAGCAGAGTGGAGAGCCGTGAACACAGCTAGCAAGCCGAGGGGAGACTCTCGAGGGTCTCCACACACTGAATCCCCGATAAAGAAAAACATGAGAGCAAGGCACGGCAACATGACCAGAATGCCAACCCATTTGGCCTGATAGTAAAGATCTCCCGATGCACTGAACGAGATACCTGTCGTCTTATCGTCGTCATTCGTTATCAGGCCTATTTCATGGGCGTAGACATTGCCAAAACTGATGGTAGGCTTTCCCTTCCAGATAAAATGGGGGATTAGATTTTCGAAGTTCATGATCGTCGGCAATATACCGAAGGTGCCTCCGCTCTCCGCGGCATCGATAATTGAGTCGTCAGGACCGATCATCTGTAGTCGATCCATCAGACCATGCGGTCTGTCGTAATAAAGAAATGACAGCGTCTCTGACTGTCGTGTGTTTAAAGCTGCGTCAAACTGATTTGCCTCGTATAGCTTGTGCAGCTCGGGAAGCCGAGAGAGATACGCTATGTTGGTCTGAACCGACTGGCTAAGAGAGGTCCCCTCCACCATCGAAGACCGCCCGATCTGGCAATAGGGGACAAGATAATACGAGATGAAGACGAACGAGAGCCCCAGGGTCGCGATCTGTAGCAGGCTGACTTTATAGCGTTGCGCGGCTGCGGCCACAATCCAGCCCGCAAACGGGGCGAACATCCCGCTTTTGGAATAGGAGTGGATACCGTTTCCCAGAAAGAGGAACACCCCAATCAACCAGGTGGGAATATTCATGCTTCGTCTTCCGCCACTCCGTCGAATCTCGTACGTTACTCCGAGCAGCATTCCAAGAGCCAGAAAATTGTTCAACTGCGCAAGAGCAGAGAGCGCGCTGCCTGCCTCGATCGTTGCAGTCATGAGGATGAGTTGCACGATCGCTCCTACGATCAGGCAACCCACCGATGCACGATACATATCGACGTCGGACTTAAACTTAGGGAGCAAGCTTCCCTTGAGGCGAATTTTGCTATTGAAGTAAGCTGCAATCAAAAGGGCAAAGCTTCCACCAACGAATACCTCGATGGTTCTTTCGGGCTGTAGCAGATTTCCCTGGCCCTTCTCCCCGAAAAACGCTTTGACAGTGATTCCCAGGAGGGCCGCTAATACAGCCCAGCAAAAAATAAACGAGCCCGAAGGTCTGCTGAATCCTCCCGCCAAATTGAATGCGAACGTCGCAAGGAAGACAAATAGAAAAGTGCAGACGATGAATACGCCACTCGTTCCGTTTACGAGCTGCAACAGAGATAGAACCACGCAGAAGATAAACGTTGGGAGCAGAGGAACGCGTTCTGGAAAGGGAAGTCGCACTTCGGTCGATTTAAGACTACTAGATGCGCCCGGTACTTGAAAGCAATCCTTCAAACCTCTCACATCGATGGACCCCCATCCACTCTGCCGCCAGCATGCGATACTTGAACCTGATATGTACAAAAGAGTCCTCCTCAAGCTCTCTGGAGAAGCCCTAGCCGCAGGTAAGGGCTTCGGCATCGACGCCGTCTTCATTCACAAAATCGCCGCCGAGATCGCCGCCGTTCACGCCGCCGGCTGCGAGATTGCCATCGTCGTTGGCGGAGGCAATTTCTTCCGTGGCGTCGCCCAGCAAGCCATCGACATGGATCGCGTCGCCGCCGATCACATGGGCATGCTCTCCACCGTCATCAACGCGATTGCCCTCCAGGACGCCATCGAAAAGCTCGGCCTCTTCTGCCGCGTCATGTCCGCCATCGAGATGCACCAGGTCGCCGAGCCCTACATCCGCCGCCGCGCCATGCGCCACCTCGAAAAACGCCGTATCGTCATCTTCGCCGCCGGCACCGGCAATCCCTACTTCTCCACCGACACCGCCGCCAGCCTCCGGGCGATGGAGATCAAGGCCGACGTCCTCCTCAAGGCCACCTCCGTCGACGGTATCTACTCTGCCGACCCCAAGCTCGACCCCACCGCGACGAAGTACGAGGAAATCAGCTACATGGACATCCTCAAACTCAACCTCCGCGTCATGGACCAGACCGCCGTCTCCCTCCTGAAAGACAACAATCTTCCCAGCATCGTCTTCAGCATGAAGGTCCCCGGCAACATTGTTCGCGTCGTCAACGGAGAAAAACTCGGCTCTCTCATCATCCCCTGAGCCCAAAGTCTCATCCAATAGGTTCATGGCTATCGGCCGATACACGCAGCCGGACAGCGACATTCTGCCCCAGTGCGTGTCGATACCCAAGACGCAACAGCCCAGCCCGATGCCGACCAATCAGAAGCTCTCTACCCGCAAGCCGCCTCTACCTGCTCTTACCGGCATCCGGACCCTGCTTGCGCTCAATATCGTCTTCTTCCACTTCACTCCGCCCCACATGGGGTACGCTTACCCCTTTATTAACAACGGCTTCGTCTTCGTCGGCTTCTTTATCCTGCTCTCCGGCTATGTTCTTTCCTATAACTACATGGACCGCGCCCTTACCCTCAGCCCCCGCGACTTCTGGACCGCCCGCTTCGCCCGTCTCTACCCGATCTACCTGCTCGCCCTCATCGTCTCCTTCCAGATGCTCGAGGCGGAGTGGCAGGTCCGCAGTCACGCCCAGTTCTGGCAGGGAATCCTCCTCACCCCCATTCTGCTCCAGGGCTGGAGCCCCCACCTCGCCACCTTCTGGAACACCGTCGGCTGGACGCTCTCCTGCGAGCTCATCCTCTACGCCGCCTTCCCCTGGATCATCCGCACCTGGACCCGCCGCGTCCCCTGGTTCAACACCCCAGCCCGGCTCATCACGCTCTTCTTCAGCCTTTGGATCATCGGCCTTCTCCCCCACTCCCTCTACCTCCTGCTCAATCCGGACCATCTCGCAACCCCAGTCAACCGTTACAGCTACGGCTTCTGGCTCCGCGCCCTCAAGTACACGCCGCCCTCCTACATCTGCATGTTTCTCGCCGGCATCACCCTCGGCAAGCTCCAGCTCCTGTGGAAGCTCACACACCGCCAGCGCCTGGGAATAGCCGCACTCGGCCTTACCGCAATCGGCCTCTTCTTCTATACCTCCGTCGCGCGCGTCCCATACATCCTGCTGCACGGCGGCTTGCTGCTGCCACTCTTCGCCACCCTGACCATCGGCCTCAGCGGAACCAATGTGATCGCTTCCATCTTCTCCTGGCGTCCTCTCTTGCTCGTCGGCGAAACCACCTTCTGCCTCTACATGCTGCACTTCAACTCCATGAATATGCTGCGTGACCTGAAGCTCTGGGAGCACCTCCACCTGGCCGCCTTCGATCCCTGGATCTCCTACGCGACCGTCCTGCTCTTCGCCTTTGCGGCTCATCATCTGGTGGAAAGGCCCGCCCGCAAGGTCATTCTGAGCCGCTTCCTCTCCAAGACACCCGCTCTCTCAACACCAACGCCCGCAATACCCGAATCCCAACTCACGCTCGCCCAGTAACCCCCTTCGGTACCTCCCCAAAGCCGCGCCAGTCAAAGCACATCCGCACAATAACCTCGATAGAAAGACACCGGGTGCCCTTCCTTCGCAGTCGCATCGCGAAAGGTGGGATATGACCAGATCACTCCCGCGAGTGCCTGCCGTCTGAGACTTTGCTGAACTACTGGGAGGGGGCTGGGGTGGAAGGGCACGGCTTCAGCCGTGCCGCAAAGCCAATGGAATAATTCCTCTTCAAGCAGAAATGCCCCGCAATCGCGGGGCATTTCTGCTTGAAGAGGAACAGGAATTAGTTCGTCGGTGTGGTCACCGAAGTGGACGTCAAGTGCTCTCCGTTCACGACCGACACGATCGCAGTAGGCAGCCCCGAAGCAGGGAACGGCGTATTCTGGATCGACTTCAATCCGCCGTTATTCGGGCTCAACTGTTCGCCGGAGACCGTGCCGTCCGTCTGGTTTGCCGTGAAGAGATAGATGCCGAGTGCAGGCTCGATCGTAACCCCAACCGGATTCGTCCCGACCGCCGTGCTTCCGCCGACAGAGTTCGTCGGCGTTCCCGTTGCGGTATTGATCGCATAGGCGCTGAGCGTGCTCGCGTTGAAGTTTGCGACATACAGATAAGCGCCACGAGGATCGATCGTAATGGCGACAGGATACTGGCCCGTCGTGAACGGTCCATTCACCATCGCTACCAGGGAACCATCTGCCTGAACAATATAGCCGATCAGCTGGTTGGAGACCTTGTCCGTAACATAGACGAAGGTCGACAGGGGGTTCTCAGCGATCGCACTCGGTGTTACACCGGCCGTATAGCCCGTTGCGGTAGGAAGGCCGGTAACCGTCTGTAGATTGCTTGTGATGTTTACCCCGGAGAGCGGAGTCAAAGCACCCGTCGATGTATTCTCGGAGAAGCCGAGAATCTCGCCGATCGGAGATGCTCCACTCGGAGTCTCCGCATCAACCACGTACACGAAGTGGTTGTACTTGCTCGCAATGATCCCAACCGGGCTGTTCCCGATGTTCACGTTCGACGCCGTACCCAGTGCAACCGACTCACTTCCGCCGGACGTGCTGTAGGTGATCGGGAAGATCGAGATTCCACCTGGTCCGGGCGATGCCGTCGTATACGCATTCTGATACGTGTAGGCCACATACAGGTACGATCCGGTCGAATCGACCGCCGCCGCGACAGGAAAGCTTCCCGTTGTGTTGTAGGTGTTCTCCGCGTACAGCTTGCCATCCGTTCCGACGGCATAGCTGCCCACCGTCGAATCGTCATGGTTCAGCACGAACAGATACTGGTTACCGGTCTTGGAAGACGTCGCAGACACGATTGCCACCGGGTTTCTGCCCGCCGGAATCGGCGAATCAGCCAGTTGCACCAAAGCGCCCGACTGATAGTCGACTCCGTAAGCGTCGATCAGCCCAGGGTTGGCCTTCGCTGTCGTCGCGTACACATACGCCACCGTGTAATCGCGGCTGCATGCCGTCAGACCGAGCCCAAGTGCGAGAGAGAAAATCGAGGCCTTTGCAATACGGCCCATCATAGTCAACTTCATGCGCTTTCATAACTCCGGGGCAATCGTTTCCGCCCGTTGCTGCTGTTCCTGAATCCAGGAACCGTTGCCATCTGCTGATCGGATCCCGCTACCGACCTTCGGTAGCGGGTAGCTGCTTCCGCTACTGAACGTTTCCACTGACTGCCATGCAGGTGGCCTGGCCCGTTGCCGGGAAGGTCGCCCCACGCGACAAGTCTGAGAGTTGACCGGTGTTCTGGTTGATGATCTTGCCCGTCACCGTTCCTGCCGTATGGTTCGAGGTATAGACATACTGATTGGTCGGATCCTCGACCATGCAAACCGGACCGGAGCCCACAGAGTAAGGGTTTTGCGAGTCAGAGATACCCTGTAGCTTTCCTGTGATCGAATCGATTGTGAATGCCGAGATCGTGCTGTTCGACACATTCGAGTTCGTCCCCGACTGGTTCAGAACATACAGGTACTTCGCCTTGGCGTCCGTGAACGAATACACCGGGTTCGAAGTCAGCGCCAAATTCGCCACCGATCCGCCGGTCAGCGTATTCAATGCGCAGGTGCTTCCTACCGTGTACGGAAGGATCAGGTTATTTGCCGAATCCGTCAGGTACACATAGCTGCCGCTCGTATTAATCGAGGTCAGCAGTGCCGTATTCGTACCGCCAGTTACGGAAATCGTCGAATTGGTCGTCAGCGTCAACTGGCCCGCCGTGCCCACTGTGTACGGGAACACCGTATGGTCGCCCTGATCCACCGTGAACAGGCATCCGCCCGAAGAGACGCGCATCATGACCGGCGTCGGGCCAACCTCGAAGTACGAGAGCTGCGTCCCATTTTTGTTCTGCACCTGTGCGTTCGTTACCAGGCTCAGACGGCCCGTGTCGCTCGCGATGGAAAACACCGTGATCGAGCCATTGAGGTCGGTAACCGTAGCTCCACTGGAATCCGTGGTTTGAGTTCCGTAAGCCGGAGAGCGCTGGTCCAGAACATACAGATAGCTTCCCGTACTATCGGTCGCGGCCCACACGGGGATACAACCCTGGCTAGTGTAGCTCGTCTGCGAGGTCAGTGTACCGTCGCCACCCACGCTGAAGAGCTGGATGTTGCCGTCAACGCCGCCCGTGGAGCCTTCCGTGCAAGTGGTCGAACTTCCCGGTACGCCCTGGTTGATGACGAACACGTAGCGCCCGCCGGACTTCACCACGATCGAGACAGGATTCGTCCCGCCCGAGGCAAACGGAGAACCCACCGCCGATGTCAGGTTTCCCGTGTAGTCATCGATCTTGAAACCGACGACCTGACCGGTCTCCTGGGTGGCAGCCGAGTTAGTTGTAGTCCCTAAAACCCACATGTAACCGATCGTGCCGCCACCGCACGCCGTCATGCCTAGCCCCATCGCTACGGATACTACGAAGGCCATTCCGAACCGGCCAATCCTGCTCAACGTCATGCGTTTCCTTAATCCTCGCTAGCGATTGTTGCCAACCGCCTTTTACTGCGAGCAACTCTGTGGGGATACAATTTCTCTCCCGATTGTAGAAGCTGTCGCGACTTTACGCCAATTGGATAGCGGAATCCTTTAGCCGCTCCTGTCTTTCGAAATCCTTCCCACCCTGAAACCTCCCCCACCCCGCCCCTCCGCCGAGAAGCAAAAAAGACCCGAGCCGAAGCCCGGGCCTTTGCCGATCCGCCTCCTCTACCACACCCGGCAGCTCTTCGCCGGCATCATTGGCTGGCCTACTTTGCAGCCAAACGCCTTGCCGAACTCGTCAAAGTTCTGCACGCTGCCGTTCGTCCGCCACTGCCCGCTCGAGTGCGGATCGGTCATCGCCCGCATCCGCGACGTCTGCTCCCGCACGTTCTCGCACCACACCTGCCCAAAGCCGAGGAAGTACCGCTGCGCCGGTGTATACCCGTCGATCTTCTTCTCCTCAGCCCCGGGACCCTCCGCAGCCAGCACCTGCATCAGCGCGGCATACGCAATGCGCAGTCCGCCGTTGTCCGCCGTGTTCTCTCCCAGCGTCAGCTTGCCGTTCAGGTGAGCGCCTTCCGCTACCTGGAACCCGTCGTACTCTTTCACCTCGCAGTCCGTCCGCTCTTCGAACTTTGTCCGATCCTCCGGCGTCCACCACACCTTCACATTTCCCTGCGCGTCATACTGGCTGCCCTGATCGTCGAAGCCGTGCGTCATCTCATGCCCGATCACCACCCCAATCGCGCCGAAGTTCACCGCCGGATCAATTGCAAAGTCATAGAACGGAGGCTGCAGAATCCCGGCAGGGAAGTTGATATCGTTCATCGCCGGGTTGTAGTACGCATTCACCGTCGGCGGCGTCATGCTCCACTCCTTCTCGTCCACAGGCTTGCCGATCTTGTCCAGGTTCCGGCGCGTATTGAAGTAGGACACCCGTTCCGCGTTCCCTACCGCATCGTCGCGCTTCACCTCGAGCTTGCCGTAGTCCCGCCACGTCTCCGGATAGCCGATCTTCCGCCGGAACGCCGCCAATTTTTTCTCCGCTTCCACCTTCGTCGTCGCGCTCATCCAGTCCAGCCCGGCGATGTCCTTATCCAGCGAGGTGGTCAGCGCATTCACCAGCTTCTCCATATTTTCCTTCGCTGCCGGAGGGAAGTTCTGCTTCACCCAGTCCTGACCCACCGCCTCGCCCAGCGCCCGATCCGTCATCGTCGTGCAGCGCTTCCACTGCGGAGTCTGCTCCTTCTGCCCACCCAGCGTCGCCTGAAAGAAGTCGAAGTTCTCCTTCACAAATGGCTCGCTCAGAACGCCCGCATAGGTATGCAACACATGCCAGCGCATGTAGCTCTTCAGGTCGTCCATGCTCGACGACTTCACCACCGCATCCATAGCTTCAAAGTACCCCGGCGTCGCGACATTGACCGTCGCCAGATCGCCCAGCTTGTTCTCCGTCAGATACGTCTTCCACCCGAAGCCCGGAGCCAGCGTGTCGAACTGCGCGATCGTCATCACGTGGTACACATTCTTCGGGTCCCTCAACTCCACCCGTGGCATCGAGCCCTTCGCCAGTGCCGTCTCGATCGTCATCACACTCTTCGCCTCGGCCGCTGCCTTCTCCGGCGAATCCCCCAACAACACGAACATCGCCGTCACATGCGCCACATACTGCTCGCGAATCTTCGCCGACCGCGCATCGTCCTTCAGGTAATAATCCCGGTCCGGCAGCGACAGCCCACCCTGCTCGAACTCGCCGATCTGCTTCGTCGAATCCTTCTGGTCCTGATCCGAACCGAAACCGAAGAACAGCCGCACCCCATCGTGTCTGCTCAGCTCGGTAACCAGCATCGCCAGCTTCGCCTTATCCTCAAACGCCGCGACCTTGCCCAGTGCAGGTTCGATCGGCTTCGCTCCCAGCTTGTTCGCCTCATCGACATTCATGCACGCCGCGAAGTAGTCCCCATACTTCTTCTGGAGAGGAGTCTTCGGCGCATCCGCCGCCGCCTTCAGGTCCTGGTACAACAGATAGTTGTTCCGCTCCGCCAGCTCATTGAACCGCCCCCACCGCGTCTGGTCCGCCGGAATGGGATTGTTCTTCTTCCAGTTGCCACACGCGTACTGATAAAAGTCCGTGCACGGGTCAGCCGTCTTATCGATAGCCGAAAGATCGAAGCTGATCGGCTTCGCCGGCTCCTTCACCGGGCCGGAAGGCATGTCCGCAACAAGAATGGCCTGTCCAAAACACAAGCCGCTGGAAAGCAGAAAAACGGGAACGAGAGACCTGACGCGCATGACACTCCTCAAAACGGGAAGATACAGATGATGTAGTGGAAGCAGAATAAACCCTCCCCAACCCATTCAGCACCCACAAAGCAAACGGCCCGCTCAAATAGCGGGCCGCAACAGCAAATTCATGTTCTTTTATTTTCTCCCAACCTCACCCCAAAAACTGTCATCCTGAGCGAGCAATGCGAGTCGAAAGACCTGCATTAGCTCTTGCACTTGCTGTTGCTTGTTCTATCCCTAGACCCACCCAAAACCTGTCATCCTGAGCGGAGCGCAGCGCAGTCGAAGGACCTGCGGTTGCCGTTGTTCTTGCCTTTGCTTTTAAACCTCAAAGGCAATTCCATTCAACTCAAAAAATCTTCATATGAATCGTCAAATACTTCTTCGGGTCCTTCCGAATCGCCGCCACCAAATCCGTGCTCCCCGTCAGCAGAGCATTCAGATTCGTATACACCGCATCATCGGATGCCATCTTGCCCAGCGTGCCCTTGCCCTCGTTGATCCCCGCCACCAACGAGTTCACCTGCGTCAGCGTATCGCTCAACTGCGCCCGGAACTTCGGATCCTTCAGCATCAATCCCAGCCCGCCCTTGCCTGCGTTCGCATCCGTCAGGATCGTATTCGCATTCACCAGCGTCGCATTCAGGTTGTTGTACAGCGTCTCGTCCTTCAGCAGTTTGCCCGCCGTGCCCTTGCCTGCATCGAGCTGCGTCGTAATGTCATCCAGCTTCCCCGCCGCAGCATTCAGACGGTTGTACATCGTATCGTCCGTCATCAACTTGCCGATCGAGCCACGTCCATTATTCAAATTCTTCTCAAGCGTCAGCAGCTCATCCACCGTTGCATTCGCCTTGTTGTACAGGTCAGGATTGTTGATCAACTGCCCCACCGACCCCTTGCCCGCCTGTAAGTTATCGACGACCGTGTTCATCTTCGCCAGAATCACATTCAACTGCTCGATCGTCCCCTGGCTCGCCTTCACGACATCTGTAATGCTCGGCGTCTCCAGCGTCTTCAGCTCGTCGCCGTCCTGCATCGGAAGCCCAGTCGCCACCTGGCTATTGATATCCACCACCGTATCGCCCAGCACCCCAACCGTCGTCAACGAGGCCTTCGAGTCTTCTTTCACATCCGCCGCGTATTTCTTATCGATCTTCATCACCACACGTACCGGCGTCAGCTTGCGCGCCGGGTTTGCGACCACCGTCACCGCCTTCACATTGCCGATCGTCACCCCTTGCAGGTTGACCGGAGCGCCCTCTTTAATCCCCGCCGCATTCTCGAAGTACGTCACGACCGTCAGCTTCTTCGAAAACACGCCCAGCCCCGACGAACTCGTCATCAGGAACAGCAGCGTCACCAGCACCACCGACGCAGCCATCACAATCACGCCGACCTTCAACTGCGACCACCGGACTTCCTGCTGGCTAGGCATCGATTCTCCTTGCTCTTTCCGTCGTGCTCAACACACCAAGCCGAACCGATCCGGAGCATCCCCTGCAATCTCGTTCGCACCAGACCTTCACCGACTGAGTGCGGTATCTCTGAGAATACCGTACCCCTACGTGGAACCCCTGCGCCCGATGCTATGTGTCAATGGATGCCAAAACCGCACTCCGGGTTTCAAAACCGTGCCTAAGTCGAACATCCTCAATACTTGCTAAATCTGCTTCAATCCTCAAGCACCACCACCGCCATCGCCATATCCCGGCTGTGCGTCAGGCTCAGCGAGATCCGCGTCACGCCCATCGTCCGAGCCCGCTCCGCCGCCCGCCCATGAAACTCCAGCTCCGGCCGCTCCCCTTGCCTTCGCAGTACCTCAATCTCCTTCCACGCGATGCCCCGGCTGATCCCCGTCCCCAGCGCCTTCGCGCCCGCCTCCTTCGCCGCAAACCGCGCCGCAAAGCTCTCCGCCGCAGTCCGCTTCTTCTGCTGGCAGTATGCGATCTCCCCCTCTGTAAACACACGCCGCAGAAACTGCTCGCCATACCGCTCGATGCTGGCCTCTACCCGAGCAATCTCCATCAGGTCCGTCCCCAGGCCAACCACCATATCGCGTCTCCCGTCCTTCTATACCTATCATTCCACGACTGCTTGTTACACACATCCGTCACGTGACTCCCGTTCACCTCAACCCATCACGCCCCGCGCCCACCCCTCCGATGAAGCCTCTAACGGCAGCCTCTTCCACGCCGCAGGAACAACACCGACCATGCAATCGCTCGACATCCACAGCTTCAGCTACAGCGACCGCTCCCATACCCTGCTCTCCCTTACCGATTCGCTCACCGACTCCGGCGCCTGGATCACCGACCGCAGCACCATCTCCCCCTCCCTCACCGAGCTCCGCTTCGAGATCCAGCTCCACTGCGTCCTCAACCTCTACACCGCCCTCATCACCACCGGCCTCGAGCTCACCCGCGCCGCCCACCACACCATGACCGAGCTCTGGACCTGCTTCAATAACCTCGACACCCGCTTCAGCGACGTCATCGTCGTCCGCCTCGAAATCAACTTCCTCGAAGATGTCACCCTCCACTCCCTCCTCAGCAGCGCTCGTGCCCTCGCCTGAGCCGAACTACACTATCAGCATGATCGTCCACACATTCGCCTTTCGCTGGAAGCCAGAAGCCACCCAGGACCAAAAAGATCGCGCCCTCACCGAGATCCGCGCCCTGCAAGGCCAGATCCCCGGCCTCCTCGAAACCATGGCCGGCGTCAACATCTCCCCCCGCTCCCAGGGCTACGAGCTGGGCGGAGTCATGAAGTTCGCCGACAAAGCCGCCCTCGACGCCTACAGCGACCACCCCGTCCACCAGAAACTCCTCTCCTGGCTCATGCCGCTCATCAACCCCATAGAGGTCGACTTCGAAGCCTAGCTCCACAGATAACCAGGCCCCGCCACCAAACTGTCATCCTGAGCGAAGTGCGCAGCACGGAGTCGAAGGACCTGCGGTTGTTTTTGCCGTTGCTTGTTCTTCAATCCCACCACAAAACCTGTCATCCTGATCGAAGCCGAAGGACCTGCATTTGCCTTTGTTCTTGTGCCCCGATCTCAAAACCTCTACCTCCCCAAAGCCAACCCCACCCTCCGATGCCCAAAGCTCTCCGCATCCCCAATCACCAACCGATGCCGCGACCACCATCCATGCGCCAGCACCAGCTCCAACCCCGTAGCATCCGTCGCAACCTGAAACACCGGCTCACTCACAACCGTCCCTCCTGCCAGCACCCGCCCCGCCAGCGGATTCCCCGAAACCGCCGCCGCCTCTCCCCAAACCCGCCCCTGAACATCCCGCAGCGTCGCCGTCACATCCTCCCGAGCCTCACTCTTTCCCTTATTCGCCACCTCCACCGTCACCCGTACCAGCCGCACATGGTTCCGCAGCGGAAACCCCGGAACCTCATCCACGCCCGTCACCGTAAAGCACATCGCATCAAAGCAAACCGGCTGCCCCAGCGCCACCCTCCGCTCCGGCTGCCGATACGAAACCACCAGCAGAATCCCCAGGTAAACCACCCAAACCCCCACCAGCGACCCCACCCCCCGCCACAGCTTCTGCCGCTCCCGCCGCACCAGCGAAATCGTCAGCCCGAGCAGCCCAATCACCGTCCAAAGCTCCAGCCCTAACCCCAGATACTCCAACCCGCTCATGCCCATTCCTCGTAATCAGATAAACTTACACCAGACTATGCCAGTACCCTCCACCCAAGGTCACCGACGCCAAATATGAGCTCTGCCACAACGCCGCCCATCATCATCGCCCAAAATCTCGGCAAGACCTACCGCTCCGGCAAGCTCGACGTCACAGCCCTCCACGGCGTCAACTTCTCCGTCGATCCCGGCGAGTTCGTCGCCATCGTCGGTCCCTCAGGCTCCGGCAAGTCCACCCTCTTCTACCTCCTCGGCGGCCTCACCTCAGCCACCGCTGGCTCCGTCACCATCGACGGCACCGACTTCGCCAAGCTCTCCGACCCCGAGCGCACCAAGATGCGCCGCTCCCGCATCGGCTTCATCTTCCAGCGCTTCAACCTCCTGCCCACCCTCTCCGCCATGGGCAACATCGAGATTGCGCACGACATCGCCAACCTCGGTGCCACCCCCAAGAAGCCCCTCGACCACGCCCTCCTCGAACACCTCTCCGATCTGCTCGGCATCAAGGGCCGCCTCGATCACCGCCCCAACGAGCTCTCCGGCGGCGAGCAGCAGCGCGTCGCCATCGCCCGCGCCCTCATCAGCCGCCCCGCCATCGTCCTCGCCGACGAGCCCACCGGCAACCTCGACACCAAGAACTCCGACGCCGTCCTCGAGATGCTCCGCACCTCCTCCCGCGAGCTCAACCAGACCGTCCTGATGATCACCCACAACCCCGACGCCGCCCAAATCGCCGACCGCATCCTCCACATGCGCGACGGAGAGATCGTCCGCATCGAAAAAGGCTCAGGCCACGCCGCAGTAGCCACCGCCTAACGCCAACTTCTCCAAGCCCGCCACCAAAAAACGGGCACCTAAAACCGGATACCAAAAAACGGGTGCCCCATCCTTTGCAGCTTCATCGCAAAGGGTGGGTATGTACGCAGTCGAAGAACCTGCTGTTGCTCTTGTCTCTGCTGTTGCTTGTTCTTTCCCTGACCCACCACCCAAAACTGTCATCCTGAGCGAAGGGCAAAGCCCGCAGTGACCTGCGGTTGTTTTTTGCCGTTGCTTGTTCTTCAAGAAACGAAAGCCCCTACCGCCCCAAAGCAAAATCCACCCGAGCCGTAGTATCCATCGCCACCGCCCGCCCATTCAGCAGATACGGCCGATACTGCCAGCTCTGCACCGAAGCCGTAGCGATCGGCACAAACACCGCATCCGAAGCCTCAATCGCCGTCAGCCCCTCAACTACTCCATCCCGTCCCACAATTACGCGAAACACCACGTGGCCTGAAGAAAGATGTTTCGCCCGAGCCCCAGCCGGAAACCCCGTCCGCACCGGACGCCGCTCCAACATCGCGCTCGCTACACTCGGGGCCACCTGCACCGACCGCTCCGTCGTCGCCACCATCTCCGCCGACGGCATCTCCCGCACATCCAGCCCCGCCCGCGTCGTATCGATCATGATCGGCGGCAGCCCAATCAGCGGCGACACGATATTCGCCGGCGGCTGAGGCGGCTTTGCGCATCCAGTACTCAGTCCAAGCGCCGCCAGCAGCGCGATAATCGCAACTCTCCCCATACTAGAATCGTATCGCATCCACTCTCTAGGACTGTATTCGGAAGGGCACAGTATCAATCGTGCCGCACATTCATCACCACAACACACCCCGAATAGGCTTCTCCGCCGCAGGCAGCTCCGTCTCCCCCAGCATCTGTCGCAGATTCACCTCAATCGTCGTCGTAATCGCCGTCAGCGGCACGTCGAACTCCGTGTTATCGAACGGATCTTCCAGATCCCGCCCAATCTTGTCCAGCGCCAGAAAAATAAACGCCACCAGCGTCGATCCCAGCGTCGTAAACCACCCCAGGTTCGCCACCATCCCCAACGGCAGCATGATGCAGTAGATCTTCACAAACAGTTGCGGAAAATAATCGTACTGCTTCGGCATCGGCGTGTTCTTGATCCGCTCCGCCCCACCCTGCGCGTCACCCAGATCGTTCAGGCTATGGTCCATCGCCTGCCATTGCAGCGGATGGATCCACTCCCGCGCCTCGCCCTCGTGAATCAGCGCTCCGATCCGCCGCTGCAACTCCAGCGGAACATTCTTCTGCTCCTGCAAACCCTCCAGATCCTCCGCGCTCAGCAGCCGCGTCAGCTCGCTGCACACATCCAGCCCGCGCAGATGCTGACGCAGCGCCTGCACATACGCAATCTGGTGATAGATAATCCGCCGCTGCAGCTCCTGTAGCGCCGCCGCATCCTCTGCCTTCGCCCGCATCCCCGTCAGCACCTGACGCCCCAGGCTGCGCGAGTTGTTCACAATCGCGCCCCACAGCGTCCGCGCCTCCCACCACCGCGCATACGAGGAGTTATTCCGAAACCCCAGAATGATCCCAATCGCCGACCCATACAGCGCCAGCGGTACATGCGGCAGCGCCACCCACTGCCAGTGCAGCACCTTGTACGCGACCACAATCGCCACATCGTAGACCGCCATCGTCATCAGCGGCCAGCCTATATATGCAACCATCCGCCGTATCTGCGGCGACCGCGGAACGATCACTGAGCGATCGCCTCGGCTTCCACCTCATGAAACGCCCGGTTCCCATCCTCCGAGATCCGGATGTCTCCCGTGCCGATGTCGTACACCCACCCCGAGATCGTCAGCTCATTCCGCGCCATCGCTCCCGCAACAGAAGGATGAGTCTGTAGATGTTGTAACTGCAATAGAACATTCTGCTCCGTCAGCCGCCGCAAAAAATCACTCGGCTGCTCATCCTTCGCCGCCAGCGTTCCACTCAACGCCGCCGCCGCATTCGTCAGCCACGACTTCACCGTCGGCATCGCCGTCACCGCCTCCGGATGCATCAGCGCCTTCATCGCGCCGCAATCCGAGTGCCCGCACACCACCACGTGCTGCACCTTCAGCGCCGTCACCGCATACTCGATCACCGCGCTCACACCACCCAGCATCTCCCCATACGCCGGAACCATGTTGCCGATGTTCCGTGTAATAAACAACTCGCCCGGCCCGCTCTGCGTGACGGACTCGATATCGATCCGCGAATCCGCACACGTAATCATCAGCGTCTTCGGCTGCTGCGGAGCCAGCACCGCCTTCTTGTACGTCTCTTCCAGGCTCGGATACACATTCGTCTGGAATCGCAGAATCCCGGCCTTCAGCTCATTCAACACTGGATCGATCGCCATCTCGTCTTATCCCTTCGCGCGCTCTACTCGCGCCACTTGATGTTGCATCCCAGACTCGTCCGCTGGTTCGTATCCGGCCGCACTCCGCCGATCACCGCGTCCATTGCTGCTCTCAAATCCTTGCCTGTCACCGGAACATCGTTACCCGAGTCTCCGCGCCGAGGCCGGCTCTCATCCAACTGCCCCCGGTACACCAGTTTCGACTCTCCATCGAACAAAAAGAAATCAGGCGTGCACGCAGCGTCATACTCCCGCGCCACCTCCTGCATCTCATCGAACAGATACGGAAACGTGAACCCCAGCCGCTCCGCCTGTTTCTTCATCTCCTCCGGCCCATCCTGCGGATACGCCACCACGTCATTCGACGAGATCGCCACCACCCCGATCTTCCCCGCATAGTCCCGCCCAATCCGCGCCAGCTCTTCCTCCACATGCTTTACATAAGGACAGTGGACGCAGATAAACATCACCAGCAACCCAGGTCTTTCCGGCTTCGATGCATCGTCGCCCCACGCCGTTGCCACCACATCGTCGCGTCCCACCGCCCGCCCGCTCACCACATCCATCAGCTCAAACGCCG
Organism: Granulicella arctica; assembly: GCF_013410065.1. NCBI lineage: Bacteria > Pseudomonadati > Acidobacteriota > Terriglobia > Terriglobales > Acidobacteriaceae > Granulicella > Granulicella arctica. The sequence continues at coordinate 1,862,054 of NZ_JACCCW010000001.1, forward strand.
GAGCCACCGTCCCCAGCTCCACCATCACCGACTGCGTCTTCGACATAGCATCCTCCAAACCCCCTTCATCATACTTCGCCCCCTCGCCAGCCCCACCCTTCTACCAACCACCGAACGGTCATCCCGAGCGAAGTGCGCAGCACGCAGTCGAAGGACCTGCGGTTGTTTTTGCTTGTTTTTAGCCGTCATCCTGAGCGAAGCGAAGGACCCCTGTATTTGTATTTGCCGTTGCCTGTTCTTATCCCGCCTCCAAAAAACTCTGTCATCCTGAGCGCAGCCGAAGGACCTGCATTAGCTCTTGCTTGTTCTTTTCCCCACCCCTCCACCAAACGATCTCCCAACTCGCAGCGCCAACACCATTCACCCACCCACAAGCCGAAATAACCCCCAATCCTCCACCCCGTGCAGTAAAGTAGCTTCGTAGCCCGAAAAGGCCACGTCCCCCAAGTTTCCAGGAGTGTTATGCCCCGCATCGTTCGGCGTCTGCTATCTACCTTTGTTCTATTTGGAGCTGTATTTTCTGCTGCTGCCCAGAGCTCTCAACCTGCGCAAAGCCCACAGGCGGACCGCATCGCCGCGCATCCCAACCTCCGCCCTACCACACGCCTCGCCGGACACCTCCCCGCCTGGGCCAACAGCGCCAACGACGCCGGCGTCGTCCCCGACAACACCAGCCTCCGCCTCACCTTCGTCCTCGCACGCTCCCCCGAGCGCCAGGCCGCCTTCACCCAGCTCCTCGCCGACCAGCAGAACCCCGCCTCATCCAGCTACCACCACTGGCTCACCCCCCAGCAGATCGGCACCCTCTACGGACCCACACAGCACGATCTCGACGCTCTCACCGTCTGGCTCACCTCGCAGGGCCTCACCGTCACCGCGATCGCTCCCAGCCGCGTCTTCGTCACTGTCGAAGCCCCCGCCTCCACCGTCGCCAACGCCCTCAGCATCACCTTCCACTACTTCAACCTCCCCGCCGCAACCGGCGAGCCCGCCGCCAAACCCCGCCTCTCCGCAACCTCCAATCCCGCCATCCCCGTTGCCTTCGCCACCCTCGTCACCTCCATCTCCGGCCTCGCCGACATCCCCCTCCATCCCATGAGCCAGAGCCACTCCATGGCCATGCCCCCCAGCTCGGCCCTCCATCCCGACTACACCTACTCCAGCACCCAGCACTTCCTCACCCCCGGCGACTTCGCCACCATCTTCGACATCACCTCCATCTACAACTCAGGCATCAACGGAGCCGGGCAGAAGGTCGCCATCATCGGTGGCTCCCGCGTCGCCAACACCGACATCTCCGAGTTCGAATCCCTCATCGGAGCCACCGCCAACCTTCCCAATGTCATCATCCCGCCCACCGGCACCGATCCCGGCATCGCCGCGAACACCGATCAGGGTGAGGCCGTCCTCGACGTCATCCGCGTCCTCGGCACCGCCCCCAGCGCCCAGGCCGACCTCGTCGTCAGCGGCAATCTCGTCTCCACCAGCGGCATCTATATCGCCGCCGAGTATGAGGTCCAGACCCTCCTCGATCCCATCATGAACATCAGCTTCAGCTCCTGCGAAGCCTCCACAGCCGGACAGTCCGACGTCAATAGCTGGAACACCCTCTTCTCCCAGGCCGCAGCCGAAGGCATCTCCGTCTTCATCTCCTCCGGCGACTCCGGCGCCGCTACCTGCGATAAGGCCTTCACCACGCCGCCCACCACCCAGCAGCTCAGCATCAACACCCTCTGCGCCAGCTCCTACGCCACCTGCGTCGGTGGAACCGAGCTCAACGACACCGCCAATCTCTCCGCCTACTGGTCCTCCACCGACTCCTCCAACGGCAGCTCCGCCCTCAGCTACATCCCCGAAGGCGGTTGGAACGAACCGACCACCTCCACCGGAGCCACTATCATCGCCGCCAGCGGAGGCGGAGCCAGCATCTACATCGCCAAGCCCTCCTGGCAGACCGGCACCGGCGTCCCCAGCGACTCCCACCGCGACGTCCCCGACATGAGCTTTCCCGCCGCCGGCCATAACGGCTACTTCGCCTGCTACGCCTACGGTGGCGGAGACTGCGCCAACAGCCACTTTCAGGTCTTCGCCGGAACCTCCGCCTCCGCGCCCTCCATGGCCGGCGTCACCGCCCTCCTCAACCAGAAGATCGGTACCTCCCAGGGCAACCTCAACCCGCTCCTCTACCACCTCGCCGCATTGGCAAGCTCCCCTTTCCACGACGCCACCCCTGCCACCAGCGGGGTCGCCGGTTGCAGCCTCGCCACCCCCAGCATGTGCAACAACAGCACCCCCGGCGTCACCTCCCTCACCGGCGGCCTCGCTGGCTACGCCCTCACCACCGGCTACGATCAGGTCACCGGCCTCGGCTCCCTCGACGTCGCCAACTTCCTCGGAGGAGCAGCCAGCGTCACCGGTATCAGCCTCACCTCTGCCTCCAGCAGCCTCACCCTCACCGCTGGAGCCACCACCGGCAACACCGACGCCATCACCGTCAACTCCGCCTTCTACGACGGCACCGCCGCTCTCGGCTGTACCGTCAGCTACAACGGGACCGGAACCCCAACCTTCATCCCCACCTGTAGCTTCAGCCCCGGCTCCGTCACCCTTCCCGCCAACGGCTCCGCCGTCAGCACCCTCACCCTCTCTACCACCGCCGCACAAGCCGCCGCCGTCGCCACAGCCACGCACCCCGCACAACCCATCCCCACGCGTTCGAGCGGCCACACCCCAACCGGCCTCAGCCGCCTGACCCTCTGCTCGATCCTCCTGCTCACCCTCCTTCCCGCCCGCCGCCGCCTGCGCTCCCTCCGCTCCTGGCAGACCCTCCCCACTGCACTCCTGCTCCTCGTCACCCTCGGAGCTCTATCCGCTTGCAGCGGAAGCAGCACCGCCATCAGCTCCAACCCCCTGCTCATCAGCACCACCACCACCGCCCTCACCGCTGCCTCCACCAGCCTCAACCTCGGAGCCACCGACATCTTCACCGCCACCGTAGCCAACGCCGGATTCAACACCGCCGTCACCCCCACCGGCACCGTCCAGTTCCTTCAGAACGGCACCGTCATCGGCACCGCAACCCTCTCCGGCGGCATTGCCACCTCCACCGCCATCACCTTCGCCACCGCAGGAACCTACAACATCACCGCCGTCTACCAGGGTGATGACAACTTCTCCACCTCTACCTCCGCCAAGGTTCCCCTCACCGTCACCGCCACCGGAACCACCCTCGGCTCCTACACCGTCACCATCAAAGCCACCGGCGCCGACAGCATCACCGCCACCACCACCGTCGCCCTCACCATCCAGTAGCCCCTGGAGAGCAGGGCGGGGAATCCATCTCATCATCCTCGCCCACACTCCCGCACCATTACCCTTGAACCAAGCCATATGCTCCCCACCCGCACCCTTCCCGGAGGCCGCACCACCCGCCGCGCCCTCTCCACCGGGCCCAACGGCCTTCCCCTCTGCCGCTGGTGCGACCTCGAAATCCTCGCCAAACGCCGCCGCACCTTCTGCTCCGACTACTGCGTCCACCAGCACTGCCTCCGCACCGATCCCGGCTACCTCCGCGACCAGGTCTTCGCCCGCGACCACGGCCTCTGCGCTCTCTGTCAGGCCGATACCGTCGCCATCTACAACGCCCTAAAACGCAGCCGAGGCCCCGCCCGTGCCGCCGGACTCTCCCTCTACGGCATGAAGACCATCACCAGCCGCCGCTCCCTCTGGGACGCCGACCACATCCTCCCCGTCGCCGAAGGCGGAGGCCAGTGCGACCTCTCGAACCTCCGCACCCTCTGCCTCCCTTGCCACCGCGAAACCACCGCCCAGCTCCGCCTGCGCCTCCGCAAACCGAACTCCGCCAACTCACCACAAAAACTGCCATCCTGAGCGCAGCCGAAGGATCTGCATTTGCTGTTGTTTTTGTCGTTGTCTGTTCTCCCTCCAGCCCACCACAACAAACTGTCATCCTGAGCGAAGTGCGAAGCACGCAGTCGAAGGACCTGCGGTCGCCTTTGCTGTTATTTTTAGACAGATGCCAAGCCCCGCTAAACCAGCTCCAGCTCCCACTCCTGCCCAATCAGATCCTTTCCAAAGCTGTGATGAGGCTCCTCGTTGACCAAGCGAAATCCAGCCTTTCGATAGATGCGATGCGCCCCCGTCAAAATGCTCTGCGTCCACAGAACGACCTTCCGATAACCAGCGGCTCGCGCAAACTCGATGCACTCCTTCACCAGAGCATCGCCAAGCCCCATACCTCGCGCACTCGGTTCGACAAACAGCAGCCGAAGCTTCGCCGTATCCGGCCCACTCGGATGCTTAACCAGAAAGATATGCCCCACACTCCGCCCATCGACCTCGGCAATCCAGCACCGCTCCCGCGCCGGATCGAAGTTTGTAACGAACTCACTTACAATTCGCGCCACCAGCACCTCGAACGTCGCATCCCATCCATACTGCTCCGCATACCCGACACCCTCCCGATGCACAACCCACCCCATATCCCCCGCCCGATGAGGCCGCAGAACATAAGCCGACCGCCCCCGCTCGGTCTTCGTGAGAGTGTCTTCAATCGTCTTCATGCAGCCGATCAAATCTCCCCGAACCGCATCCGGTAGCTCCTGCAAAACCGTGCGCGCCTGCTCCTCCGAGAGTGCATTGAGCCTCCCAAACGCCGAGCGCCCCTGCTCCGTAAGCGTCAGATCGGCATAGCGACCATCCTGCTCGGACGCCTTCCGCTCCAGCAAGCCATCCCGTTCAAACTTCCCCAATAGACGGCTCAAGTATCCGGGGTCCATCCCCAGCCCATCTGCAATCTCGCTCGCCTTGGGCGCCGTGCGCGTCGCAACCTCATAAAGCACCCGAGCCTCCGCCAGACTGTACTCACTATCCAGCAACCCTTCATTCAAAGTCCCAAGGAATCGCGTATACATCCGGTTGAAGCCGCGAAAGGTCGCAATATCGGCGGTCAGAGCAGAGGTAGGAATCAAATCGATAGCCATACAGATAAAATCAACCCATTAGTTGACTTTGTCAACTAATGGGTTGTCGCATGGCAACAACCATGCGGGTGCCCCATCCTTCGCGCCTTTGCGAAGGGTGGGATGAAACCCGTTCCATTTCGTCCCTGTTTCCCACTTTTCCACCACCACCACCCCTTGCTCCTCATCTCGCAGAAGCCTACCCTCAAATCAGGGCCGAACGACCGCCCCAACCGCCGCTCCAAACCTGTTGTTTTCAACATCCACAGGCCGGATCTCCGCGCTTTCCCATTTCGGGTCTAAGCAAGCTCGAAAACAGGGTTATCCACGGAATCAACACAACAGGTTGTGCTTTATACTTGACAGAGCCCATAAGGGGCGGTACTTTCACGACTGCAAGGCCCGATACGGAGAGGCCTGAAACCTTCAGTCCTGCTGTGATTTCGTCTGTTGTCATGCTCCCGGCACTCTTGTCCGGGCTGCCCCACAAAGCGCCAGAAAATCACCCCAAATACCTCGCTCACAGGTCCATGCCGTGAGATCAAGTTCTTTGCTTTTTCATCCAATATTGGAAGGAGTTTCACCATGGCCCAGATCGACAACGCGACCACGACCCAGAGCGCGACCCAGCTTGCCACCAAATCTGCCGCAGCAAAGAAGGGCTCCTCCAAAGCCCCCGGCCTCGCCTTCACGCGCCACTTCACCAAGCCCGGCATCTCCCCCTATGACGAGATCACCTGGGAGCGTCGCGACGCCGTCATCCAGGACTGGAAGGGCAACCTCATCTTCGAGCAGAAGGCCGTCGAAGTCCCCGCCGACTGGTCCATGACCGCCACCAATATCGTCGCCAGCAAGTACCTCCACGGCCTCAACGGTACCGACGAGCGCGAGTCCGGCGTCCGCGCCCTCATCACCCGCGTCGCCGAGTCCATCCGCGACTGGGGCATCCGCGACGGCTACTTCGCCACCGCCGAAGACGCAGCCATCTTCTACTCCGAACTCTGCCATCTGCTTTTAAACCAAAAGGTCGCCTTCAACTCTCCCGTCTGGTTCAACGTCGGCTGCGACCGCCTCGACCCCAACTCCGACGCCCAGAACTGGCACTGGAACCCCCACTCCTGCGCCGTCGAGTTCTCCGTCACCGGCTACTCCAAGCCCCAGTGCTCCGCCTGTTTCATCAACTCCGTGCAGGACTCCCTCGACTCCATCCTCACCCTCGCCAAGACCGAGGGCATGCTCTTCAAGTGGGGCTCAGGAGCAGGCAGCAATCTCAGCAGCATCCGCGGCAGCATGGAAACCCTCAGTGGCGGCGGCACAGCCTCCGGCCCCCTCAGCTTCATGCGCGGCTTCGACGCCTTCGCCGGCGTCATCAAGTCCGGCGGCAAGACCCGCCGCGCCGCCAAGATGGTCGTCCTCAATATCGACCACCCCGACATCGAAGACTTCATCCAGTGCAAAGTCAAAGAGGAAGAGAAAGCCTGGCATCTCGTCCAGGCCGGTTACGACGGCTCCGGCCCCGACAGCGAAGCCTACAGCAGCATCTTCTTCCAGAACGCGAACAACTCCGTCCGCGTCAATGACGAGTTCATGCGCTCCGTCGAGGCCGACGGCACCTTCTCCACCAAAACCGTCAAGGACGGCAGCCCCGTCAAGGAGTACAAGGCCCGCGACCTCATGCACACCATCGCCGAAGCCACCTGGCAGTGCGGCGACCCCGGCATGCAGTACGACACCACCATCAACAAGTGGCATACCTCGAAGAACACCGCTCGCATCAACGCCAGCAATCCGTGCAGCGAATACATGTTCCTCGACGACTCCGCCTGCAACCTCGCGTCCTTCAACCTCCTCAAGTTCCTCACCCCCGGAGGCCAGTTCGACATCCCCGCCTACCGCCACGCCATCGCCATCGTCACCACCGCGATGGAGATCATCGTCGACTCCGCCGGTTACCCCACCGAGATGATCGCGAAGAACTCGCACGACTACCGCCCGCTTGGCCTCGGCTACGCCAACCTCGGCGCGCTCCTCATGGCCTTCGGCCTCCCCTATGACTCCGACGCCGGACGTGACTTCGCCGGCGCCCTCACCGCCATCCTCTGCGGCGACGCCTACTGGCAGTCCGCCCGCATCGCCGAAACCTGCACCCCACTCGGCGCAGCCACCCCCATCACCCAACGAACTGAAATCACCGGAGGAGCCTGCCCCGGCTTCTACGTCAACCGCGAGCCCTTCCTCGACGTCATCCGCATGCACCGCGCCGAAGTCAACAACCTCGGCCGCTCGCAAGACTCCGAAGAGCCCTTCTCCGTCCAGAACCTCGACAACCTCATCGCCGCCAGCAAAGACGCCTGGGACGGAGCCCTCGCCCACGGCGAAAAGTTCGGCTACCGCAACTCCCAGGTCACCGTCCTCGCCCCCACCGGCACCATCGGCTTCATGATGGACTGCGACACCACCGGCGTCGAGCCCGATCTCGCCCTCGTCAAGTACAAGAAGCTCGTCGGCGGCGGCATGATCAAGATCGTCAACAACACCGTCCCCTCCGCCCTCATCAAGCTCGGCTACAACGAGGCCGAGGTCAACGCCATCGTCAGCTACATCGACGCCACCGGCACCATCGAAGGCGCACCCGGTATCAAGGCGGAACACTTGGCGGTGTTTGACTGCTCCTTCAAGCCCTCCAAGGGAACCCGCAGCATCCACTACATGGGCCACATCAAGATGATGGCCGCCGCCCAGCCCTTCCTCTCCGGAGCCATCTCCAAAACCGTCAACCTCCCGCAGGACTGCTCCGTCGATGACATCGCCGAAGCCTACCTCGAGTCCTGGAAGCGCGGCATCAAAGCCGTAGCCATCTACCGCGACAACTCCAAGGGAACCCAGCCCCTCAACGTCTCCGCCCAAACCGACGACAACAAAAAGGGAACCAAGGCCGCCGACGGAGTAGCCGCTCCGAAATCTGTCACCCTGAGCGAAACCGAAGGACCTGCCTTTGTGGCGGCACAGCAGCGCATCGCCGCCCTCGAAGCCCAAATCCAGGCCATCACCGAAGCTGCTCTCAAGAACTCCGACTCCATCGACGCGTCCGCTCCACCCCGCGCCGTCCGTCACCGTCTCCCCGCCGAGCGCGCCTCCGTCACCCACAAGTTCGGCCTCGCCGGACACGAAGGCTACATCACCGTCGGCCTCTACCCCAACGGCTCCCCCGGCGAGATCTTCATCCGCATGGCCAAGGAAGGCTCCACCGTCTCCGGACTCATGGACTCCTTCGCCACCGCCGTCTCCCTCGCCCTCCAGCACGGCGTCCCTCTCCGCGTCCTCTGCGAGAAGTTCGCCCACACCCGCTTCGAGCCCTCCGGCTGGACCGGCAACCCCGAGATCGGCTTCGCCAAGTCCATCATGGATTACATCTTCCGCTGGATCCAGATCCGCTTCCTCTCCGGACACCAGCTCGACCTCTTCAGCGGCCTGGCCGCCCAATCCTCCGTGCCCGTTCACGGCCACATCACCAGCCTCGGCAGCACCGTCGTCCCTAACCCAAACACTGTCATCCTGAGCGAAGCCGAAGGACTTGCGGTTGCTTTTTCTTCCCCCTTTGAACACGCCGACCGCAACCCACCCCAGCAAGGCATAGCCCCCGACCTGGCTGCATCCAGCGGCCCGTCCAACCCCTACGCCCAAATCCCCAACCCCTCAACCCTCGAAGACCGAGGCATCTACCACGCCGCCGACGCCATGAAGGACCTCTACGACATGGGCGACTCCCCCTCCTGCGCCACCTGCGGAGCCATCATGACCCGCAGCGGCTCCTGCTACAGATGCATGAGTTGCGGAAGCACCAGCGGCTGCAGCTAAGGAACGACAATAATCACGAAAGAGGGCTCCCGAATTACTGGGAGCCCTTTTATTTGCTAGTGTTGACTTGCATTTGCCCAGATAGAATACGTGACATCTATTGACGTGGAGAAAAAATGGCAGAAGATGGATTTCCATTACCGGGTTCTTCATATAAAGAGCTGAGCAAAATCATCGCTGGCTATTCAGAGATTGCGGGGCCGTCCGCTCCAGCGGATGTAGGTAAGTTAGTAGGTATCCACGAAACTCAAGTCAGCAGAAGTAATAAGTTTCTTGTTGCGATCAAGATAATTGAAGGTGGGCAAAAAAAGACATGTACGAATCTTGGTACGAAACTAGGTCGCGCTATTCATTTTGAACAGACAGACGAGATAGCGTCGTGTTGGCGATCAGTAGTTCAAGATGCAGACTTCCTGCAAAAAATCATTAGCTCGATTCGAATTCGTAGAGGTATGGAAGAGTCGGCGCTGGCTTCGCATATTGCGTTCACCTCGGGAAACTCTAAGTCAGGGAACAGTATGGCTGGCGCTGGAGCTATTATCGAAATACTACGGATAGCAGAAGCTATTAAAGCTGATGGCGGGACACTTCTCGCCACTGATTCCGTCAGTCCGTCCGCAAAATCTGAAGATACTCAAGTTGAAGGTTTGATCCATCTACCTAAACCTCCCGAAGAAAAAATAAAAAGGCAGGCAAATTCGGATAACGACGAGTTTAGAACACATTCGACTTCATTCACAAATCTTAATATTTCTCTCAATATTTCTTGCACACCTGCAGATTTGGATGGATTAGGTGCAAAGCTTCGGCAGTTACAGCAGGAGTTTGAAGGTCATATTGAAATAGATGTAAATCTCGCCGGTGAAGAGCAGGTGACCTCACGGGACGAAGAGCATGACCAAACCGATTTGGGCGACGAAGGATCGATCTAGGAATGCCTTGGACGGCACAGACAACCGCTGAGCACGTAATTTCGGTCTCCGAAGCTATTAGCGCTTTTCCTCAAGGTGCTACTGCCGGCGAAATAGCTGCGTTCCTAGACTTGAATCAGAATCAAGCGGAAGCAGCGCTAGAAATGGCCGTCGAACTAACTTTATTAAAGCTCAATGGAGCAAAATTTTTGGTCCGAAGCAGCCTTTGCAAATTTCTCTTTGGTCCAGATCAGAACGTCAAATCGACCGTGCTTAGGGTTGTGCTAGAGGCGTTCCCGCCTTTCATTACGTTCCGAGAGCGATGGTTGTCAACGGCCGATTTTGCCAAGGCAGCCAATCAGACTGCTCAGATTCACACACTTACGCTGCACAGAGATTCAGTAAAAGATACTCTGATTAATTTGGCGACCTTTGCAAGAGTTTTTCAGACTACAGGAGGTGGGCAGTATGAAATGGCCGATAAGGCAGCAAGCAATCCACTTGCAGCTTTAGCACAAGCCTGCGGTGATTTAGCCTCGGCAGAACAACGAGTACGCACGCAATTGGGCCCGGATGCATCGAACGCCGTAGCAAAAAACGACGTTATCGACCCTCTCGTCAATGCCATCCTTCGTTGCGTACAGCCTGGGGGGGCGCGCGATGCTGTAGTCGCTTCTGCTAACGCTGTGGAATCTTTCTTGTATGCGGAAGGCAACACGCTTGGCCTTGCTGTTGCCAATGCCCCTGGCATTAATGCCAAGTTGGCTCTCTTTAAAAATGCTCATCACCTCCCTGACAAGCTGATAAAGATAGGTAACTATATTGGTCATGTGCGAAATGCTGCAGATCATGGAATCGATGCGGAGATAGGAGTCACTTGGTCAGTGCAAGACTCAACAGGTGTTGAATACTCGTTTGTCAGTTGCTCCTTCATCGCCAATGTTTATGGTCATCTTCACGGCGTAAAAGGAAGAATTTAGTTTGACCGGAAGGGCACGCCTTCAGGCGTGCCAAAAACCAGCCGCGCCGCAGGCGCTCCCGCTCTGCCGAAGGCGCGCCTCTCTTCCTTTCACCGCCGCCCAACACCCCATACACTACCCCCATGGCCATCCCTCAGAGAACCGCCACGGAAGGCACCTTCTTCATCACCACCATCAGCTACAACCGTCGCCGCCTCTTCCAACTTCCCCGCCGCGGAACTCTTCCTCGAAACGACAGCAACTGTATCCACCAAAGACACGTCCCCCGGATGTGGTGCCTCTTGACAAACTTTACCCCCAAAACCACCCATCTTTCCAAACGTAACTACAAAAATGTAACTACAAAACCGTAACTCCGCTTTTGTAGTTACAAACGTGTTTTTGCAAAAACAAGGACCCTTCTCCACCCACTCCAAGTCAAGCCCTCGGACGACCCTCGCAGGGTAAAATCACCCCATGTCCATGAGCCCGGAAGACCGCGCCCGCAAAATCAAAGTCATCATCTTCGACGTCGACGGTGTCCTCACCGACGGCCAGATCTTCGTCATCCCCGGCCCCGACGGCAAGGGAATCGAAGCCAAAGGCTTCGCAGCCCACGACGGCCTCGGCATCTCCCTCGCCCGGCTCGGCGGCCTCCGCGTCGGCATCATCACCAAGCGCAACTCCCAGACCGTAGCCATTCGAGCCAACGACCTCAAGCTCGAATTCATCTACCAGGGCCAACACCACAAGCTCTCTGCAATGAACGAGATAGTCGTCAAAGCAGGCATCGCCGTCGATGAGCTCGCCTACGTCGGAGACGACATCGTCGACCTCCCCATCCTCCGCGTCTGCGGCCTCGCCATCGCCACCGCCAACGCCCGCGCCGAGGTCAAATCCTCCTGCCACTACACCACCCCCAACCCCGGCGGACAAGGCGCCGGACGCGACGCCATCGACTTCATCCTCAAAGCCCAGGGCTCCCTCGAAAGAGTCATCGAGCAATACCTAGACGCCGAAAACCCCGTCGCCCAGCAAGCCGACGTAGGCACAGGAAATATGTAGCAAGCAAACAAAAAGCGAACCAGTTGCAGAAATTATCCTAAAGCAAACAAAAGGCGAACGCAGTACAATCACCCCATGCAAATTCCCAAGGAATTAGCGTGGGCTCACCCCGTAACAGCCGAATGGTTCGTCAAAAAGTTCGGCACCCCCACCGAGCCGCAAACCCACGGCTGGCCCAGCATCCTCGCGGGAGAAGCGACCCTCATCTCCGCCCCCACCGGCTCCGGAAAGACCCTCACCGCCTTCCTCGTCTGCATCGACAAGCTCCTTCGCCAGTCCATCGAAGGCTCTCTAAGTCCATGCACGCAAGTCATTTACGTCTCACCCCTCAAAGCCCTCTCGAACGACATCCAGAAGAACCTCGACGGCCCGCTCGCCGAGATCCAACAGCTCGCCCTCGAGCGCGGCTATCTCTCCACCGGCATCCGCACCGGCGTTCGCACCGGCGATACGCTCCCCAAAGAGCGTGCCGCAATGCTCAGGCATCCACCACACATCCTCGTCACCACGCCTGAATCGCTCTACATCCTCCTCACCGCCGGCAAATCCCGCGAGCACCTCCGCCGCGTCCACACCGTCATCGTCGACGAGATCCACGCCATCGCCGACGACAAGCGCGGCGCCCACCTAGCCCTTTCTTTAGAGCGCCTCGAAGCCCTCGTCTGCGGCGAAAACAAGCTCTCCCCCGGAGCCTCCCTCACCGGCCTCGATCAGCCTCCGCAACGCATCGGCCTCTCCGCTACGCAGAATCCCATCGAACTCGTCGCCCACTTCCTCACCGGCGTCCACGAGGGCCGCAAGCCCGCCACCATCATCCAGGTCGGCCAGCGCCGCGAGCTTGACATCGCCATCGAGGTCCCTAGCGACGAGCTCGGCTCCGTCACCACAACCGGTATGTGGGAGGAGATCTTCGACAAACTAGCCGCCCACGCACAAAATCACCGCTCGACACTCGTCTTCGTCAACACACGCCGCCTCGTGGAGAAAATCTCCTTCGCTTTAGCCGAGCGCCTCGGCTCCGAACACGTCGCCGCACACCACGGCTCACTCTCCCGCACCCTGCGTCTCGATGCCGAGCAGCGTTTGAAGCGCGGCGAGATCAAAATCCTCATCGCCACCGCATCGCTTGAGCTCGGCATCGACATCGGCGACATCGACCTCGTCTGCCAGATCGCCACCACCCGCGCCGTCGCCGTGGCCATGCAGCGCGTAGGCCGAGCCGGCCACTGGCGCGGAGCCATCCCCAAGGGCCGCCTCTTCGCAACAACCCGCGACGATCTCCTCGAACAAGCCGCGCTCATCCGTAAAATGCGTGCAGGCGAGCTTGATCAGCTCGAGATTCCACCGCAACCCATCGACGTGCTGATACAACAAATCGTCGCCGCCTGCGGAGCCGAGTCCTGGGATCAGGACGCGCTCTACAACATCGTCCGCCGCGCCTACTCCTATCGCAACCTCACCCGCGAGCACTTCGACGAGCTCATCACACTCCTCAACCACGGCATCGAATCCAGCCGTGGCCGCTACGGCGCGTATCTGATACACGACGGCATCCAGGGCCAGCTCCATCCGCGTCGCGGAGCGCGCATGATTGCCATCTCAAACGGCGGAGCCATCCCCGACGTAGCCCTCTACAGCGTCATCCTGCAACCCGAAGGCGTGCAGATCGCCACCCTCGACGAGCACTTCGCCGTCGACTCCAGCCCCGGCGACGTCATCCTTCTTGGCAACGCCAGTTGGCGCATCCAGCGCATCGAAGCCGCTGGCCGCGTGCTCGTCGAAGACGCACACGGAGCGCCGCCAAGTCTGCCGTTCTGGGAGGGCGAAGCCCCGCAGCGCACCGCCGTCCTCTGCGATGGTGTCGGCGAACTCCGCGAGCAGATCTCCGCCCTCACGTCGAACACATCGCCCGGCTACATCTCTCCCGCGCAACCCGAAGTAGCAGCCGTGATCGCATGGCTCATGGAGACCTGTGGCGTCTGTGAAAGCGGAGCACTGCAACTCATCACCTACATCGTCACCGGTCGCGCCGTCCTCGGAGCCGTCCCCTCAAAGACCACCATCATCGCCGAACGCTTCTTCGACGAAGGCGGCGGCATGCAGCTCATCCTGCACGCGCCCTTCGGCGGACGCGTCAACAAAGCCTGGGGGCTAGCCCTGCGCAAGCGCTTCTGCCGCGGCTTCAACTTCGAGCTACAGGCAGCAGCGACAGACAACGGCATCAACATCTCGCTCGCCGAGCAACACAGCTTTCCCCTCTCTGACGTCTTCCAGTTCCTCACCGAACACACCGCACAGGAGCTGCTCGAGCAAGCCGCCATCGCTTCGCCGATCTTCAAAAATCGCTGGCGCTGGGCCGCAGGCCGCAGCCTGCAACTGCTGCGCTTCTCGAAGGGAAAACGCATCGCTCCACAGATCCAGCGCACGCGCTCCGAAGACCTCATGGCCAGCGTCTTCCCGCAAGCCGCTGCCTGCTTCGAGACCCTCGTCGGCGACATCCAAATCCCCGACCATCCCCTCGTCCGCGAGGTCATGCAGGATGTCCTGCACGAGGCCATGGACCTCGATGGCCTCATCCAAGTGCTCCGTGGCATTCAGGACGGAAGCATCCGTTGCCTCGCCGTCGACACGCCCGTGCCATCGCAGTTCGCACATGAGCTGCTCAACGCAAACCCTTATGCGTTCCTCGATGACGCCGGACTCGAAGAACGCCGCGCCCGCGCCGTGTCCCTGCGCCGCACACTGCCAGACAGCGTGCTTCAAGAAGCAGGCAGGCTCGATCAGCACGCAATCGACACCGTCCGGCGCGAGTGCTGGCCCGACCTCCGCGATGAGCATGAGTTGCACGACCTCCTGCAAAGCCTCGTCGCACTCCCGCTCTCTACAATCGATACCGACGACGCCCGCCATTGGCCAACCTTCTACGAGCGCCTCACGCGCACAGGCCGCGCCCAAACCATCGATTGCAACGGAACCCCATGCTGGATCGCAACCGAACAACTTCCCGCCGTCACAGTTCTGTGGGATTTACCAATTCATGCAATCAAAACAGTTACAAAAGAAGACGCCATCAAGAGATGTGTTCAAGGATGGTTACAAATTTTAGGCCCAACAACTGCAAATGACCTCGCGAAGCGTCTCTCCCTCGCCGCTGCCGATGTCTACCAGGCATTTCTAGCGATGGAGATGCAAGGCTTGCTTCTACGCGGCAACTTTGAGCGGCCCGCAACCACGGACGACTGCGAGATCGAGTGGTGCGAGCGCCGCATCCTCCAGCGCATCCATCGCCTGACCCTCGGCACCCTGCGTAAGCAGGTCGAACCCGTCACGCCCGCCGTCTACATGCGCTGGCTGCTCGGCTGGCAGCATCTCGCTCCGCAGACACAGCTCAGTGGGGAAGAAGGCGTCCTCGAAGCACTCTCGCAACTGGAAGGCTTCGAAGCGCCCGCAATCGAATGGGAGCGCACGCTCCTCCCATCGCGCATCGCCAACTACGATCCCCGTTGGCTCGACCAGCTCTGCCTCTCCGGTGCCGTAGGCTGGGGCCGCGTCTCACCACATCCAGCCTGGTCGACAGGCGACGGAGCCGCGCCACGCCGCGTGATCCCCACAAACGCCGCGCCCGTCACCTTCTACATTCGCGACTCCGCCGATTGGCTGCCCCACGCACTCGCCCAGCAATGTGTCGAAGAGGCAAAGCTGCAACAGGCGCTCAGTCCCGAAGCGTTACAGCTCCGCACCCTTCTCCAGCAGCGCGGAGCCTGCTTCTCGAACGACATACAACGCATCCTCGACCTCACACGGACACAGACGCAGCACGCCCTATGGGAGCTCGCAACCGCTGGCCTCGCCGCCGCCGATGGCTTCGACCAGCTCCGCATCATGATGGACCCGCGCCGCAAACCCACAACAGCGGCTCCCAACAAGAAGACCCGCAGCTCGGCTGGACGGTGGTCATTATTCAACGAAGAACTCCACGCCGCATCCTCTGTTATAGAGCGAGCACGCCGCACCGACGCCGCACTCGAATCCGCGGCTCGCATGCTGCTGACGCGCTACGGAGTCCTCTTTCGCGACCTGCTCGCACGAGAGTCCAACGCCCCCAAATGGCGCGACCTCCTCGGTATTTTGCGCCGATTGGAGGCACGCGGCGAAATCCGTGGCGGCCGCTTCGTCACCGGCTTTGGCGGCGAGCAGTTCGCTCTTCCGCAAGCCGTCGAAAGCCTCCGCTCCGCCCGCCATCGCGACTCGCTGGACATCCTCACCGTCGCAGCCGCCGATCCTATGAACCTCGCCGGGATCGTCGTACCCGGCGAGCGCATCGCCGCGGTGCCGGGAAGACAGGTCCGTTATCGCAACGGAGTAGTCTTCGAGGAAGAGCCTGCCACATCATCACGCGATGCAACGCAGCCGGACATCGAAGGCATCACCCCCGTAGTTCTCCCCACAGCAGAACCATCCGCTCTAAGATTGTTCTAAATGTCGAACGAAGAACAGCCCGCAGAGAACGCATCCCAGGAGCCGCAGGAGACGCCTCCAGCCGAACTCGCGCCGGAAGACTTCTACTATGAAGGCCCATACCTCGTCTTCACCGCCGCATATCATCGCAAGCGCGGCTACTGTTGCAACTCGAACTGTCGCCACTGCCCGTATCGTTGATGCGGCTCAGCGCGTTTCCACTCCGGGACCGGAATGCGGAGCCAACGTCGCCGCGCTCGTCAGGACGGGAGTGGTATTCAAATGCAACGCCTTCGCGGTCATGATGATGAGTGCGACACGCGGGTCATTCTTGTACTTCGCTAACGTAGGATCTTTCGCCATATTCCCAGCGACATCGAAGCCGCTCTCACATGCCATCGCCAGCGCATGCAGCATCTCCACCTCATCGCCGTGCTGCGCATAGAGCTTCGCCATCTCGAAGGAAAATCGTGCATGGTCCTCCACCGACAGGATATGGGCCTCAACCCCCGCGCCATTGCTATGGTGAAAGACCTGCGGGTCCAGTGTCAGGGCCTCATCCACCTCATGCCGAGCGTTCTTGTAGTTCTTTAGCTCAAAGTAAGCCGCACTGAGATTCGCATGGAAGACAGCCGTCTTGCGATTCAGTTTGATCGCATGTTTGTAATCGCTGATGGCAGCACCGTACTCGCGTTGCAGAAACTCAATCGCAGCAAGGTTATTCCATCCCCTCTCATCCCGCCGATCCAGCTTGATCGCCTGTCGAAAGTATCCCTCAGCAAGCACAAAGTTGCGAAGCTCCATCTGCGTCAGGCCGATCTTGTTCATCAGGGCAGCGGAGTTGCCGCCACGTTTCACCGCGTAACCGTAGTAGTCCAGCGCATCCTCCGGAAAGCGGCGTATCCGAAGCAGATCGCCCTGCACCTCCAGACTTACAGGTGAGGCACTAGAGGGATCAGGCAAATGTTGTTGGACGGTCTGCCATTGCGCGTCTTCATGCCGACGCGCTCGGTCGGCCTCACTGAGGTTTTTATCCTGAGCAAACAACGGGGCAGAGAACAGGCAGAGGCTCAGAATCAGAAGAAGAGTAGAGGGAAGTGGCTTCAGAGGGCACATAGGTGACATCTCCGGATTGACCGCACATATCATGCGCCGTCTATCCGATTCTGTCAATGCCCCTGATTACGGAGTGGGAGCGCTCACCGAAGCTGCAGCTGGAGAAGCCGCGGTAGGCACGGCAGGAGCAGTCACCATCAGCGCAAGACGAGGAAAGCTATAACTCCCACCAGCATCGTCGATCACATTCACCTGGCAGACATAGGTGCCCGGTTTAAGCTGCGTCAGCGGTACATCGAACTGGAACGCCACCGCATTGCGTTCCGGAATGTTGATCGCCGTCGCCGAAACCAGCGGCGTCTCGTAGACCTTCGTCCCATCCTTCAGAAACTCGATGCTGGTCAGCACCCGCACCGGTCCGCTCTCGCGCCGCGTCAGGCCAGGCGACGCAGCCTGTGCCGGAGCACCCTTCTGCTTCGCCGGATCATAAACCTCATACAGAAAATAGAGATGCTGGTCCTGCCGGAAGACATGCGGCACATTCGGAATCCACTCCACACCATCGCGTATCAAGAGGTTCTGCGATCGCTTGGCATTGTTCGGCGACTGCTGGCTGGACAGCACGATCGAGCTCAGCTTGAGCGGGCTCTTCCGCAGATCGGGAACCTGTAGATCGGTCTCGAAGCTGCCCATCGCGCCCGTCTGGTTCTCTCGAACGACGAACTTCAAATGGTATCTTCCCGGCGCAAGCGTGAAGCCCGTCGAGTATTGAATGTTCTTCCGTTTCACCTGCTGCGAAGCGTCCAGCGCCAGCTTCACCGTATCGCGAACGTCGCCGACAGGAATATTTTCCGCGTTCTTCACCTGGCCGATAATGTCGATCGTCGCCTTGTCGCGATCCTTATTCGTGACGAATGGAATCTGCGAGCCCGGCACAATGATCGAGATCGGAACGAAGAACTTATTGTCCTCCAACCGGAAGTACAGCGCCTGAAGATAGACCGCAACATCGGTTGCCGGCAGATCGCTGCGCAACTGTTCGGTCAACTGTAGCTCGCGATCCTCGTTCTTAGCATGTTGAAAGTCGGCGGGCGCATAGTACCCAGGCCGATAGTCGAGCTTCACATCGGTACGGTTCAGCTTCACCGTAAGGTGCCTGAAACTTCCATCACGCGCCGTGTTTGTCGAGTGGAACCCGAGGATGTAGTACGCCTCCGTGTCATGCTGAATCTGCTGGAAGGCAGGAGCGAAGTCGTTCGAATCGAAGAACGCCTTGCCGCCGGTATCGGACGAGAGCGTAGCCAGCACCTCCTGCGATCCAAAGTTGGAGCTCAACTGGCTCTGCATCGCCGCACCGCTGTACGCAGAGGTCCCGCGCTGGCTTCCCGTCGAAGCGTCGCCCACCGGAGGCAGCGCCTGCAACCCACGCGAGTCCACGCTGTAGATCGCAAGGTTCGCCTTCACCGCCTCGTTCGTCGCTGCACGCATGCTCGCCTGATTTTCGATACCCTGCCGCGTCAACCCACCGCTGAAGTACAGCAGGCTCTTACGCTGGTCCACCCGCTCCAGGCTCTTCGCAATTGTCCGAATCGCATACAGCTCACGGTCCGTATTCAACGCGTTGTATTCACTATCGTCCGCCGTGAACGAAGAGGCATCGTCCGCCGTCCCCGCCGAAGTGCCGCCCTCATTGCCATTCGAGAAGCCGGTGCCCTCCGTGCCGTTGTAGGCAGCCACGCCCGCCAGCAGCGCAGTCTTGTCGGAGGTAAAGTCATGGTCCATGCTCAGACCAGTCGACATGCTCACCAGCGCCACCAGATCGGCAGGCTGCATCTTCTTGTTGATGTAGTCCTGCGCCGCTTCCACCGCGCGGTCGAGATCCTCCGGCTGCATGCTGCTCAGGTCGAAGAACATCACGATCAGCCGATGGTCCTTCAGCTCGCCTGAGTCCGCCGCAAGATGCGGGTTCAGCAGATCCGCGATCGTAGCCTTCCCGCTGACGGTAGACTTCTCGTGCAGCACCGCAGCCTCGTCCACATTCTGATAATCGAAGCTGGCGATCTTCTGCGGCTTGTTATTTTCGAGAATCGTGAAGTCGCTCTCCTTCAACCCCTTTACGATGTTCCCGGTCTTCTTGTCCCGCACCACCACGTTCGTCAGGACGATGTCGCTCTGCACCTTCAGCGTGAACGTTCCATTACCGCCCTGCTGCTGCGCCCATCCAGACAGCGGCGTTCCCACAAGCAGCCCAATCAGCATAGCCGCAACCCCGCTTCGCCCCATCGCTCGCACCGTCAACTTTGTCATCCTGCTCCTCACGCTAGAACCGGTACCGTGCAATGAAGGTGATCGTCCGCTGCGCTGCGGTCGAGCTGACCTGCCCAAAGGTCGGCGAATCGAGCGTCGTGTTGATCCCGGAGTACTGCACCGTGTTGAGGGCGTTCGCCGCCGTCATGCGCGCCTCGAACGAGCGCGTATCGCCCAGCTGCACCGTACGCGAGAGCGACATATCCACCACCACCTTTCCCGGTCCTTCAATCGAACCGCGCGAAGCCGTGCCATAGACGTTCGCCGGCGCAGTAAAGGCATCCTTATTGAACCAGTCGTGGATCGAGCCAGCGCCCGCAATCGGCACCGCAAAGTTCCGGTCCGGACGCAATGAATTGTTCGCGCCCGTGTTGGTCTCCGAGACCGTCGCAAGATAGCGCGGCGTGTAATACATCCCCGTCGCAAAGGTGTAATCGCCCGACAGCGAGAAGCCATCGAGCGCCTTCGACCAGAAGCCGCCCTTCGTGAAGAAAACCCGGTTCGGCCCAAAGGGTAGCTCGAGAATCCACGTCCCCGTCACCTGTTGGCGAACATCGAAGACGCTATTCCCCTCCTCCGCATTCAGGTCCAGATCGTTCTGCGCCGGCACCTGCGACGCACCACCAATCGAAGAGGAATTATCGATCGAATGCCCATACTGGTAGTTCGCCGTGAGTGACACGCCCTTCTGTAGTCGCTTGCTCACATTCACGTTCAGCGCCTCGAACCGCGAGTACGCCTGCGAGTCCTCATAGTTGAACGCCTGCGCTGAGTTGTTCAGTAACCCGGTCGCCGTCCGGTTCGGCGCCCGCAGCACATCCAGTCCACCACCCTTCGATCCGTTGAAGCCGATGTTCGTCACGATGCCCAGCGGAAAAGTCTTTTGCAGAACGAGATTCCATATCTGCACATGCCCCAGACGATAGCCAGGGTTCGCAGCATAGTTGCTCTGCACCGTGGCATCCGAGCAGTTGAAGGCATTCGCCAGCGTAAACGTGCCGCATCCCTGCTGATTCACGATGTTCGTCTGCGTGACCGCATAGGGCGGCTGAAACGCAAACTGCTTCGCGATCGTCGCATACTGCCCCGTGTTGTAGTTGATGCCGTATCCGCCACGCAGTACCGTGTTCTTCAGATATTTCAAGCGGTAGGCAAATCCAAAGCGCGGCGAGTACATATCCCGGTCCGGATGAACCAGCGACCGCGGATACACGCCACCGTAAGCACCGACCTGATCCGGCTCAACCGCTGCGATCTCACTAAACGATGCATTGTGATCCAGGTTCACCAGGTGGTTGTACTTCTCGATATACGGCGAAAAATACTCATAGCGGATGCCGTAGTTCAGCGTCAGACTCGGCAGCGCTCGCCAGTCATCCTGCGCATACCAGTCGAAGACATTCGCGCGCAGATACGTCTTCTGCAACCCAGCCTGTACCGCCGACTGCTGCGGCAATCCAAGCAGAAAGTCCGCAAAGCCCGCGCCGCTCGACTGCTGCACCGTCGAAGTGCTGGAAGCAGCAGTCGCCAAAGGGCTCTCCGTCGCATACCCCGTAAAGGTGAACGAACCAAGCACATTGGACGAGCCAAACGTATCCGCATGGACTCGGCGAATATCCAGTCCATAGCGCATATTGTGCTTCTTGTGGCTCCAGCTCACAAAGTCGCTGAATGAGATCGTCTGCCCAATCGACTGACTCGGTGACGTCTCAGACAAGCCTGTAAATCCCGAGAACGTAACTGTCGGAACCCCATAGTTAAAAGGGTTGCTCTGCACCGCCGCGCTTCCAACCAGGATGCCCGCCTCCGCTGCCGGGTTTACACTCCCGTTCGTCAGATAATTCCGCGTCTCGCTGTTGGACCGGTTCCAGTTCACCGAAGCATTGTTCGTCAGCCGCCCATACCCGATCGTGTAGCCCGCCGTAATGCCATACCCCGTGGTGGAGCCTGCGCCTCCAAGCGGAAGAAAGATATTCGGGCTATCCGTTGCTACATGCGAGTAGCTTCCATTGAAGTTGATATTCTGGCGCAGCGACTTCGACGTATTCGCCCCTTGCCGCCCACCACCACCGCGTCCACCGCCAAAGGTCGGTGTCTGCCCAAAGTTCCTTACATACCGCAGCGCCGCCTGCGTCGAATTTGATCCAGCCGTCGTAATCGTCTGGTAGTTGTACCCCTGCGTGCCCACCAGTGCAATATTCGGCGCAGGATAGTAGTTCAACAGCGCCAAAGCCTGCGGCGAAAGCCGTGCCGTCGGAATCACATTGTTCGGAAACTGATTGTGCGTCGTCGGGTCGTAGATCGGCACCGCCGTCGCGACACCGCTCACATTCTGGGTAAGCTGCGAGAAGTCTCCACCGCGCTCCGCGAGCGTAGGCACCGTCCCATAAAAGTTATCCGGATTGATGTTCCGCTGCCCTGTCAGGTTGAAGAAGATAAACTGCTTCGTGCTCGCCTTCAGCAGCCCCGGAATAAACGGCGACCCCGTAAAGCTCACACCAAACTTGTTCTGGCTATACGAAGGCTTTTCCTCCGGTGCGCCCGTCAGCGAATACGTCGTCGCATTCAGCGCACCATTGCTGCCCTGATAAAAAATAGCTCCATGCGGCTGCGTCGGATTCATTCCCCGGAAACCGCCACCACCACCGCGTCCACCTCTGCCGCCACCACCCCCAGGACCTCCGCCAAATCCGCCACCAGGACCACCCATCATCCCACCCAACATGCCCACGACCGCGTTCGCCATATCGCCCGCCGCCCCGCCCTGTCGCTGCGCCTGCGCCACCGCATCCTGAATGCGCTGACGAATCTCGTCCTCATTGAAGGTCGCCAACCCATTCGTCTGGCCCGTCTGTCCGCTCACTGTCACCGAATCCGTCGCGAACGCGCCATCGCCGGTGCCTATCCCAGAGAGCGTCGGCATCTGCGCACCCGTAACGCCACCCGTCGCACTCGCGTTCGACAACCCGGAGTCCGCGCCGCTTACGCTCAGCGATTGCAGCCCACGCCCCGTCGAGGCCGTCCCCACCGCAGCTGCCTTTGCCTGCTGTGCCTCCACACGCGAGGCCAACTGCATCGTAAAGTCCGCCACCTGCTCCGGCTTGCCACCATTCTGGCTCGCTGCGTTCAGCAATACCTCCTTCGTGTCGCTCGCAAACGCCGCCAGCTCCGTCTTCACCACATACCGGCCATTGCCCGGAATCACCATCGCAAACGCACCGGAAACATCCGTAGTCGTCGCGTATCTCTTACCCGTCAACGTATTGGTCGCCGTCACACTCACACCCGGCAGCGGAACCGGACCCGCCTTCACCGTCCCGCGAATCGTTCCACCCTGCGCAACCGGCGCAGTAGGCTGTGCATCCACCGCAGGGCTCTGCACCGTCTCATTCGGTACAGGATGGTCCGTCTGCGCGGCGCAACGCACACTCCCCGCCAGAACCGTAATCCCCGCGACCACCATCGACCCGACCCAGTTCAACCGCACGTCATTCTCCTCACCACCACTCCATCACTGCGGATCCGACGCGGAGCCCGATCCCGTTGCACTTCCATCCGGTCGTCGACGCCTCTGCTGCGACGCATCCATCACGGACAACTGGCTCGGGACAAAAACGCCATTCTTCAGCGCTCCCTTTCCAGCAACGTTGTCGCCGACCTTGATATCCGCCAGCGTGACGCTCTCCGCATTACTTGCACTATCGCTAGCATCGCTATCGCTCGCCTGCCCGTTCATCGATTGCCGCGGACGCCCCTTGCGAAACGACGTGCTCTCATCCACCGCAATCACCTGGACGATTCCATCCGGCCGTAGAATCGTCAGCTTCAACTCATCGATAGCCTGCACCTTGCCTACGATATAGACCTTGCCCAGTCCCTCACGCAGCTTCCTAGCCTGTTCCGCATCCACCACCATCACGAAGACAGCATGCACCGTCTTTGTAGGAGCATCCAGCAATCCCATCGCTCCAACACCATCGCCGGGTTTGATATCCGTTATCTTCACCGGCTGCCGGTCCTTCATAATCCGCGTATTGCTCGTCACGGCAATCTGATACGCCTCACCCTTGTCCGTCTTGATCGACAGATGATCGCTCGCGGCAGTGGTCACCGTGCCACGGACCATCTGCCCTCCGGCAAACGGCTGCTCATCCTGCGCCCGCA
Source organism: Granulicella arctica (assembly GCF_013410065.1). Classification (NCBI taxonomy): domain Bacteria; kingdom Pseudomonadati; phylum Acidobacteriota; class Terriglobia; order Terriglobales; family Acidobacteriaceae; genus Granulicella; species Granulicella arctica. The sequence goes on from NZ_JACCCW010000001.1 coordinate 1,885,814, forward strand.
GCATCCTGCCGCTAGCGATCACCATCATCGCCATCAGGCAGAACACCACCAACCGAGACATCCCATGCCATGGACCGATCCGCCGCATCATCTTCCGATCCGCCTTACTCCACCGCTAAAAACCTGTCTAAAAGCTGCCTTTTGTCGTTGTTTGCTTTATGCCGTCATCCTGAACGCAGTGAAGGACCCCTGTATTTCGTCGTTGCCTGTTCCATACAGGGCCACTGCTGACAATCTTTCCGCAGTTTTTAGACAGGTTCTAAGAACTTGTTTCATACAGACGTTATTCCAGCCAGAAAGACGCTATTCGTTCGTAAATAGATCGCTTTCCGCATCCAAAACCGTTCATACGGCAAGCCCGTTTGCGATACACTCCCGCAATGCACGACATTGCCCGACCGCCTCACATCGAAGGCCACTTTGAATCCACCGATGTCGTCCGCGATGTCGTCATCGGCCTCTCCGATGGCCTGACCGTCCCCTTCGCATTGGCCGCGGGCCTCTCCGGAGTCGTCGCCTCCGCACACATCGTCGTCCTCGCCGGACTCGCCGAGATCGCCGCCGGCTCCATCGCCATGGGCCTCGGAGGCTACCTCGCCGCCCGTGGCGACGCCGAGCACTACGCCTCCGAACGTCTCCGCGAAGAGAGCGAGATCGTCGAACGTGTCCACGACGAAGAGGAAGAGATCTACGAGATCTTCGAGCAGTATTCCGTCGACCGCATCAGCGCCACCCCGGTCCTCGAAGCCCTCAAACGCAATCCCAAAGCATGGGTCGACTTCATGATGCGCTTCGAGCTCGGCCTCGAAGAGCCCGCCCCCAACCGCGCCCACCGCTCCGCCCTCACCATCGCTTTCTCCTACATCGCCGGAGGTCTCGTCCCCCTCCTCCCCTATATGTTTGTGCAGGATGCGTCCTCCTCCCTGCGCCTCTCCGTCATCATCACGCTCCTGGCACTAGCCTTGTTCGGCGCACTCAAAGGAAAGCTGGTCGGCACCGGCTGGCTCCGCAGCGCCGTCCAGACCGTCACCATCGGCGGAGCCGCCGCCGCTGCCGCTTACTTCCTCGCCCGTCTCTTAAACGCGCATCACCCGTAACCAAACCCAGATTCGCGCATCAGATACCGTTAGCAACGTCCTTCTCCCTAGTTCGCATCACAGTAAAGTCCGGAACGAAAGACGCCTCTATGCCGACCACCTCCACTCCCGCACCCGCCGCCGCGCTCCTCGCCCGCTACCGCGCCATCCGCAAAGCCACCATGCGCCTCTGCGCGCCGCTCTCGCCCGAAGACATGATGGTACAGTCCTCGCCCGAAGCCAGCCCCGTCAAATGGCATCTCGCTCACACCAGCTGGTTCTTCGAGACCTTCGTCCTGCGCGAGTTCGTTCCCGCCTACCAGCCCTTCCATCCCGACTTCCACTGGCTCTTCAACAGCTACTACAACTCCCTCGGCGAGATGCCCGAGAAAAAACTCCGTGCCTCCTTCTCGCGCCCTCCACTCGACAGCATCCTCGCCTACCGAGCACACGTCGACGCCGCCATGGCCAGCCTCCTCGCGCACACCCCCGAGGACGAAGCCGCCCGCCGCATCGCCCTCGGCCTCGAGCACGAGCAGCAGCATCAGGAACTCATCGCCACCGACATCAAGCACGCCCTCTTCACCAACCCGCTCCACCCCGCCTATCGCGAACGAGCCATCCTCCCCGACTCCGAAACCATCGCCCCACCGCAGGAGTGGCTCGCCTTCGCCCCCGGCCTCACCCAAGTCGGCATCACCCCCGATCCCGACTCCATCGACACCTTCGCCTTCGACAACGAAACGCCGCGCCATACCACCTATATCGCGCCCTTCCAGCTCGCCACCCGCCCCGTCACCTGCGCCGAGTACCTCGCCTTCATGGACGAGAACGGCTACACCCGCCCCGAGCTCTGGCTCGCCGAAGGTTGGACCACCATGCGCGCCGAATCCTGGCAGGCCCCGCTCTACTGGCACCGTGATCCCGCAACCAAATCCGGCTGGTCCATCTACACCATGGCCGGCTTCCAGCCGCTCGACCAGCTCAGCGAGACCCCCGTCTGCCACCTCAGCTTCTTCGAGGCCGACGCCTACGCCCGCTGGGCCGGTTGTCGGCTCCCCACCGAGTTCGAATGGGAGTACGCCGCCACCGAGGCCCTATCAAAAATAAACTGTCATCCTGAGCGAAGCGGCGAAGCCGCAGAGTCGAAGGACCTGCGGTTAAGTGCCGCCACCAACCTTTCCGGCAACTTCGTAGAATCCACCCAGCTCCACCCTATCCCCGCACAATCCAAACCCGGCCTCCAACAGCTCTTCGGCGATGTCTGGGAGTGGACGCAGTCCGGCTACACCGGCTATCCCGGCTACCACCCCCTGCCCGGAGCCCTGGGTGAGTACAACGGCAAGTTCATGTCCAGCCAGATCGTCCTCCGCGGAGGCTCCTGCGTCACCCCCGCGACCCACATCCGACCCACCTATCGCAACTTCTTCGGTCCCTCCACCCGCTGGCAGTTCTCCGGCCTCCGCCTCGCCAAGGATGCAGCAATGTAAACAGTTCATCGCACCGGGCTTGCGCCGTCATCCTGAGCGGAGCGAAGGACCCCTGTATTTGGTTTGAAGCGCCGCGACTCTCATCCATCACCGCTACCCAAGGGACTCTCTGAAAAATGTCTTCTCTCGCGACCGCCCCCGAAATCACCCAAGCCGTCGCCTGTGAAGCCATCCAGGGACTCACCGCCACCCCTAAAACCCTCTCCCCCTGGCTCTTCTACGACGAGGCAGGCTCGCACCTCTTCGAGCAGATCACCGAGCTCCCCGAGTACTACCTCACCCGCACCGAACGCAGCATCCTCACCGCCCACGCCGACGAGATCCTCGCCCAAGCCGCCGCCGGCCGCAGGCTCACCCTCATCGAACTAGGCGCAGGCACCGCCACCAAGACCGGCCTGCTGCTCGCCGCCGCCGTCCGCCGTCAGGGCACCGTCCTCTACCAACCCGTCGACGTCTCCGAGACCGCCCTCGACGAGGCCCGCCAGAACATCGAATCCGACATCCCCGGCGTCACCGTCCATCCGCAGGTCGCGGACTACACCACCGAGCCGCTCCAACTCAACCGCCCCTCAAATACCCGCACCCTGGCTCTCTACATCGGCTCCAGCATCGGCAACTTCTCGCCGCACGACGCCCACGACGTCCTCCGCAACCTTCGCACCCAGCTCCAGCCCGACGACACCCTCCTCCTCGGAACCGACCTCGTCAAAGACGTGCCCACCCTCCTCGCCGCCTACAACGACGCCTCCGGAACCACCGCCGCCTTCAACCGCAACATCCTCACCCGCCTCAACCGCGAGCTAGGCACCGACTTCCGCATCGACCACTTCCACCACAAAGCCATCTGGAACGCTCTCGAGTCGCGCATCGAGATGCACCTCGAATCCAGCACCGCCCAGCGAGTCCGCATCCCCGCAAACGCAGCCTCCACTGCCAAAACCATCGACCTGGCCGCAGGCGAAACCATCCATACCGAAAACAGCTACAAATTCACCCCCACCACCGTCGCTACCCTCCTCCAATCCGCAGGCTTCACCCCCACCCAAACCTGGCACGACCCCAACAACCTCTTCGCCGTCACCCTGGCCACCACCCTCTAGTGAACAACGGCGTCGGGTGCCCCATCTTCGCGACAGTCTTATCGTCGCTAAGGTGGGCATCGTGCAAACCGGGGTCCCCAGCGAGCGCAATTTGCTCGTTGGGGTGGAAAGCACGACCGTTCTCCTTTCACCCCCGAAAAAACTGTCATCCTGAGCGAAGCGCAAAGCGCGCAGTCGAAGGACCTGCGGTTGCACTTGCCGTTGCTTGTTCTCCCCCACCCCCAAAAACTTGTCAACCCCCAAACCCACGCAACCTACACATAACAAACCAGATAAACCTGTCATAACCCCACCATCAACCTGCTACCCTTGAAGTAGGGGGAAATTAAGTACGATATGCATGGATCGCATCCAGGCTAAGTCCTTTATTTTCAATATTTTGATACCTAACCCCTTTAGTATCAATATTTTGCATTCCAGGTCCGAATCTAAGTCCTTTGTTTTCATATTTTAGGACTTTAGATAGGGGGGTACCCCCCTTACGAAGACCGCCGATACTCGCCACCCTTACCGCCGCTCTTTCGCAGCAGCACCACCTCGCGGATGCGAATGCCTTTATCGAGCGCCTTCGTCATGTCATACACCGTAAGCGCCGCAATCGAAGCCGCCACCATCGCCTCCATCTCGACGCCCGTGCCCGCCGTCGTAACCGCCGTCGCTTCAATCGCGACGCCACCCTCCACCACCGTCGCCTGCACATCGACAAAGCTCAGCGCCAGCGGATGGCACATCGGAATCAAGCTCGACGTCTGCTTCGCCGCCTGAATCCCCGCGAACCGGGCCACCTCCAGCGGATTCCCCTTCGGATTCTCCGGCAGAGCCTGCAACACCGCCGCCGACAACTCCACAAACGCCGCCGCCGTAGCCTCCCGCCGCGTAGCCGCCTTCGCGCTCACATCCACCATGTGCGCCTGCCCAGCCTCATCGAAGTGTGAAAGTTTTTCCGCCATCACAGAAGCCTACCGCAACAGCACCCGAATCACCTCACCCGCACGAAAACCCTCTCGCTCCGCAGGCAGCAGCGCGTAGCAGTTAGCCCGAGCATTGGCCGCCAGATCACCCGACCCCTGCCATTCAACCAACTTCACCTCGACGCCCACCAGCCGAGCAGGCAACAGCCGCGTCAATCCCAGCTTTCCAGCAACATCCTCAGCCAACGTAGCCAGCACAAACCGCGGCCCTTCCGCTCCCGCACCGCAAAGCGCCCGAATCATCGGCTCGACAAACACGTGAAACGTAACCTGCGTCGAAACCGGATTGCCCGGCAATCCAAAGAAAAACCGAGCAGGGAACTCGCCCGTAGCCGGAAGCCGCCCAAAGACAACCGGCTTTCCCGGCTGCATCCTCACTCCGGTAAAGAAAAACTCAGCCCCCAGCGAACCCAGCACCTCTTCAACCAGATCGTACTGTCCCATCGAAACCCCACCCGAAAGCACCAAAAGATCCGCTCGTCGACCCTCCTCGATCGCAGCCCGAATCGCCTCTCGCTGATCAGGAGCAATCGGCAGTCGCACCGATTCGCCGCCCGCTGCTGCCACCAACGCAGCCAGAGCATAACTGTTCGAGTTCCGAATCTGCTGTGGACCCGGCACCTGATCCAGCTCCACAAGCTCATCGCCCGTCGCCACAATCGCAACGCGCGGTCTGCGATACACCCGCAGCGACTCCTGTCCACAAGCAGCCGCCAGCGCAACCTCCGCCGCTCCAACAAAGCTTCCCTCAGGAAGCACTACCTGCCCCAAACGAGCCTCGCTACCCCGAGGAACAATATTGTCGCCAACCTTGAGAGTTCGGCCTGCGCGAATCGCTCCCGCACTCCGCTCCACATGCTCCACCATCACCACCGCATCCGCTCCCGCTGGCACAGGAGCACCCGTCATGATCTCAACTGTGAACCCCGCAGCAAGCACATCGCCCGTCCACATCTCCCCCGCGCGAATCTGCCCGGCAACCTCCAGCGCCGCACCAGCATTCAACTCCTCCGCACGCACCGCAAAGCCATCCCGCGTCGAACGGTCGAACGGCGGCTGATCTCGATCAGCCACGACATCCACCGCCAGCACGCGCCCCGCAGCCGCGAGCAACGCGATCTCCTCGACCTCCGCAGCCTTCACGCTGCCAGCATGGTTCAGCAACAGCGCCAGCGCCTCTTCAAAGCCGAGAACCGTTCCGTCCATGTCGTCTCCAGAAAAAAGGCCCCGAGCAGAATGCCCGGGGCCTCGATGGTGCGATGCGGCTACTTCTTTCCAGCCTTGTAGCTCGACTTCACCGTCGCGCCGATGCCAGTCAGAATGTCCTTGACCTCCTGCGCGTGCGGTCCGTCCGGAGCCAGCTCGAGGTACTGCTGATACGCCTCAACGCATCCCGGAGGAGCCGTGATCTTCTGCGTCTTCGGATCGACCGAAGCCTGCGGAATCAGAGCCTGTCCCTTGATGTAGTACGCATCGGCACGCTTCGGATCAGCCGCGATAGCCTTGTCTGCTGCCGCTCCCGCCTCCGTCGTCTTGCCTGCGTTGTAGAGCGTCGCTGCTTCGTTGAAGTAGTACATGCCGGCGTTCGCAGGCAGTGTCTTCGCAGCCTGGTCATAGGCAGTGGACGCATTCTGCGCATCGCCCATCTTCCCGTAAGCCTGGCCCTCCTGGTTGTAGGCCGCAGCGGCCGTCTCCGGATTGGGCTTCTTCGAAGCGGCGTTCAGATCGATGGCCTTCTTGTAGGAGCCAATCGCATCGTTGTACTTCTGCGCAACATCGGGATCGGTCGCAGGTTTGCCTGCCGCCTTGGCAGCCTTCAGCGCAGTATCGGCAACACCCAACTGACCATCGGCAAGGGTGATCCAGAGGATCGGTTCATCGGGCTTCGCCGTCGTGGCTTGCTGCATGGCTGTGACAGAGGCATCGTAGTTGCCAGATTTGTTATCCGCACGAGCCTGGGTCAGCAGGGCATTCAGGTTGGCGATCTTTGCGTTGGCGCTGACCACCTCGGCGTTCTTCTTCTTGTAGTCTTCGAGCGCCTTCTTCTCTTCCGGAGTCATCTTGTCGAGATACTCCTTGCGGCTCATGTCGAAGTCGACCTGCTTGTCCTCACCGGTTTTGAAGACCACGCTGTCTTGAAAGTCCAGGCTCTTGTCGGCCTGGAAGACGATCACAACATAGTTATCCGGCTTGATGCCCGTTCCCTTGTAGTTGCCGCTCGCGTCGATCGGGAAGGTATACGCATACTTCCGGCTCTTAGCGTCCGAGGCACGATCGGTCGTCAGTTTAACGTCGCCACTGTTAACCGGTTGGCCAATCGGGTTCAAAATATGGCCATGAATGCTCGCTGTGGCATCCTGCGCGAAGGTCTGCGCGGGGTGAGTCATGGTCATGACTGCAAAAAGTGCACCCGCCAGCGAACCACCAAGTTTCCATCCAAATCGCTTCATCACTTTCATCTCTCCCGGCGTCCGATAAGCAGACGCTTCTGTTTAGGTTACCCTTTACCGGTCTTCCACACTCGTTGGATGCAACTCATTCCGAGCGCGCTTTATGTGGCAGCATACGGAATCGGATCGACCGCGCCCGCCTGCCGAAACGCCCTGAGCCGAAGCGCGCAGCTTTCACATCGGCCGCAGGCTTCGCTTTCACCCGAATAGCATGACCAACTTACATGGAACGGAGCGCCCAGTTCAACTCCCAGTTGGACGATCTCGCTCTTCCGTAGCTCAATCAGCGGCGTTACCACTCGAATATCGCCCTCTTTGGTGCCCTGTTCGATCAGCCGATTGAAGGCTTCATAGTACGCTGGCCGACAGTCCGGATAGCCTGAGCTATCCTGCTCAACCGCGCCGATAAACACCGTCCGCGCACCCAGAACCTCCGCCCAACTGACCGCAGCCGAGAGGAAATGAGCGTTGCGGAAGGGAACATAGGTCACCGGAACCTCGCTTCCAATCGCCGCTTCCTCAGGTGGAGCATCGGGAACCCCAATCGAGCTATCGGTCAGCGCCGATCCTCCAATCTTGCGAAAGAGGTCTATCCGCAGATGCATCAGCTCCCGAACTCCCACCAACCGGGCGATCTCCTGTGCCGACCGCAGCTCGCGCGCCTCGGTCCTCTGCCCATAGCTGAAGTGGATCGCATAGGTGTCGAAGTCGCGGGCCGCCAGTGAGGCACACACGCAGGAATCCATTCCCCCGGAGAGACAAACGACGGCTTTCGGCCGTCCGGTCGTCGCAGTCGATTCGTTCCGCTCAGGCATCGAACCCCCCGCGTCCCGCGTCGTATAAGCCACCCTCGGTTGCCTCCAGGAGCGCGATGGCAGCCTCTTCATCCCGCTGTCTCACCTTCAGGCGTGCCCGAAAGGCCAGTGCCAGCATATTGTTTGCATTCTCACCCTGAAGAATGCAGTCAATCCCGGCAGCCTCCAGCAGACCTTTAGCGATCTGGGCCTCGGTCGGTGCCAGAAACTTGCCGACGGTTACGAACTCATCCAAACTCTTGTCCACCCTTGTCATCCCGTCTATTTAGTCTCCATGGACTGCAGATGGAATGTGATCGTCCCCCAGAACAGCCGTGCTCGAATCTGCACAGGAATATGTCGTGGGTCGTCAGAGTACCAGATCCAGATATTGCCCCGGTTCTTTACGATGCCTTCCTCGGCGGTCGGTTGTACCCGGATCGTCTGAAAGGTGCCCGCAGGCGTTTTGATCTCTTCCTTGCCCTCGACCTTCATTGTCACGGTCACGGTCCGCATCGCATCTGCCAGGGGAAACCGGATGTCTTGCCCCACAACCATCCGCTGCGACGCCGCATAAAAGATCGCCGACAGAGAGTCCGTCACACAGGCCGGGATCGACGCCGTCAGTTGCTTTGAGGTGCCTTTGACCAGATTCTTCTCAATCTGTGTCTGCTTGCCGGTGGAGTAGTTGAAGGACAGATCGCCCGTTACCTTCCGCAATCCCTCCTGCAACTGCTTGCTGAACCCGGTGGAGCAGCCTGTCGTCGTGTTCATCCCGGACTGGAATCGGTCCACCACCGGGAAGAGCATATTGACTCCGCCCACTGAGTCCGCCGTGGCCGTGACCTTCTCTTCGTTCCCCTGCTGGTCGATGTGGAAGACCGCTGTTCCGGCGGTAAATACACGCCAGTCCACCGTAAACGTCAGGGTCTGGTGAGCCGGGAAAGCGAATCCAGGAATCGGCGGTTGAAGGGTAGGAATCTGTTGGCTCACCTGCTGCGCTGGCGTCTGTACGGCAACCAGCAGTAAAAGCATAGCTGCGAAGGAGGCAATCGGCTTACGTTTCAAATTGAGCAGGCTCTCACCGGGAACTTGGATTTCAGCGCGTAAATTTCAGCGCGTAAAGCAGATCAGCCGAATGGCCAGCGCCGCGTAGATGGCGATGGCACCCATACCGCAATTGTACTCGCGGTGATGCCGATAGAGGGTCGAGGAGAACCGCCCAGCCGCCGCATCCGTGGGCGCGGGCGTCAATCGGGGAAGCAGCCGCGGCACCTTCGCCGCATACGCATCGAAGCCCGGGAAATGTCCTCGCAGGTACTCTTCCTCCGACCGGATCGTCGGCAGATAGATCACGGTGAACAACACCGCCAGCGCTACCAGGATGATCCAGCTCCACGCCGCAGCAGCAAAGCCGAACGCGATCATCATCGATCCCAGGTACAGCGGATTGCGCGTGTGCGCGTAAGGGCCTGTCGTCGTCAGCTCTGCGTTCTTCCGCACATATCCGGCGGCATAGCCGCGCAGCCACACGCCCGGACCTACCAGCAGCAGGCTCCACAGCATCGAGTGCCACGTCGGCCGTGCCAGCCAGAGAAACACTGCCGCAAACACAAAGCCCAAAGGCACGCGGATGCGCCGTGCAATGCGCTGCCATGTCGTCCGTTCGCTCACGCGTCTCCCTGCATCTCTGATTTGACCCGCAGCACGCGAAGCGCCGCCGCGGTTACTTCTTCCACTGTAATCCGTGCGAGCCCCTCTTCGGGCTCCGGATGTCGCCGATGGTCCTCCCGGCTCGAAGCATGCCGAATCACCTCCGACCGCGTCCCATACGGTCCTGTCCGCCCCGGATCGGTCGGCCCGAACAGGGCAACCACCGGCCTTCCCAGTGCCGCCGCCAGATGCAGCGGACCCGTATCTCCGGCGATCATCACGCTCGTCCGCCGCAGCAGCGCAGTCAACTGGGCGAGATCGCACCAGACCGGCACTGCTCGCCCGCCGCTCGCCTCAGCCGTCGCCGCCGCGAACGGATCGTTCTCCACTGCGGCATTGATCAGCGTCGTGTAGCCCGCCTCGGCCAGCGCCGCCGCCACCGAGCCATAGCACTGCGCCGGCCAGCGCTTCGCCCCCCATCCAGCCGTAGGAGCAAGCATCGCAAACCGACCTCCCGCACCGTCGGGGAGCAATTTTGCAAGCAGCTCGTCGCACCATCGCTCGGCCGAGTTATCCACCGGTAGCGGAACCGTTGCTGCTACCAATGGCTCGTCGATTGCACCACCCAACAACTCGCATCCCCGGTCGATTACATGCGCCGCCTGCGTCCGGATGCTCCGTCGATACAGCCACTTAGCCGGCCTCTCCCGTGGCGACGCCGATCCTACAAACAGCTCCGCTCCGGCAAGCCAACCCACCACTGCCGACCGCAGCAGCCCCTGCATATCGACGCAGATGTCATACTGCTCCGCCCGTAGCTCCCGCCGGAGCGCGAGAATCTCCCGCAACGTGGTCAGGGAAAAAGGCCGCTGGTTCCACGCTCGCGTAGGGACCTCATGAATTCGATTGACCAGAGGCATTGCCTCTCCGTAAGTCGACCGCGCCTCGAGCAACGGCCGCCAGCGCGGTTCAATCGCCCACCCGATCTGCCAGTCCGGATGCCGCAGACGCATCGCCGCCACCGCGGGCATCGCGTGCAGCACGTCGCCCATCGCTCCCGTGCGGACGATCAGCACGCGGAGCGAACGACTGTTGCGCAACTGTGTTGGAGCAGACAGAGACAAGCCTTCATCTTCTCACGTGCCTCGCCGGTCATCCAGCCTCGGCGATCCGGCTTACAATCGCGTCCTCGTCCAGAAACGCAACTCCCAGCCTCGTGACGATCACCGGTCCTATCCGTTCCAACCAGCCTCGCATCGCCTCGGAGATCTTCACCGCATCCTTCTCCGTCGTCACGAAACCGTCAGCTTCAGCCTCCCGCGCCTCCTCCAGCAAGCGGTCGATATCGCGCTCGCCATACGCATGATGGTCGCCAAACGCCATCGTTCGAGTCGGAATCACGCCCTCGGCCCGCAGCATCGCAAAGAAACCCTCAGGCCGCGCAATCCCGCAGAATGCCACCGGTCGCTGTGGAATCCCGGCCACAGGAAGCTCCAGCCGCCTTCGAACCACCCACACAGGCGTCTCGCCCGCCAGCATCGACACAACAGGCCGCAAAGCGGTCTCTTCCTCCTCGCGCAGCACCACCGCTCCTGCTTCCTGCAGCCTGTGCAGCGGCTCGCGCAGGTTTCCCGCAGGAAGCAGGCAATCCTCCACATCTTCCTGCGTCAGCAGCACGATATCGAGGCTCCGAGCCAGCCGTCGATGCTGAAAGCCATCGTCCAGAAGATGCACAACCTTCCCGCTGATTGCCTCCCGCTCTGCCAGCAATCCCGCGGCGTAGCGATCCGTCCCGACATACACGGGAGCGCCAGTTCGCCGAGCAATCAGTAGCGGCTCGTCTCCATAGCGCTGCGCCTCACCCGCTGGATCGACCCGTTCCACTTCGCCCGACCCACGCCCATATCCTCGGCTCAACACATCGACCGCATATCCATGGCGTACCAGCAACTCCACCAGCGCCTGCACCACCGGCGTCTTTCCTGCGCCTCCGGCCGATAAGCTCCCCACGCTGATCACTGGATGTGCCAGTCGTCGTACCTCACCGCTAAAAAGACGCCGCTTCAGCCGCAGCCCTGCCGCATACAACGGCACCAGCGGCAGCAGCAGAGGACGGCGCACGCTCATCGCAGCAACTCCATCAACTCTGTCACGACTCGCTCCGTCGCTCCTGCCTTCGACGCAAAGACTCGTCGCCCTCGTTCTCCCAGAGCCTGCGCCTCTGCCGAGTTTGTCAGCAATTCCAGCAGCATCGGTCCAAGCTCCTCAGCGGAGACGATTCGCACCGCATCTTCCGCCCGCATCGTCTCTACGATCTCGCGAAAGTTCTCATACGAGCCGCCCATCACCACCGGCACGCCGAACTGCGCAGGTTCCAATGGATTGTGTCCACCACGCTTCACCAGGCTTCCGCCGACGAATGCTACATTTGCCAGTTCATAGACCGCCGCAAGGTCGCCGATCGTATCGAGCAGGATCGTCCGCCGGGCTGTAGTGGGGACTTTCTTTCCCCCTATCAACTCGGTCGCGGAGGTCACTCCGAATTCAGCCGCAAGCGAATATGCGTAGGAAAATCGATCCGGATGTCTTGGGGCGAGCACGAACAGAACGTCAGGCAGCTCATTCCAGACCAGAGCCATCGCCTGCATGACAAGCTCCTCCTCATGGGATGGTTTGCCCTCCACTGTGCTTCCCGCAACGACGATCCGCCTTCCCGCCGCCGCTTCATGGATCAGCTCCGCAACCCGGCTCCGCTTTGGTGCGCGCACGTCATACTTCAGATTCCCGGCGACCCGCACCTTGTCTGCATGTGCTCCTATCGCGACGAGCCGCTGCGCATCGGCCGCGCTCTGCGTGAGAAACAGCGTGACACGCCACAGGAGCGCTCCCCAGATCGTCCGGACCCTCACCCCTCGCGCAAATGACCGGTCGCTTACACGCGCATTGACCACCGCTACAGGCACACCGGCTCTCTCGCACTCCGTCAGCATCCTCGGCCAAAGTTCGCTCTCCATCAACACCAGCAGGCGAGGACGCAGCGCCCGCAGATACGCTCTCACCGCCCAGCCGAAGTCCAGCGGATAGAAGAACACACGCTCTGCACCAAACCGCTCCCGCGCGAGAGCCTGTCCTGTCGCTGTGGTCGTCGATATTACGACCCTCCAGCCGTCGCCCAGCGCCGCTTCAAGCTCGCCGACCAGCCGTGTTGCCGCCAGCAGCTCACCCACGGACACCGCATGAACCCACACCACCTGCCGTCCAGCGATCCCCTCCTGCAATGTGGTAGGAACTCGTCCCAGCCGCCCTGCCAGCCCGGCGCGATATCGCCCGCTCGTCAGCATCCGCACCAGCCAGTACGGAGACCCGACTACCAGCACCATGAAAAGAAGCGAACTGTACAGCAGCATCGTCAAACCGTTGCGATCTCCTCTGTCTTTACCGCGAAGCCTTTACCCCAACCCTAAGCGACGATCATAATCAAGATGGATATGACTCCGTATCAAACTCGCCCATCCTTGCGAGCCATAGCACTTCTCGCAACGGCAATCGCCTTGCCGCTCGCCGCTTTTGCGGCTGACCACAAGGCTCCTCCGGTCAAACCGGCGTCCCAGTATGCAGCGTTTGACGTTCACCCGAATGAGCATGTCACCGTCGCCGCCGACCCTTGCGACGAACCCAAAAACTGTAGCTTCTTTCGCCTGGAGTACGTCCAGCACGGCTTTATCCCCGTCCGCGTCGTCATCACCAACGACGGCGATACCGCTCTCTCGCTCGACGATGCCCGCCTACAGTTCATCTCCGTCAACAACGACAAGATCCCCGCTGCCACTGACGACGAGATCAACCGCCGTCTTTTCTCCACCAGGCAGGCTATGGGCACCAAGCTTCCCATCATTCCCCTCACCATCCACCATCCTCCTGTTGATAAGAAGATTACTGAGGACGAGAACGACTTCGGCTTCAACGGCACCGTCGTCAACGCGCACAGCACCCTCGGCGGCTACCTCTTCTACGACATTCGCGGCCTCGACGACCCCGCCCTCAAAGGCGCCCAGCTCTACGTCAAAGAGATTCACACTCTCGACGGCAAGCAGCAGCTCTTCGCCTTTACCATCCCCTTCGATACGTGGCTCAAAGCCAACCCTAACTCTCCTTCGAACCAGTCCAGAAAGTGAAGATTAGCCCGAATGTCCGACCTCAACATCCGCCAGGCCATCCCTTCCGACGTTCCCCAGATCCTCGCTTTCATCCGCGAGCTTGCAGAGTACGAGCGCGATCTAGACGCGGTCCTCGCCACTGAGGCTGACCTCCTTCGCGACGGCTTTACCGAACCCAAACGCTTCCACTGCCTGATAGCGGAATGGGGCAACCAGCCTGCGGGCATGGCCCACTACTTTTACAGCTACTCCACCTGGACCGGGCACGCTGGGATCTACATCGAAGATCTCTTCGTGCGTTCGGAGTTTCGCGGCAAAGGTATTGGCAAAGAACTCCTCGCCAGCGTCGCGGCCGTTGCTGTTGCCGAGGGTTGCCCCCGCCTCGAGTGGAGCGTCCTCGATTGGAACCAGCCCTCCATCGACTTCTACCATCAGATGGGAGCCGTTATGAAGTCCGAGTGGAAGGGCATGCGCGTCTCCGGCGATGCTCTGCCCGCACTTGCGAATACATCTGTAACATTTAAAGGATCAAATTGAAGAAGATCAAAATTATCGGCGGCGGACTGGCTGGCCCTGAAGCCGCACTCCAAGCCGCAAAGTTCGACTGTGATGTTGACCTCTACGAAATGCGGCCGCATCGCTCTACCGAGGCTCACCAGACCAGCGACTTCGCCGAACTCGTCTGCTCCAACTCCCTCAAGTCCGAGAGCGAAAACACCGCGCCCTGGTTGCTCAAACAGGAGATGCGCCGCGCAGGAAGCATCCTCCTTGCCGAGGCAGACGCCACTGCTGTTCCCGCCGGTCACGCCCTCGCTGTTGATCGCGAGCTTTTTTCGAAGCGCGTAGCCGACCGTATAGCAGCTGAGCCTCGCATCACGGTTCACCGCGAAGAGGTGACGCACCTCGACGAGAATGATGCGGATACCCTCACCATCCTAGCCAGCGGCCCGCTCACGAGCCCGGCACTCGCTGCCGAGTTACAGCGCCTCACCGGGTCCGATCACCTTGCCTTCTACGACTCCATCAGCCCCATCGTCGACGCCACCACCATCGACATGGACAAGGTCTACTTCGCCGCCCGATACGACAAAGGCACCGCCGACTACATCAACTGCCCCTTCACCAAAGAGGAGTACGAGACCTTCCTCGACGCCCTCACCACGGCTGAAAACGTCGAATCGAAAGACTGGGAGAAGTTTCCCGTCGACGGCACCGCGAGCAAGCTCCAATACTTCGAAGGCTGCCTCCCCATCGAAGAGACTGCCCGTCGCGGACGCGATACTCTCCGCTTCGGCCCGATGAAGCCCGTCGGCTTGACCGATCCGAAGACGGGGCGATGGCCGTATGCGGTCGTGCAGCTACGTCAAGAGAACCTGCGTGCTGATTCGTACAATATTGTCGGCTTCCAGAACCACCTCAAGTATGGCGAGCAGGCGCGCGTCCTGCGCCTCATCCCCGGCCTCGAGCGTGCGACCTTCCTCCGCTATGGCCAGATTCATCGCAACACGTATATTCATGCCCCATCGCTGCTCACCGAAACCCTTCAGCTCAAGGCCCACCCCCGCATTATGATCGCTGGCCAGCTCTCCGGCGTCGAAGGCTACACCGAGTCCATCGCATCTGGCATGTTAGCCGGACGCTATGCTGCCGCCCTGGCTCACGGCAACACTCTAACACCCGCTCCCCGAGCCAGCGCCAACGGCTCGCTCACCCACTACATCACCCACGCTGAAACCAAGAAGTTCCAGCCCGCTAACATCACCTTCGACCTGCTACCACCGTTGGAGGTGGAGCTTCGCAAAAAGATGCGCGACAAGAAAGAACGCCACAAGCTTCAGTGTGAGCGTGCTTTAGCTGCTTGGGACGAATGGCTCGGAGCAATCCACTAGGGTTTGCCGTTATTACAGAGCTCGCAATTTTTACTCCACCTTCTTCTTATTCCGAGCTTTGATCTTGAACCAGATCGGGCTTCCGATAAATCCGAAGTTGTCCCGGATCTGGTTGCCCAGAAAGCGCTCGAAGGAGAAGTGCATCTTCACGTCCTTATCGGTAAACAGAACGAAGGTTGGGGGAGCAACCGCGGCCTGCGTCATGTAGTAGATCCTGACGCGCTTGTTCATCGGTACGCTGGCTTTTTGGAAGTCGACCTTCTCCAAGAACTTGTTCATCTGGCCCGTGGTGACGCGCTTGCGCCGCTCCCGCGAGACGAGTTCAACCTTCTTGAAGACCGACTCGATGTTCTTCCCATCCGCAGCCGAGATAAACAGCAGCGGAGCGTACTCCAGGTACTTCAGGTTGTCCCGTACCTGCTGCTCGTAGACCTTTTGGTCTGCCGGAGGTTTGCCGTCGAACAACCGCATTCCGTCCGGTCCTGTCTTCGTCATCAGATCCCACTTGTTGATCACGATGACTACGCTGCGCCCGCTCTCGTGCGCGTAGCCGCCGATGTTGGCGTCCAGCGCGGCAACCCCCTCGGTTGCGTCGATCACCAGTAGCGAAACGTCCGCTGCTTCCAGGTGTTTCCGCGCCATGATGACGGACAGCTTCTCCGCCATCAGCTTTGTTTTGCCCTTGCGCCGAATGCCTGCCGTGTCGACGAACCGGAAGTTGTGTCCACCGCGCTCGACGACCTCGTCTACAGCGTCGCGCGTCGTTCCTGCGATCGGCGAAACAATCGCCCGCGAGGTGCCTGTGAGCGCATTCAGTAGTGTACTCTTGCCGACATTTGGCCGTCCGATGATGGCGACCTTTGTCTCCTTTGCCTCATACTCGCCGTGAGAACGGAGCCGACGGGCTGGTTTTACCACAGCGCCAGGAGCAGGAGAGAAGTCCGGACCATCCTCGTCCTCCGCCATCTCGTCGCCTTCGGTCAGCATTACTTCAGGTGTCTCGATCTCCCGAGGCTCGGGAAGCATAGCGAAGACCTCATCCAACAGATCACCAATGCCTGTCCCATGTTCCGCCGAGATAGGCAGTACATTTTTGAAGCCAAGCCGCCGGAAATTCTCCGCCTGCACCTGCATCGCGTCGGTGTCCATCTTGTTCACGGCCAGAAACACTGGTTTGCCGCCGCGTAGCAGCAGACGCGCCAGCTCCATATCCGGCGATGCCAGCTCCGTTCGTCCGTCGACGACCATCACGATGGCGTCGGCCTCCTCGAGAGCCACCTGCGCCTGCCGAAAGATCTCTGCCGGAATCAGCGCCTCGTCGTCGGGCACAACGCCGCCCGTATCGACGATCCGGGCGTCCTGCCCTTGCCACTCGATCTCGCCGTAGATGCGGTCCCGCGTGATCCCAGGCTCGTCGCCGACGATCGATCGCCGCGACCCGGTGAGCCGGTTGAACAGCGTCGATTTGCCCACATTGGGCCGACCGCAGACCGCAATCAGCGGCAGCAGCCGCGAGTCCACGCTCTCCGTCTCGGTCGCCATCTGTGCCGCGACCCACTCCATCTCGCGCCACGCCTGTTCTTCGTCGCCCAGCCGTTCGCCGCGTCCGGCCACATTGGCCGAGTTTGGCGTCTGCCGCCCCGCG
This sequence comes from Granulicella arctica, assembly GCF_013410065.1. Classification (NCBI taxonomy): domain Bacteria; kingdom Pseudomonadati; phylum Acidobacteriota; class Terriglobia; order Terriglobales; family Acidobacteriaceae; genus Granulicella; species Granulicella arctica. The sequence goes on from NZ_JACCCW010000001.1 coordinate 1,903,039, forward strand.
ATTCCATCCTTTGGCCGCGTCGATCGAGGCGCAGCAGCCCTCGCTGCTGGCGCATCCGTGCGGATCGTCTTCCGCGTCTCGTTCTCCGGCGACCGGGTTGGACGCTTCTTGAGCTTTTCGGCTTCGGCCTTCTTGGTCGAGAGAACCTTCCGCTTCCGCGGGTCGACAGCTCCCGTGGTCGGCGTCGCCTTGGGCGCGCGGCCCTTCTTTGGCCGGGTTGCTGCTGTGCGGTGTTTTTTGCCTAATCTCTTCTTATCGTCTTTTTTCGCCACGGTGTATGTCCAGCTTTCTCCCACGCACCCGTTCAGGCGGCAAGGCTTACTACGCTATTTATTCGCTACGCTTGTCTATTATAGGAATCACGGCCCTACTGTGCCGCATGCACTCGCCAGTAAACGCCACTTTGACCACCTCCGCCCCCATTTCGATCACTCCGGCGCCACTGGAGCACCTGCCCAGCCTGCACGACTTCTTCGCGCCCGGCGGCGTGCTCTCCCGCTCCTCGCTCGCCTTCGAGCACCGCAAAGGGCAGTACGAGATGGCTCGCGCAATCGAGAAGGCATTTGCCGACAAGCGCCATCTTATCGTCGAGGCAGGCACCGGAACCGGCAAAACGCTGGCTTATTTGCTGCCCGCACTCCGCCTGGCCCGCGAACGCCAGCAGCGCATCATTATCTCGACCGGCACCAAGAACCTACAGGAGCAGCTCTATTTCAAGGATATTCCCTTCCTTGAGTCGCTCCTCGGCCCGTTGAAGGTCTGCTACATGAAGGGTCGCAGCAACTACCTTTGCAAGCACAAGCTCTACGCGCTGCGAGCCAGCCCGCTCCTCACCGGTCTTGAGGATATCTCCCAGTTCCATGCCATCTCCGCCTGGGAGAAGGAGACTGCAACCGGCGATCGCGCCGAGATCGACGAGCTACCCGAAAATTCGCAACTCTGGCAGAAGCTTGATGCCCGCACCGAGGCCTGCCTTGGCCAGACGTGCCCCGACTGGGAGAACTGCTTCGTTACGATGATGCGGCGCAAGGCGCTCGAGAGCGACATCGTCATCGTCAATCACCATCTTTTCTTCGCCGATCTCGGTATCAAGCAGCAGTCCGGCAACGCGCCGGATGCCGGCATTCTGCCCGAGGCTGGAGCGGTGATCTTCGACGAGGCTCATGAGCTCGAAGAGGTCGCCTCTGCCTACTTCGGCATTGGCCTCAGCACGCAGCGCTTCGAGGAGCTCACCCGCGACGTCGAAAGCATGCTCAAGGCCAAGCAGGCCAGCACCAGCGCTATCGAGAACGCCTGCGCGATCCTGCGCGACCGCTCGCGCATGTTCTTCTCCGCGTTGCCGCATGAAGGGTTTGGGCCGGGAAGAATGCCCTTCGAGAACCGTGAAGGCTTCCTCGAAGAGAGCGGCGACACCTACACCGGAGCTATCAACGCGCTTACTCGTCTCGAAGGGGAGCTCGATCACCTGAAGAACGTCGATGAGGCCAGCGGCCTTCGCAAGCGCACCGCCGACATCCGTGCTCATCTTGCCTTCCTGCTCGAGTCACCCGACCGCAATACCGTCTTCTGGATCGAGCACCGAGCCGCTGGCGGTGTCCGAAACCTTGCTCGCGGTGCGGCTCATGCGGCGTTTCACACACATCTGCAAGCTACGCCCATCGATGTTTCAGAGCTGCTGCACAACTCGCTCTTCGATGTCTACTCGAGCGTTATCCTCACGTCGGCAACCCTCACCGTCTCGGGTGGGTTCGAGCATATCCGCAAGCGCCTCGGCCTCATCAGCGCACGAGAGCTTGTCGTACCGTCACACTTCGACTACCAAAAGCAGGCGCTTCTCTACATGCCGCCCAACATGCCCGACCCACGCGAGCCCGACTTCCAGGACAAGGCGACGGAGCGCATCCGGCGCGTGCTGGAGATCACCAAGGGGCGAGCCTTTTGCCTCTTTACCAGCTACAAGCAGATGCGTGAGGTGCACGACCGGCTGCTCGCCGAACTGCCATATCCTCTGCTGCTCCACGGGACGGCTCCGCGCCACATGCTGCTCCAGCAGTTTCGCGACACGCCGAACGCTGTCCTTTTCGGCACCTCCAGCTTCTGGCAGGGCGTCGATGTGCAGGGCGAGCAGCTCTCCTGCGTCATCATCGACCGCCTTCCCTTCGCCGTTCCCTCTGACCCTGTCGTCAAGGCCCGCATGGAGGCCATCGAGACAGCAGGCGGCAAGCCTTTCTTCGACTACCAGATTCCGAACGCCGTCATCACCCTCAAGCAAGGCTTCGGGCGTCTCATCCGCTCGCTCGACGACCGCGGTGTGCTGATGCTGCTCGACCCGCGCATTCAGCGCCAGCGCTATGGCCGCATCTTCCTTGAATCGCTGCCGCCCTATCGGCTCACGCAGGAGATCAGCGATGTCGAAGCCTTCTTCGAACCAGCCAAGGCTAAGGGCAATGCGCTACGATGATCGGCGGAGAACCTATGAACTCGATGTGGACCCGCCGATCGTTTCTTTCTTTATCCGCTGCAACCGTCGTCGCTGCAAGCCTTCCTGCCGAAGCTGCTCCGAAGGACAATTTCGTTTATATGGGTTGCACCGCGCATGGTCCGGGCGACGGCATTCACGTGGCCCGCTGGCACGCTGAGACAGGAACACTCTCTGATCTTCGTGTAGCCTTCGCTGCCGCCTCACCAGGCTTTCTCGCGATCAGCAAGCGTCCTGGGCCACGATTTTTGTTCTCCGGACACCAGACAGCGCCGAAAGTTGGCGGCTTGAGCTCCTTCCGCATCGAAGCGTCCGGCGATCTGCATCCGCTGAACACCATCACCGCGCCAAACGCCGACTTTGTACACCTTGCGCTCGATCATACCGAGCGATGCCTCATTGCGCCGAACTACGGTAGCGGGACGGTCCTGTCGTGCAAAGTCGGCTCCGATGGTCGACTGAGCGACTTCGTCTCGAAGATCCAGCTCACGGGGCATGGCCCCATCGCCTCGCGGCAGACGGCTCCTCATGCACACGGTGTTGCGATCTCTCCGGACAATCGCTTCGTGCTCATCAACGATCTTGGCACCGACCGCATCATGATCTACAAGCTCAATGCGGCTACGGCGGAGCTTACCCCGAATGATCCGCCTTATTTCACTGCTGCCCCCGGCTCTGGCCCACGGCATCTGACCTTTCATCCCAATGGGCGTTGGGCGTACAGCATCAACGAGCTGGATTCGACCATCACCCAGATGCACTGGAGCGCGAAGACGGGTGCACTGACGGCGGTGTCCAGTGTGCCGACGCTGCCGCCCGGCGGAGATGTGGTGAACAACCGCGCAGGCGAGGTTGTCATCGATGCCAGCGGGCGCCTCCTGTATGGCTGCAACCGGGGTGCCGTGGAAGAGCTGCTGACCTTTGCCATCGGCTCAGAAGGACGCCTGACCCTGCTTGGCCGCACGCCGCTCGACGGCAAGGAGGCGCGCCACTTCACGCTCTCCCCTGACGAGAAATATCTCCTCGTCGCCAAGCAGTTCAGCGATCAAGTTTCGATCTTTGCCCGTGATCGCAAGACCGGTACATTGACGCAGACGAGTGCGCGCTATTCGGTGCCGGGAGCCTCGTGCGTCCTGTTTGGATGAAGTAGGCTCTGTGCGCCGTAGAATAGAGACAGCCTTATGGGACGCAATCTCTTCATTCTTGCCGCGACGCTTCTCCTCTTTTCGCTGATCTCCTGTGGCGTGGCGTACACCAACATCGCGCAGCAGCCAGGTTCTCCTGGAGACGTGTCCCTGTGGCGGACGATGGGCCTTGGCCTCTTCGTTGTATCGCTTATCATTGCCCTGGCAGCAGTGCTCTCGTCGCTCTTCGAGCAGGCGGAGCGCCGAGCGGAGCAGACGCGTCGCGATCGTCGCCGGCAGTAGGTCGATGAGCCATTCTTCTCAGCAAAACGGTACAATTAAGTCATAGAAGGACTAGCGGAACGATGTGCAGATCGTTCGAAGCCCGTTGAAGCCGCGATCAGGCGGCTCTCATCTAAAAACCTACGCGGCAATCGAAGGGATCAAAGCGTCATGTTTGAAGTTACTGTGGAAGCCGGATTCTCCTCCGGCCACTACCTGCGCAACTACCGGGGCAAGTGCGAGAACCCGCACGGCCATAACTACAAGGTCTTCGTGACGCTTATCGGAGAAAAGCTCGACGAAGCCGGGATGCTGTTAGACTTCAAGCTCCTGAAGCAGGTGATGCGACCGACCGTCGAATACCTCGACCATTTCATGATCAACGACCTCAAGCCCTTTGATGAAGAGATCAATCCTAGCGCGGAGAATCTCGCCAAATATTTCTATGAGCAGACCAGCAAGCAGCTCTATGAGATGACGCAGGGCCGCGTTCGCGTAAAGGATTGCACGCTCTACGAGACCGACACCAGCTTTGCCCGGTACTACGAGTAAGCAACCTTGCACCTCATCGAACTCTACAAATCCGTCCAGGGAGAGTCGAGCTTTGCCGGCCTCCCCTGCATCTTTGTCCGCTTTGCCGGATGCAATCTGCGCTGCGCGTGGTGCGACTCCGAGTACACCTTCACCGGGGGAAAGCCCTTTACTGAGGACGAGATTGTCGCTCAGATCGAGGCTCTTGCGCCTTGCGCGCTGGTCGAGTTCACCGGTGGTGAGCCGATGCTTCACGCCCGTGAGCTGCTGCCACTGATGGACCGCTTGCTGGCCCAGGGCTATACCCTCATGGTCGAGACGAGCGGCGAGCGGCCCTTGGAGGATGTTCCGAAGGCCGTGCACAAGATCGTGGATGTCAAATGCCCCGGTGCAGGCTCTGCCGCGAACAGCTTCCGTATGGAGAACCTCGAAGCGCTCACCAGGAACGACGAGGTCAAGTTCGTCCTCGGTGATCGTGCCGACTACGACTTCGCCCGCGCCTTCATCATGGAGCATGATCTCAACGCGAAGGTCGGCAGCGTGCTCCTCAGCCCTGCCTTCGTGCAGACACCATCCCCGCAGCGCACAGCCGACAATATGGCGCTTAATCCGCGCCTTGTCGTCGAGTGGATGATGGCCGATGGGCTGGATGCGCGCCTCTCGCTCCAGATCCACAAGTTCATTTGGGAGCCAATGAAGAAGGGCGTCTAGCGTCGCCCAGCCTCGGCTGCTACCCTTTAGCTAGCGAGGATCGACCTTGGACGGTGCCAACAATCAGGACAGCCTGCATAGTCTGATCTTCATCTCGATTGCTTCCTATCGCGATGCGCAGCTTGTTCCGACGATCAGAGACTGCCTCGCCAAGGCGAAGAGCCCCGACCGGCTTCGGTTCGGTATTTGCTGGCAGCATAGCTCGGATGAAGAGAGTCTTTCTTTTCTGGATGATACCCGCTTTCAGATACTCGATACCGACTGGCGGGATAGCAAGGGAGCTTGTTGGGCGCGCTCTGAGATTATGAAGCTCTGGCATGGAGAAGACTGGTTCTTCCAGATCGACTCCCACTGCCGTTTCGCGAGCGGTTGGGATGAAACCCTTATCCAGATGGCCCGCCAAGCGCCAAGTGTCAAGCCGATTCTGAGTACCTATCCCCCTCCGTTCACGCCTTCTGAGAATGAGGTGTTTGGGGGCGAACCCTTCCAGATGGCGTTTCAGGGATTTACGCCCGAAGGCATTCCCTTCATGAAGCCTCTGGCGATCCCGAACTGGCAACACCGTGATGGTCCTCTCCGAGCGCGATTCCTGGCGGCAGGTTTTCTGTTTGCTCCCGGATGCTTTGTCGAGGAGGTGCCCTACGACCCCGATCTTTACTTCATTGGGGAAGAGGCGACCATGACTCTCCGAGCCTATACGCATGGGTACGATCTCTTTCATCCTTCGAGAGCCGTCGTCTGGCACGACTACGTCCGAGCCTATGCCACGCGTCACTGGGATGACCATACCAAGGCGAACAAAGTCACCCAGGAGTGGGGCGAGCTCGATTTGAGAAGTAAAGAGAAGGTCCGGCTGCTCCTTGCAGGTCAGTCCGTGGAAAGTCATGGTCTTGGCTCAGTGCGGACGCTGAAGGAGTATGAGGACTACGCTGGATTGAGCTTCAGCCTGCGCAAAGGCCAAAATTACACGTTGCTCTCGGAGGAGCCGCCCAATCCAGAGCCTCCACCGGATTGGGCCGAGCAGATCTACCCATGGATGGTCCGCATTACAGTTGATGCTGCCGCATTGCCGGTCGGATCGCTGGATGACCCAGCCTTCTGGTATGTTTCCGTGCACGATGAAGAGCGCAACGAGATATTTCGGAGAGATTTTCCACGCGCAGAGCTCGAAACACTCTCCGGCAAGGAGCCTAAGATCTCTCTCATCTGCGAGTTTCAGTCCGGCATCATTCCCGCAACGTGGAGCATCTGGCCGGTGAGCCGCTCCCGTGGATGGCTCCAGAGAATAAGGGGAGTTCTTGCCGAGAGCGACTACACAATTTTGCTGGAAGATGCCCCTGAATCTTCCTGAGGAGAAGCATTGCAGTTACGCTCATCTGCCTCGTTGAGTTCATACGCTACCATCTGATATGCGCCTCTTTCTGACCTCTCTCCTGCTTGCGACGGCGACGTGTGCCTTTGCCCAGACTTTGCCGAAGCCGATTGAAGTAAAGGTTGTCGTCGTCACGATGTTCGAGGCGGGGGCCGATACGGGAGACGCGCCCGGCGAGTATCAGTACTGGGTGGAGCGTGAGCATTTCGACACGATCATCCCCTTTCCGCAGGGCTATCACGACCTGCGCATGAACAAAGAAGGTGTTCTCGGTATTGTGACTGGCGTGGGAACGGCTCGTGCCGCCGCGAGCATCATGGCTCTCGGCTCTGATCCGCGCTTCGATCTGAGCCATGCCTACTTCCTCGTTGCAGGGATTGCGGGTATCGATCCTGAGATGGGATCGCTAGGCTCAGCCGTTTGGTCCGACAGGATTGTGGATGGCGATCTGGCGCACGAGATCGACGCCCGCGAGATTCCGGCAGGATGGACGACCGGCTATGTTCCCCTTGGCAAGTCGACTCCTTACGAACAGCCACGCGCGGATAGGTTTCCGGGCGGCGATGGCACGGTATATCGACTCAACTCCACGCTGGTGAGCTGGGCTTTTAGCCTAACGAAAGACATGCTGCTTCTCGACACTCCTGACATCGCAGAACGCCGGATGCAGTATGTTGGGGCTGCCGCGCATCGGCCTCCTTTTGTGCTGCGCGGCGACAACCTCTCGGCCAGCACCTTCTGGCATGGCAAGCTGATGAACCAATGGGCTCGTGACTGGGTCAAATACCAGACGGATGGCAAGGGCACATATGCTGTCTGCGGGATGGAGGACACGGGCACGCTCCAGTCGCTCACCTGGTTGGCGAAGGCTCATCGGGTCGATCTCAATCGCGTTCTCGTCCTCCGCACTGCCAGCAACTATGACCAGCAGCGGCAGGGAATTACCGCTGCCGAGAGCATGGCCGAGACCAAGATCACTAAGTACAGCGCCTATTTGCCGTCACTCGAGAACGCTTACCGCGTTGGTCACACCATTGTCGACAACCTCGTCGCAAACTGGCCGCAAACTCGTGATCACATCCCCGGCCAGTAGCTAGTCAGTAGCTAGAGGAGCTTCCGGATTGTTCGCCGCACAGTCTCGGTTACGAGGCCGAAGACGACATGCGAACTCATCTCGCTGGTCTTCTCTCGCGTAGTCTGCTCTTCCGGTTCGGCGGAGAGCCCCATGGCGGGAAGCGCGGTCTCGTGTGTCAGAGCCGCCAGGGTTAGGCCAAAGCTTGCACCTTCCTTTGCGGCGGCAGCCGGGTAGTACTCCACCACGCCACCGTACACAGCGCCGGCCAACGCGCCGAAGGACCAATGAATGGTCTCGGTGGCGACGGTCTTCGTGGTCTCATCCAGCGGATGACCGGCCAGCTTCTCCGCCAGCACCGCTGGAGGTTCCGGCTCTCCATGTGTTCTGGGAGGATAGACCTTTTCCATCAACGATTTCGCAGCCGTCGCGACAAGACCGCCGATCAATCCTGCCAGTAAACCCTTTGCCAGCGAACGCTTGTGCGACGCAGCTACCAACTGTGTATCACTCATGAAACCATCCTGACTCGGATTAGGATGCAACGGGAACTCACCAAGCTGCCAACACGCGTCAAATCAGCCGACATAGGCTTCGGCGTCCGTTGTATCCAAGCCGTTATTCAGCTTCGCTGCTCGGAATAAGGGGGTCAAGATCGTTGCGATTGCTAGATTAGCCAGCAGTGCCGGAATTGCGGCGTACATGCCGTATACATGCCCGGCGAAATGGATCGGGTAGACAGAACCCTTCAGTTCCAATGCAAAGGCCATGCCGGTGCCCAGGCCCATTCCGGCGATCCATCCGATAAAGAGCGCCCAGGAATGAAACCAGCGCGTGAAGACGCCGAGAACGACCGCAGGAAAGATCTGGCAGATCCAAATCCCTCCCAGAAGCTGCATTTCGATGGCATAGGGGGCAGGCAGGCGCAACACAAATACGAGTGCGCCGAACTTCACGATGAGCGAGATCAGCTTCGCTATCTGTGATTCCTCCCGTGGTGTCGCTGGTGTGCCAACGAACTCCCCATAGAGATTACGGGTGAAGAGATTCGATGCGGCAATCGACATGATGGCCGCGGGCACAAGAGCGCCGATGGCGATTGCAGCCAGGCAGAACCCTGCAAACCACTCGGGAAACATCTTGAGGAACAGCAGCGGCACGGCCATGCTGGTGTCTTTTGTGACGATGCCTGCCGCGAGAGCAACGTATCCCAGCAGCGCGATGAGTCCCAGCACAAAGCTATACGCGGGAAGCAGCGCCGCGTTGCGCCGAACGACCTGCGCGCTCTTTGCGCTCAGCACGGCAGTTGCGGTGTGGGGGTACAGCATCAGCGCCACGGCGCTTCCAATTGCCAGCGTGGAGTAGCCGAGAACCTGGCCCTGCCGCAGGTAGATCGTCGCCGCCGGAGAGTGCATCGACAGCGCGTGATTGGCAAGTTCAAACACATGCGCATAGCCGCCCAGCTTGATCGGTAACAGCACGATCGCGGCGATCACCATGATGTACAGCATCAGGTCCTTCACGATCGCAATCACTGCGGGTGCCCGCAGGCCGCTCGAGTAGGTATAGGCCGCAAGGATGACGAAGGCCGCCACCAGTGGCCACTCTCCCGTTACACCGAGCGCCGAGATGACAACGCGCATCCCCACCAGTTGAAGTGCGATGTACGGCATCAAGGCGAGGATTCCCGTCAAGGCGACGGCCAGTGTCAGCAAGCGGTTGCCATAGCGTCCGCGAACAAAGTCAGCGAAGGTTACATATCCGTGGCGATGGCATACAGTCCACATGCGCGGCAGCACCAGCATCATGTAGGGGTAGATCATGATCACGTAGGGGAGAGCGAAGAAACCCATCGCGCCTGCGCCATACAGTGCTGCCGGAACGGCGATCACCGTGTACGCCGTATACAGGTCGCCGCCGACCAGGAACCAGGTCACCCAGGGGCCGAAGTTCCGCCCGGCCAGTCCCCACTCTTCGAGCGATTCCATCCCGGCCTGAGGGCGCCGCCATCGGGCTGCCCAAAAACCTGCCGCCGTGACCAAAAGAAAAAACAGGCAGAAGATCACCAAGGCCGTCGTATGCAATCGTGTCACCCAAAAAAGGTTAGTTGTACGAGAATCCTAGCCTAAGCGATCGTGGCGATGTTTTTTGAAGGAGAAACAGCTACCGCAGTCCTGGGCCGCCTTCATTCCACTCATACACGACGACTCCCAGATCGCTCAGCATCTGCATCGTGACTTCCATGTTGCGGCGAACCTGGGGGCTGGCGTCCTTGGGAGTGTTGTGCGCCTCTTCGACGGCAACGACACGACCATAGGGCCAGGAGTCCTGGGGCACCGCGTTGAGTGCCGCTGGCAGGTCACTGACGCGAATGTTCAGATCTTGCCGCCTTGCCCCTGCGGGTCGCAGCATGCCGCCCACGCCCAGATCGCTGGTGTTGGCATCCGCCAGCATGACGTGGAGGGTCAACATGCCGCCTTGGACGGTCAGATATGGGTTTTCCCAACTGCTGAGGCTCTTGACGGCCATGTACCGTGTCTTCGATGGAGGAGGAATCAGTTCCATCTGCTGACGCGCCTCGTCGGTCTGTGCGTGCTGTTGCGCAGTTATTTGCCGCGTCTCTGCCGTGACGGAGGCCGCAGTTCGGTTGCAGCCTATAAAAGCTGCCGACATCAAAAGAGAAGGGAGGAGATACCGTAGATTCCGCACGATTCAAGCATATCAAGCCATTCCCCTCCGGAATCAATGACTTTTTCATCTTCCGGCAATCGCTACTGGCCGGTCCAGTTCGGAGACCGTTTCTCCAAAAACGCCGCCGTCCCTTCGGTTTTATCGTTCGTCCCGCAGAGCCGCCCAAAGATCTCCGCCTCGATATCGAGTGCATCCTCCAGCTCGACGTGGCTGCCGCGCCGTACCGCTTCAAGACAGGCTGTCATCGCCAGCGGAGCGACCGCAACCATCATCCTTGCCAGCTCTTCGCCGCGCGCCAACAGGTGGCTCGCCAAAACAACCTCGTCCACCAAGCCGATATGCAGGGCTTCGGCTGCTCCGATGATCTCGCCGGTCATCAAGAGCTTCAGCGCTGCTGACTGTCCAACCAGTCGCGGTAGGCGCTGGGAGCCACCGTAGCCGGGAATCAGGCCCAGTTTGACCTCTGGCTGACCCAGCTTTGCCGTCTCGCTGGCTATCCGCAGGGTACAGGCGAGTGCGAGCTCGCATCCCCCACCCAGCGCAAACCCATTGATCAAAGCGATGACTGGTTTACCGCAGTTCTCGATCAGCCGGAGGACTGATTGCCCGCGCCGAGCCTTTATCTCTCCTGTCACAGGATTTGTGCCGACCAGCTCTTTGATGTCCGTGCCTGCGGCGAAGGCTTTCTCGCCCGCTCCCGTCAGCAGGATGACGCGTACCTCATCCTGCGACGTCAGGGCCAGAAACACTCTCTCCAGTTCATCGAATGCCTGGGTATTTAGTGCATGGAGCACCTTAGGCCGATTCAGCGTGACAGTTGCAACTCCCTGCTCAATTACGCATAACAAAGTCTCGTAGCTCATCTCATCTTCTCCGTGCTTCCCTAACCCAGACGATACAATCGTTCTTATGATTAAAGGAATAACGCTCGTCCACGCTGTAGGCTCCGCCGACGCGCAGAGTGTGGAAATGGACAAGCTGAAGGGGCTCTTCGAGGCGCTTGGCTTCGAGTCTGGTAAAGGTTGGCAACACGATAGCGGGCGCGGCGAGTCCTTCCTCGCCTCCGTGGGCAACCTGGAGCTTGTCTCAGGTCGTCCCCCCGCTGTGCCGCCTCTACTCATTGAGGTCACGCAACTGGACCACGTCCATACCATTGTTCAGCAGTGGATGCTTGTAAGCTACCGCACCGAAGAGGTCGAGACGCTCCTCTCCGCACCGGAGCTGACCCATTGGAACTCCCGACTCTTCACCGCACAGCTCACCCCGGAGCTTCGTCTAGGCTTTTGGCAGTCTGAAAACCCTCTCCACAACAAGCCTGTGGCCATTGAGGGAGATATGAGCGCCGAAGGCATGCGCTTCGCCGTTGTCACGACCCGCTGGAATACTGTTATCACCGACCGTCTGCTGCAAGGTTCGCTCGACGCGCTTCATCGGAGCGGGGCGGCGAAGCAGGACATCGAGATTGTCCGTGTTCCCGGAGCGTGGGAGGTTCCCAACGCTGCCCGCACGCTGGCCGAGTCAAAGCGCTTCGACGCTATCATCACCCTAGGCTGTCTTTTGCGGGGAGAGACGGCTCACTACGAGGCGATCTACAACGAGGTGGCGCGCGGTATCGGCCAGTCCCAGCAGGAGACGGGCATTCCCCACGCCTTCGGTGTGCTCACCTGCGAGACACTCGAGCAGGCACTCGACCGTGCGGGGCTCAAGGCAGGCAATAAGGGCTTTGAAGCAGCCATCGCCGCAATCGAAATGGTATCCATTCAAAAGAAGTTGGCGGTGAAGCAATAATGGGAACTCGTCGTAAGTCCCGCGAACTGACTATGCAGATGCTCTTCCAGGGCGACCTCGGGAAGCAGACTCCGGACGAAGTGCGCAAGCTCTTCTGGCCCTCCCGCGACGATGTGGATGCCGAGACGCGTAGCTTTGCTGAAGATATCTATCGTGTCGCGACCTCCCGCATCACGGAGATCGACGGCATCATCGAGCAGCACTCACAGAACTGGCGCATTGAGCGTATGCCTGTTGTCGATCGCAACCTGCTGCGCGCCGCTATTGCGGAGATGCTCGGTTACCCCAACACTCCGGCTGCCATCATCATCAACGAGAGCCTCGAGATCGGGCGTCGGTATGCCGCTCCTGAATCCATTCATTTCCTCAACGGCGTCCTCGATGCTGTGGCGAGGGAAATCATGAAGAAGCGTCTCGCTTGACCCAATAACGCAACGCAGGCAATAAAGAACCCTCTCCGCGGAGAGGGTTCTTTATTGCCTGCAAGAACGGCTTAAGTCGTCTTGCGCGGCTTCTGGACCATCAGGTTCGGAACGGCAATTGTACTCGTGGGATTCGTAATGTTTGGGTCAATCGGAAGATTTGGAGCAATCGTCTTCGAATCCGACAGCGTGCTTCCAGCCGCGCTGCGTGTGATTAAGTGAACGAGATTGTCGCCCGAAGTTCCGGCATAGAAGGTCAGGTTATCTGTGCTCCAGACACCAGCAACCGGAGCGATCGCCGTACCGGAGAGCGTGATGTTGGTCAGCGTTCCGGGGGTAGCTGTCCCGGCAGAGCTGGGCGCATACCACGGAAGCACGCCACCTGTCCCCGTATAGGTTACGACAGCCGCCGTTGAGTCAGACGTTGGAAAGACGCCCGTAATGGCTGTAGGAGTAATACCGGACAACGCCGATGTCGTCGCAACAGACGTGAACGACAAAGCGTCGCCGGACGAGGGGCATGGCCCGGTCGGAAGGGTAAGTTGTAAATCGCTCAGCAGCATATTAGAAACCGCTGCTCCGAGAATGTGCTTTCCATCATTCGTTGCCGCGATGCGATCGGTGACTGCCGTATTGCTGTCTGCCTGCGGGTTGAATATATTCGTCACGGTAGTCTGATCGTTGGTGGTGGTGAAGGTGCTTGCAGGGCAATATCCGACGGCAGTCGTCGGGGACCCGGCCAGGTAGGCTCCGATACTCGGTACGGTAACGGCAACGTCCAGTGGATAGTTTCCACCCGTCGAATTCGGCGTAGGCGTAATGTTGTTCCATCCCGTAAAGGTGGAGTAAACCAACAGCTGATCGGATGAAGTTGTTGGATCGGAGACGGTAATGTAGACCGTCGCCGAATCAGGCGTCCACTGAGCATGGGGAGTTCCGTTTCCGGACCATCCGTACTCGCTGGTGACACCGCCAGCAGCGGCTTCAAGGTAGATCAGTTTGCGAGCCGCATCGGCAATGACTACCGTCGAATTATCCGGGGAGACTGCCAAGACCGTTCCCGGAACCGTCAAATCTTGCCGGGTAATGCCGTCCGTACTTGCGCTCACGACCATCAGCTCGGTCGAGCTACCCATGTAGATCGAGGTGCCGTCTTCGCTGATCACCATCGAGTTAGGGACGTAAGGAAGTTGAACTGCCGTGCCTAGGGTCGATGTCGTAAAGTCAACCGGAACAAGGTAGCGCGAATCCGTGCTCGCGATGTACAGAAGGGTGCTGTTCGTTCCCGGCGTCGTGATGTCGATCGCGTTGGAGGCTAGCGGCTTTCCGTTGCCGAACAGGCCAATCTGGTTGAAGGGCGATGGATTGCAGGTCGCCGGTTGGCAAATGGCAGTGATGGAAGCCGCGCCCGGATACGAAGGCGTCACGATACCGGTAGAAGCGACGGGAATCGTCGTTGGCGTGGTCGAAACGTACTCAAGCGAGAGCCCTGTGAGGGTTACACCCCGGGTGTCCAGAACTGTTGCGGTGAGTGGCTGAGCGTAGTTCTGATTCACGCTCAGCGCGGTTGACGATGAATTCGGAACGCTCAAGTTGATGCTCGCCGGAGGACAGGTCGAGAAGAAACCAGCTGAACTTCCCGCGTTTGAAACACTTGCGGTAATGACTGTAGACCCCGGCAGCTCGGCTGTGGCGACACCATTCTCGTCGATTGAGACGAGCCCGGAGGTGTTTGCGGTATAGGTCAAATGTCCGGCCTGGCAGCTGATGTTCTGGAGCGTCCCGGTCGTGGTTCCGGTTGTGGCGTCATAGGTGCCCGTTCCCGCAAATACACGGGCTACGAGTTGTCCGGTACTTCCCTGAGAGATGCAGCTATTGCCGGAGTAGGCGGGTGCGGTGATCGTGTTAGCCGCTGCCAGGGGGCAGCAGTTCGTCGTCGGATCTGTTGTGCAATTCGCCGTTGGTGTTCCCAGCAACACGCTGGTCACTACAGGATGCGTATACACGGGGATCGGATTACTTGTGACTCCATTCGCCTCCGCCGTCAGATAAGTCATCGAGTTACTCGCAGGCGGGTTCGTCGCGGTGCAGACCGTATAGTCCGGAATGACGTTCAGGTTCCGGTTCCATGTGCCGGCGCATAGAGCTCCCGTCGACGGATTCACGTCGACGATGGCCTTGTTTTGCGAGCCGTAGGTGTAGGCCTTGACGGTTACCACCGTGGCTTTGCAGTCCGTTGCAGTCGGCGTGGAGAGCTGGCCGATCTGCCCGTAGTTAAGCGATATGCCGTAGATCACCGGCTGCATCACAATGCTGTTTAGCTGACCCACCACAACACCAGAGTCTCCACCGTTGCAGTACACAACCGCGGTCTTTTTCCCGCAACCCGAGACCGACATACCGAATGGAACGGAAACCAGCAATAGAACGAATAACGTAACGAACCGACGCATTAAACCTCCCCGCCCAACCTGAACCCCAATCGGACGGTCCCACTCCAGACGCTAAATATCTAATGCTCAGTGTAGAAGCTGCTCCAGCGGGAAGCAAATGAGCCCTTTCCGAGCCTGGCGCGGAGGGAAGTGTGCATGCCTACTTTTCCCTCCGCGTACGACGCACCTGTGGCTACTTTGCGGGCATCTCGGTGGCGAACCACTCCAGAGCCCGTTCCAGAACATCCAGACGATGAGCCGGATCGCGGAAGCCATGCCCTTCATTGGGGTACACCACAAGTTGCGTTTTTACTCCTTCCGCACGCAGTGCATGCCAGAACTCGTAGCTCTGCGGTGCCGGGCATTCGCCGTCGCGATCGCCTACAACCACCAGCGTCGGCGTCTTCACACTTTTGATGAAGTTGATTGCAGAGCTCTTCGCGTAGATGGCCGGATCGTCGTAGACGCTCTTCCCGAAGAAGGGAATCATCCATTGATCGATCGAGTTCTCGCCGTAGTAGCTCTGCCAGTCGCTGATGCCGGCGCCCGCCACTGCCGCCTTGAACCGCGTTGTCTGGGTGACGCCAAACATCGTCATGAAGCCGCCATAGCTCCAACCAGTGATGCCTTCACGGTCTTTGTCGATAGGAAGACGCTTCTCGAGCGTGTCCATTCCGGCGAGAATGTCACGCATATCGCCGTAGCCGAAGTCCTTGACGTTGGCCTGGGTAAACTTCTCGCCCTGTCCATAACTGCCGCGCGGATTGGGCATGAAGGCGAAGTAGCCCAGCGCGGAGAACGGCGCTCCGCCATAGCCCGCTCCAGGCCAGCGTGGTTGTGCCGCGCTTGAAGGGCCCCCATGCACGAAGACCACGAGAGGGTATTTTTTATTCGGATCGTAATTGGCTGGATAGAGCAGCCAGCCCTGTATCTTGAATCCCTCGTTGGTCCAAGTGATGTCTTCAGTCTTGCCCCACGAAGGCTTTATCCCGTCATTCAGGTGAGAGATCTGCTTGAGATTGTCGAGCGCTCCTGCCCATACCTCGGGCATCCGCTCGAAAGAGCTGCGAATGAAAGCCACACTCCGCGAATCCGAGGATGTAGAGATACTCATTGCCATCATCCCGGTGCCAATCGACTCCGGATAGGTCGCGCCAACGCCCGGAAGATCCTCGCCGGTTTCGAGGTCGAGCACCGCAATCCGGCTGCTTCCGCCGAGATGCTCCGAGATGCCGATCTTTGTCCCATCGACCCAGTGGATGTACGCCGGTGTGGACGTCCTGCCCGGCGTTACGTCCCTCGGCTCTCCTCCGACAGAAGGCATCACGTAAACATCTCCGCCAGTCGAGCCCTGATCGCTCATCAGGCCGCCGATGAAGGCGATTTGCGATCCATCCGGCGACCAGCGCGGCACGGCAATCTGAAGCTCGTGGAGCGAGCCTGCGATCGTCTTCGTATTGAGAATCGACTTTGGCTCTGCTGCCTTAAGGATGGAAGCCGAGAGCGGTTCTGTGTAAAGCTGTGCGATCCACCAGGTGTTCTCGCCCGGAGGTGGGGCCGCCACAAACGCAATCTTCGTCGAATCCGGCGCCCAATCAAACTCGTACACGTGCAAATTGGCGGGGGTGGCCTGCACGAAATGACCGCTCGTGACATCGATCGCTGCTACACGTTGAATCTCAACGCCGTCCTCGCCAATGACTCCTGCCGGTGGTTTCATCGCATCGAGCGCGCCTGCTGTACGGGTTGCGTTTTCGACGAAAAGAAAGGCGATGGCCTTGCCGTCGGGGGACCAGGCCGGATCATCGAGAGAGCCAGTCACATGAGTGAGCTGTCTGATCTCTCCCGTCGCCTTTGACCAGAGGAGGATCTGTTGCTGGCCAGCGGGGCTAGATTTGCCAGTGCAGGTGGACAGGAAGGCCAGGGTGTTGCCGTCGGGGGACCATGTGGAGGCGGTGCTGCTGCAACTCGCCTCGGGCCCCTTTAGATTCGTGCCGATGAGTTTGTCTTTGGCGGGGTCTGGGGCGTTGACGTTGGACAGGTGGATGACGACACCGTCTTTGGAGCGGGCCGACCAGGCTACAGTGGTGCCGTCAGGCGAGATAGCTGGCTCGATAGGGCTGTGGACCTTGCTCATCGCTTCGAGAAGAGTAGCTACGCGGGGGTCCTTTGGGGTGCTTGAAGCCGTGGTCTGCGCGCCCAATGTTGCCGTGGAGGAGAGCAAGAAGAGCAGGGCGAAGGCAGACAGAGAGGCAGGCAATAGCTGCTGGCGAAGCATTGGAAAAGTCATGCCGAAAGCCTAGCATGCGAGATTGTCCTGATGATTGCTGCGTCGAGGGTGCATTTGGAAGTATTTTTTTGTTAGAAATACTTAAAAAGTTGACGCACATAGGCGGAATTGCTATTGTTAGAAGGTTCCGCGAGTATCCGGAATGCGTCGTAGAGTCAATCAGCGGCGTTCAGGGCGGAGAAATGCCCAGCCAAGTACATGGTTCGCCAGCTTGCGCTACACTGGATACAAGAGATTTCACCGCAGTGCTTCCAAGTAATCGGCAAGCTGTAGTCTGCGGCCCATCGCAATCGTGCCTGTGACACCCTCCACCCTGGATGGGCTATACGGGCCGGGACAGCGAAACGGAGCCGGCTCTTCCTGGCAGGTAAAGGAAAACGCTCGGTCACCGTCGACTGTTTTCGTCTGGTTTATGCAGTAGCAGACGCGAAGCAGGATATTTCTTCGCCCGAGACGCTTCAGCGTTCTCACTTTTTGCGTGTACGTCACGTAAAAGCGAAGGGCTCCTTCTGCGCGCCTGACAAGTTTTGAGTGCATCACGTCAAGGAGCTTCAGTGCCTACGTTTCATCAGCTCGTCAAGCAGGGCCGCACGCCCACTCGTTATAAGACCGCCAGTCCTGCGCTTCAGGGTTCGCCCCAGCGCCGTGGCGTTTGCACCCGCGTCTACACTCAGACCCCTAAGAAGCCGAACTCGGCGCTCCGTAAGGTTGCCCGTGTTCGTCTAACCAATGGGATCGAAGTGACGACCTATATCCCGGGCATCGGCCACAATCTCCAGGAGCATTCGATTGTGCTGATCCGTGGGGGCCGTGTTAAGGATCTCCCGGGTGTCCGCTATCACGTTGTGCGTGGAACGCTCGACTCGGTTGGTGTTGCCAATCGTAAGCAGAGCCGCTCCAAGTATGGCGCAAAGCGTCCGAAGGCTCAGGCTAAGTAGTTCCCCGCGGTTCGCCGCACAAATTCAGGTTCAGGGCTTGAGAGTTTGACGGCCCTGAAGGAAGACGAGAAGAGAAAGCAATGCCCAGAAAAGGCTATATCGCGAAGCGTGAAGTTGCACCAGATCCGGTGTACAACTCGACCTTGGTCACAAAGTTTGTCAACTCGATGATGTGGGGTGGCAAAAAGTCGACCGCTCAGGGTATTTTCTATACCTCCATGACCAATCTCGAGCAGAAGGGTGGCGACGAAGCCCTCAAGCTGTTCAAGAAGGCGATCGAGAACTGCAAGCCGCTTCTTGAGGTTAAGAGCCGCCGCGTTGGTGGCGCGAACTACCAGGTGCCGATCGAAGTCCTTCCTGAGCGTCGCACATCGCTCGCTATTCGCTGGCTTGTGACCTATGGCCGCGCCCGTGGCGAAAAGGGCATGGTGGAGAAGTTGACCGCCGAGCTGCTTGACGCTGCCAATGGCCGCGGAGCTGCAATGAAGAAAAAAGAAGATGTTCACCGCATGGCTGAGGCTAATAAGGCTTTTGCGCATTATCGGTGGTAAAGAAAAGGCTTTTCAGTAAAGCCTTCTGGCTTTTGTCTTAACGCTTCTATACCGCGAGCAGGGCTCGCAGATGAGAGATATACCGTGGCACGCACTACACCTCTAAATCGTTGCCGGAACATCGGGATTATGGCGCACATCGACGCCGGTAAGACGACGACGACCGAGCGCATTCTCTTCTATACGGGCATTACGCATCGTATCGGCGAAGTGCATGAAGGAACTGCGACCATGGACTGGATGGAGCAGGAGCAGGAGCGCGGCATCACGATTACGTCCGCCGCGACGACCTGCACCTGGAAGAACATTCGGATCAATATCATCGACACGCCTGGCCACGTTGACTTCACAGCCGAGGTGGAGCGCTCGCTTCGCGTCCTCGACGGCGCGGTCGCTTGCTTCGACGCGGTTGCTGGTGTTCAGCCTCAGTCTGAAACGGTGTGGCGTCAGGCTGACAAATACAAGGTTCCCCGTATCTGCTTCATCAACAAGATGGACAAGGCTGGCGCGGACGCCGTTTATGCGACGAAGACGATTGTGGATCGTCTCGGTGCGCGTGCGATCCCCATCAACATCGCCATCGGCGCAGAGGCGAAGTTTGCAGGTGTCGTCGATCTCGTAGAGATGAAGGCAATTCTCTGGCACGACGAGACGATGGGCGCGGAGTACTCGGTTGAAGAGATTCCCGCCAATTTGCTCGATAAGGCAAGGGAAGCCCGTCACGCTCTCATCGAGGCTGTTGCTGACAGTGATGATGAGATCCTGAATCTCTTCCTCGAAGGCGAAGAGCCGACCGTTGCGCAGCTCAAGGCTGGCATTCGTAAGGCCACTATCGCTATGAGCATCTTTCCGGTGCTGTGTGGCTCGTCCTTCAAGAATAAGGGTGTGCAGACGTTGCTCGATGCCGTCGTGGACTATCTGCCTAGCCCGCTCGACATTCCTCCCATGATCGGTTCGAACCCGGACAATATGGAAGAGAAGATTGTTCGCAAGGCCGATGATTCTGACCCATTTGCCGCGCTCGGCTTCAAGATCATGACCGACCCGTTCGTCGGCCAGCTTATCTTTATTCGCGTCTACTCTGGTCAGCTCAAGACTGGCGACTCAGTTCTGAATCCCCGCACCGGCAAGACGGAGCGTATCGGCCGTCTACTGAAGATGCACGCCAACAAGCGCGAAGAGATTACCGAGATTCTTGCCGGCGATATCTGCGCAGCGGTTGGCCTGAAAAACCTCGTCACTGGCGATACGATCTGCACAGATAAGCACCCTGTCGTGCTTGAATCGATCGACTTCCCGAAGCCTGTTATCGAGGTTGCGGTGGAGCCGAAGACCAAAGCCGACCAGGAGAAGATGGGTATGGCCCTCGCCAAGCTGGCGCAGGAAGACCCCACGTTCAATGTTCGCACCGATATTGACTCGGGCCAGACCATCATCGCGGGTATGGGCGAACTCCACCTTGAGATCATCGTGGATCGCATGATGCGCGAGTACAAGGTAGAGGCCAACGTCGGCAAGCCGCAGGTCAACTATCGCGAGACGATTCGTTCGAACTCGGATGCTGAAGGCAAGTACATTCGGCAGACGGGTGGCTCGGGTAACTACGGACATTGCAAGATTCGCATCTCGCCGAACGAGCCAGGCAAGGGTTACGAATTTACCAACGACACCAAGGGCGGCGCGATTCCTAAGGAGTACGTCAAGCCAATCGATCAGGGCATTCAGGACGCCATGCAGCGTGGCATTCTGGCTGGCTACGAGATGGTCGATATCAAGGTTTCGCTCTACGACGGCAGCTATCACGACGTCGACTCGAACGAAATGGCATTCAAGATTGCCGGTTCGATGGCATTCAAAGAGGCTGCTCGCAAGGCAAAGCCGGTTCTGCTTGAGCCGATCATGTCGGTTGAAGTGACGGTTCCCGAGGAGTACATGGGAACCATCATCGGCGACCTCAATAGCCGCCGTGGCCGTATCGAAGGTATGGAGATGGTTGGCGGCACGCAGGCTATCCAGGCATCGGTTCCGTTGAGCACGATGTTCGGTTATGCCACGCATATGCGGTCGTCCACGCAGGGTCGTGCAAATTACTCGATGCAGTTCAAGCAGTACGAAGAAGCGCCGCGCTCGGTTTCGGAAGAGATCATTGCCAAGGTGCAGGGCAAAGAGAGTAAGTAAAAGTTTAGCTGTACAGCGCTTTTAGAACTTCAGAAATACGGAGACGAGCATCATGGGCAAGGAAAAGTTTGACCGGTCTAAGCCGCACGTAAACATCGGGACGATTGGTCACATTGATCACGGCAAGACGACGTTGACGGCAGCGATCACGAAGGTATTGTCGAAGCACAACCCTTCGAACAAGTTCCGTTCGTTCGACACGATCGACAACGCGCCGGAAGAGCGCGAGCGCGGCATCACGATCTCGACCTCGCATGTCGAGTACGAGACGCCGAACCGTCACTACGCGCACGTCGACTGCCCGGGCCACGCGGACTACATCAAGAACATGATCACGGGAGCGGCGCAGATGGACGGCGCAATCCTGGTGGTGGCTGCGACCGACGGTCCGATGCCCCAGACCAAGGAGCACGTTCTGCTCGCCCGCCAGGTTGGCGTTCCGTACATCGTGGTGTTTCTGAACAAGTGCGATGCGGTTGAGGATCCCGAGCTGATCGAGCTGGTCGAGATGGAGGTTCGTGAGCTTCTGTCGAAGTACGACTACCCCGGCGACGATACCCCGATCATCCGCGGCTCTGCCCTCGGCGGTCTGAACGGCGAGGCGGAGTGGGAGGCGAAGATCGACGAGCTGATGGAGGCGGTGGACAAGTTCATCCCGCAGCCGGAGCGCGCTGTGGACCTTCCGTTCCTGATGCCGATCGAAGACATCTTCTCGATCTCGGGTCGCGGCACGGTGGTCACGGGCCGTATCGAGCGCGGCAAGATCAAGGTGGGCGAGGCCTGCTCGATCGTTGGCTTCCGCGACACCCAGGCGACGGTCTGCACCGGCGTCGAGATGTTCAAGAAGCAGCTGGACGAGGGTCTTGCAGGCGACAATGCGGGTCTTCTTCTGCGTGGTATCGCGAAGGAAGATGTGGAGCGCGGCATGGTTCTGGCGAAGCCGGGATCGATCACGCCACACACCCAGTTCAAGGGCGAGATCTATGTCCTGAGCAAGGAAGAAGGCGGCCGTCACACCCCGTTCTTCAACGGCTACCGCCCACAGTTTTACTTCCGGACGACGGACGTAACCGGCTCGGCGAAGCTTCCTGAGGGCACCGAGATGGTGATGCCGGGCGATAACACGCAGCTGGAGATCACGCTGCACACGCCGGTCGCCATGGAGAAGGGCCTCCGCTTCGCCATCCGCGAAGGTGGAAGAACAGTCGGCGCTGGTACCATCTCCGAAATTATTAAGTAAACGAAAATCGAGGGCTGCCGGCACGTGCAGATGTTCATGGCCGGCTGCCACTCCAAACGATCTTTGAGTAGGACGAAAGAGAGTAACAATGGCTGGACAGAGAATCAGAATTCGGTTAAAGGCGTATGACTACCGCGTACTTGACACCTCCACGGGCGAGATCGTCGAGACGGCCAAGCGTACCGGAGCTCAGGTTGCGGGTCCCATTCCGCTGCCGACGATGAAGAACAAGTACTGCGTTCTTCGCTCGCCCCATGTAGACAAGAAATCGCGCGAGGCCTTCGAAATTCGTACGCACAAGCGCCTCATCGATATCCTCGAGCCTACTCAACAGACGGTAGATGCGCTCATGAAGCTCGATCTCCCCGCTGGCGTTGACGTAGAGATCAAGACGGTTCAGAAGTAAGAATTGTTTAGAGAAAAGCTTTTAGATCTTTAGATGTTCAACCCGGCAGTGCTGAACATTTAGTTCAGCATGATGAGGAAAGGAAAACACGATGTCAGTAGTAGGCATTCTCGGTAAAAAAATCGGCATGACCCAGTTGTTCGACGACCGCGGCGATGTTCATCCGGTCACCGTGCTCAAGGCGGGTCCTTGCGTCATTACACAGCTTAAGACCCTGGCTCGCGATGGCTATGAGGCCGCCCAGATCGGTTACGTCGATTTCATTAAGGCGTCTAAGGTCAACAAGGCGATGACTGGCCACTTTGCTAAGGCAAGTGCTCCGCCTGTTCGCCTCATCAAGGAAGTTGCTCTTGAGGCTGTCAAGACGTCTGATGGCGAAGAGACGATCACTGCCAAGGCTGGGGATCGTATTCTGGTTGACATCTTCAACGACGAGAAGTTCGTCGATGTCATCGGCACCTCCAAGGGCCGCGGATTTGCTGGCGTTATTCGTCGCCACGGTTTCGGCGGCGGTCCCAAGTCGCATGGCCACATGTTCCAGGTGCAGGGCTCGATTGGTGCATCGTCGTTCCCTTCGCGTGTATTTCCTGGTCAGCGCATGCCGGGACACATGGGGCACGCACAGATCACGGTCCGCAACCTCCGCATCATGGGGGTTGACCTTGAGGACAATCTTCTGTTGGTTGAAGGCGCGGTTCCTGGTCCGCGTGATGGGTATGTACTGATCTCAAAGGCGAAGGCTCCACCGCGTGAGCGTCGTGGATTTGCCGGTGCCGCTACGAAGGATGCGTTGAAGGCCTCGAAGAAGGCAGCACCTTCCAAGAAGAAGTAAGGGTTAGGCAAGTAGATGCTTTTTGCCTGAAGGTTTTTATACAAAGTTAGGGCTTGCCGCATCGATGGCAGGCATGAAGAGAGAAGAACGATGGCAAACATCAATGTAGTGAATCTCGGTGGAGCGAAGGTAGGCGAGTTCGAGCTTATCGACGAGCTGTTCTCCGCCGAGGTCAACGATGCACTCCTCTGGGAGTCGGTCAAGCACTATCGCGCTGCTCTGCGCCAGGGAACTGCTGCTACCAAAACCCGCAAGAATGTCTCGGGCGCTGGCAAGAAGCTCTGGAAGCAGAAGGGAACCGGTCGCGCTCGCGTCGGCTCCATCCGCACCCCGCTCTGGCGTGGTGGCGGTACGGTCCACGGACCTCAGCCGCGCAGCTACGAGTACGCCTTCCCGCAGAAGAAGCTCATGGGCGCACTGCGCTCGGCTCTCGCAGCGAAGATTGCCGACGGTAAGTTCACCGTGGTGGATTCGCTCGTCGCCTCTGAGGCGAAGACAAAGCTCTACCGCGCAGCAATCACCAAGCTGGATGCCGGCAAGACGACTCTTCTGGTGGAATCGAGCCGTAAGCTGGACGAGAAGCTGTACCTCGGTTCGCGCAACCTGCAGGGTGTTGAGCTCGTGCTCAGCTCTGAGGTTCATCCTTACGACCTGCTCCGTTACGAGCACGCCATCTTCTCTGTAGACGCTCTCGAAGCGCTGCAGGAGACCCTCAAGAAGTCCCTCTCCAAGCGCAAGCACGCCGAGAAGGAGGTTGCATAATGCCAACTCTTTATACTGTTATCCGTCGCCCTCTGATCACCGAAAAGGGCATGACCGTCAAGGAAACTCAGAATACCCTCGTCTTCGAGGTTGCTCTGAAGGCTACCAAGACTGAGGTCAAGCAGGCCGTTGAAACTCTCTTCAAGATCAAGGTTGAGGGAGTCCGTACAGCAACTGTCGAAGGCAAGGAGCGCCGACGTGGTAAGTTCTCCGGCTACCGCCCCGATTGGAAGAAGGCTTACGTTCGCCTCAAAGAGGGCGAGAAGATGCCTGAGTACCTGAACAGCCTCTAATTACACGAAGCAGCGCACAAGATCGATAGAACCGAGGCGTGTTGAGAAATCAGCCCGCCGCAGTCAAGGAACAAGACGATGCCGATTAAATCATTTCGACCGATTACCCCGAGCCTCCGCTTCGCGACCAAGCTGGTCAACAGCGACCTGACGACGGACAAGCCCCATAAGCCTCTCCTCGGCGTCAAGCCCCGCACCGGTGGACGCAACAACGCCGGTGGCATGACCATGCGCCATCACGGCGGCGGTCACAAGCAGAAGCTTCGCCTCGTCGACTTCAAGCGTGATAAGTTCGGTATCCCGGGCACTGTGGCAACGGTAGAGTACGACCCGAACCGTAGCTCGCGCATCGCGTTGATCAACTACGCGGATGGTGAGAAGCGCTACATTATCCAGCCCATCGGGCTCAAGGTCGGTCAGTCGATCATGAGCGGCCCTGAGGCGGACATCCTGGTCGGCAATGCTCTGCCGCTCAAGAACATTCCTATTGGAACGATCGTACATAACATCGAGCTGCGTCCCGGTAAGGGCGCGCAGATGGCGCGTTCTGCGGGCGCACAGGTCAACCTGATCGCAAAGGAAGGCGACTACGCTCTTCTCAAGCTGCCTTCGGGCGAGACCCGCAAGGTCCTCGTCGAGTGCATGGCCACGATCGGCCAGGTCGGTAACACGGACCACGAGAACGTCACCATCGGCAAGGCTGGACGCAACCGCTGGAAGGGAATTCGTCCCTCCAACCGCGGTGTTTCGATGAACCCTGTCGACCACCCGCACGGTGGTGGTGAAGGTAAGACCTCGGGCGGTCGTCACCCTGTTACTCCCTGGGGTCAGCCGACTCGTGGATACAAGACCCGTAACAACAAGCGGACCGATGTCTTTATCGTCAGCCGCCGCAGCAAGTAAACGGCATTTAGCAAGACCAAGTCTCGCAGCTTAGAGATTCGTCCTATCCAGCACGCAGTAAAGAAATACGGAGTTTTCACCATGGCACGTTCCGCAAAAAAGGGTCCCTTCATCGACGACCACCTCATGAAGAAGATCGACGTCATGAACCAGGCAAACGACAAGAAGGTCCTCCGCACCTGGTCGCGTCGTTCCACTATTCACCCGGACTTCGTCGGCCACACCATCGCTGTCCACAACGGCCGCAAGTTCATTCCGGTCTATGTGACGGAGAACATGGTTGGCCACAAGCTTGGTGAGTTCTCCGCGACTCGCACCTTCAAGGGCCATTCTGCACGGGCCTCCGAAAGCGCCGCGAAGGGCAAGTAAGCGTTCTGCTCTTCATGCACCATTGCACGACACGCCTGCATGGCGTACCAGAAGTTTCGAAGGAAGTAGCTCATGTCGAAGATTGCCGTAGAAAAAGTTCGAGAGTTCCGCGCGGAAGCTAAATTTCAGCGCACCAGTCCGCAGAAGGCGAAGCTTGTCCTTGACATGATCAAGGGTCTTCGCGTTGAGCAAGCGATCAACACCGTCCACTTCAGCACCAAGAAGATGGCGCCTGTGATCGAGAAGGTTCTGCGCTCCGCCATCCAGAATGCCAACTACGTCTCGCAGGAGCAGGGCTTGGATGTCGATGTAGACAACCTGTATGTCCGCACCGCGATCGCCAACGAGGGCCCGCGCATGAAGCGGATCCGGCCTGCCCCGATGGGACGTGCCTTCCGCTACCAGCGTCGGCTCGCCCACATTATCGTTACGGTAGCTGAGAAGAAGTCGGCGGAATCGGTCAGCGCATCAGCAGCGGAAGCTCCGGCGGCCCCGGTTGCGAAGAAGGCTGCTAAGAAGACCGCAGCCAAGTCCGCAGCAAAGAAGCCTGCCGCGAAAAAAGCTGCAACCAAGAAGGCTGCAAAGTAAGCAGTTTCTTGTAAACTTAAAGTTTTGCAAGATTGCCCTGCCGGCTCAACCGGCGAGTGGCAGGAGTAAAGGGAAGCTATGGGACAGAAAGTCCATCCGTATGGGTTTCGCCTCGGCGTCAACAAGCCGTGGAAGTCGCGTTGGTTCGTCGAGCGCGGCTATGACAAGCTGCTGGTCGAGGACGTCAAGCTCAAGGCCGAGCTCCGTGAGAAGCTCAAGGCTGCCGGTGTCAGTTCGGTAGAGGTTGAGCGTCCGGGCAACAAGCTGCGCCTCATCATCCGCACCGCGCGTCCGGGCATCATCATCGGCCGCAAGGGCGCTGAGATCGACAAGCTCAAGGCCGACATTCAGAAGCGCACCAGCCGCGAGGTCTTCATCGACATTCTCGAGGTCAACAAGCCGGAGCTCGATGCTCAGCTTGTCGCCGAGAACATCGCCCTCCAGCTCGAGAAGCGCGTCAGCTTCCGTCGCGCGATGCGCAAGTCGGTTGACTCCGCCCTTCGCTTCGGCTGCAAGGGAATCAAGGTTCGCGTCTCCGGTCGTCTCAACGGAAACGAGATCGCCCGTTCCGAGTGGTACCTCCAGGGCCGTCTGCCGCTGCACACGCTGCGCGCCGACATCGACTACGGTTTTGCTGAGGCACACACCACCTACGGCATCATCGGCGTCAAGACCTGGGTCTACCGTGGAGACATCTACGAGCAGAAGAAGCGCCGCGATCAGGGCGTTGTTGCCTCGGGTGCTTTCGCGTCCTAAGTGTTCAAGCAGGTAAGTGCGTCAGCCTTGCCTGCTGTAGTTCAACCGCGACGGGGTTTCAGCCCCTGAGGGTAAGAGGGTTTTTCTATGTTGATGCCAAAGAAGGTCAAGTATCGCAAGCAGCAACGCGGTCGCATGTGCGGCAAGGCGTGGCGTGGCTCCGATCTCTCGTTCGGCGACTTCGGCCTCAAGGTCGTTGAGTGCGGCTACATTACGGACCGCCAGATCGAAGCCAGCCGTATCGCCATGACGCGCTTCATTAAGCGTGGTGGTAAGGTATGGCTCCGCATTTTCCCGGACAAGCCGATCACGAAGAAGCCTGCTGAAACCCGTATGGGTAAAGGTAAGGGAGCTCCGGACCACTGGGTTGCTGTCGTCCGCCCGGGCAAGATCTTGTTCGAGATGGAAGGCGTCACCCCCGAGCTTGCTCGTGAGGCCATGCGTCTTGCAGCACACAAGCTCCCTCTCAAGACCAGCTTTGTTATGCGTCACGATGCGAAGGTTGCTGTCGCGGCGAAGTAAGATTCAGCCTAGTTTTAGTAGCAAGGAAGAAAACCATGGAATTCGACAAGATTCGTAACCTCAGTGACGATGAGCTCAAGACGGAGCAGGCCAAGGCCGGCGAGCAGCTCTTCCGCATCCGCTTCCAGAAGAGCCTCGGCAACGTTGAGGGCATCAAGAAGCTGCGGACCCTCAAGCTCGATGTCGCCCGCATCAAGACGGTCGCCCGTCAGCGCACTCTGGCAGCCGAGCAGGCAGCCGCGCCGAAGAAGGTGAACGTCGCTCCGGCACCCAGCCAGCGCACCGCCCGTAAGAAAGCGAAGAAGGCCTAACTATGTCTGATCAGATCATCCCCGCAACGACGACCGCTACCGAGCCCCAGGCTGCACCGCGCCGCAATGAGAAGGTCGGCCTCGTAGTCTCGACCAAGATGCAGAAGACGATCGTTGTCGAGATCGAGATGCGCAAGGCGCACCCGAAGTACAAGCGCGTCATGAAGTCGAACAAGAAGTTCTACGCGCACGACGAGCAGAACTCCGCCCGCGTGGGCGATGTTGTTCGCATTCGCGAGGCCCGTCCACTCTCGAAGCTCAAGCGCTGGTCGCTTGAGGAGATCGTCCGTCGCTCTTCACTCTCCGCATTGGCGGACGAGAAGAAGCCGGTCGCCGTCGAAGCAAAGTAGTTTTTACCCGGCTGTTGCCGGAATGATTGTGGGTCGCTGGGGCAGAGCCCCGGACCGCTGTAGCGCAAGGAGATCACCATGTCAGTACAAATGAGAACGATCCTCGATGTAGCCGATAACTCCGGCGCCCGCAAGCTGCAGGTCATCCTGCCGCTCGGCGGCGGTCTCGGCAAGAAAGCCGGCCTCGGCGATGTCGTCACGGCAGCCGTCAAGGAAGCTTCTCCCGATGGAACCGTAAAAAAGGGTAAAGTCGTAAAGGCTGTTATTGTGCGCACGCACAAGGAGTACCGTCGCCGCGATGGCACGTACATCCGCTTCGACCAGAACGCTGCCGTCGTCATCAACGATGCCAACGAGCCTGTCGGAACCCGCGTCTTCGGCCCCGTGGCCCGCGAACTTCGCGAGAAGAAGTTTCTCAAAATCGTCTCGCTCGCCCCAGAGGTTATCTAACTTATTCATCTGCCTCTTCGGAGGCGGACATTCTGCGGATTCCGGCTCCGCCCAGTAACAACTGATCGCCGAGATCTGGAGATTTCACCATGGCAGCTAGCAAGATCAAGATCAAGCGTAACGACGTAGTCGCAGTGATCGCCGGTAAAGACAAAGGCAAGCAGGGCCGCGTTCTTCGTGTTATCGCCGATAAAGATCGTCTCCTCGTCGAGGGCGTGATGATGATCAAAAAGCACGTGAAGCCTAACCCGCAGAAGAACATTCAGGGCGGTATCGCGGAGCAAGAAGCCACGATCCACATCTCGAACGTGATGCTCGTCGACGGCGAAGGCAACAAGACCCGCATCGGCACTCGCATCGAAGGTGACAAGAAAGTTCGTTTCTCGAAGGCATCCGGCAACGCGATCCCCGAGAAAAAGAAGAAGTAAGGACAGCTAGCAGTCTTTAGCTCAAAGATTTATAGGTTCACCCCACGCATCGGTACACGGGCGCAAGCCAAACCCGGAAATCGTGGAGAAAGCGAAGAGCAATCATGGCAGCACGTCTCAAAGAGAAGTACAACAGCGAGATCAAGCAGGCAATCTCGAAAGAGCTTGGCATTACCAACGCAATGGCGATTCCCAAGATCGAGAAGATCGTCATCAACATGGGCCTCGGCGAAGCCACCCAGAACGTTAAGATCATGGATCCTCTCGTGGCCGATCTTGCCGCTATCGCTGGCCAGAAGCCTGTCACGACCAAGGCGAAGAAGTCCATCGCCGCTTTCAAGGTTCGCGAAGGTATGCCGATCGGCGCGATGGTCACCCTGCGCGGCGACACGATGTACGAGTTCCTCGATCGCCTCATCTCGATCGCACTGCCCCGTGTTCGTGACTTCCGTGGCGTCTCGGCAAAGAGCTTCGACGGCCGTGGCAACTACACCCTGGGCCTGCGCGATCAGCTCATCTTTGCTGAAATCGACTACGCGAAGGTCGACAAGCTCAAGGGCATGAACGTCACCATCGTCACGACGGCGAAGGATGACAACGGAGCCCGCACCCTGCTCAAGGCATTCGGAATGCCCTTCCGCGTCGGAGCATAGTTCAAGCGCACCAACCCAGTTTGCAGTAAAGATAGAGAGCAAAACACATGGCAACCACAGCAAAGCGCGTCAAAGATGCAAAGAAGCCGAAGTTCAAGTCCCGCCAGCATAACCGCTGCCAGATCTGCGGTCGCCCCCGCGCCTTCCTCCGGAAGTTCGGCGTCTGCCGTCTTTGCTTCCGCGGGCTTGCGCTTAAGGGCGAGATCCCGGGCGTCGTCAAGTCCAGTTGGTAGGGCCTTAGCTGTTAGTATTAGAAGATCAACCTGTGCAGCTTTCACCGCACGCTACTCCAGAGACCTCACTCGGGCGAACGCTTAGAGTGCAGAAGTCTGGAAGCAACACCGCAACAAGCATCCCCGCTGGTTCTCGCGAGAGACACTCGTGAGCGAACGGGGGGTGAAGGAGAATGAATGAACCTCACTGATCCAGTAGCAGACTTCCTGACCCGCATCCGTAACTCCATTCGTGCGCGTCACCAGAAGCTTGACGTCCCCGCCTCCAAGCTCAAGAGCGAGATCGCCCGTATCCTCAAGGAAGAGGGCTATATTGCAAACTACAAGCCGACGGAAGAGAACGGGATGAAGGTTATCCGTGTCTATCTCAAGTATGGCCCAAACAATGAAGCCGTCATTCGCGACCTCAAGCGCATCTCGCGCCCTGGTTGCCGTGTCTACCTCGGTCGCGATGAGATTCGCCGCGTGCAGGGTGGTCTCGGTATCTCCATTATGACCACCCCGAAGGGTGTCATGACCGGCCGTCAGGCCCGCCGCGAAGGCGTCGGCGGCGAGATTCTCGCAGAGGTCTGGTAATTTCTGGCTGTCTGTGCAGAAGCGCGGGCAGCTGTTCTAGGTATAAGTAGCAACGGCTGCAGTGGAACAGGTCCAAAACCTGCGACTCGCAAGCCACACGAAAGTAGATCAAATGTCTCGTATCGGCAAAAAGCCAATCGTTCTGCCCGTCGGTGTCAAGTACACCGTCAGCGAAAACGGCAACACGGTCCTCGTCGAAGGCCCCAAGGGTAAGGTCACCGCCATGCTTCCCGGCGGCATCACTCTGGTCGAGAAAGACGGCCACCTTCTCGCCGAGCGCAAGGACGACAAGCAGGCGGCCTTCCATGGCCTCGCCCGCGCCCTCGTCTTCAACGCTGTCACCGGCGTCACCACTGGCTGGACCAAGGATCTCGACATCGTCGGTATTGGTTACCGCGTAGAGCTCAAGGGTAAGAACATGGTTGTCTTCACCCTTGGCTACTCGCATCCGATTGAGTTCCCCCTGCCGACAGGCATTGAGGTCACGATCGACCCTAAGCAGACGCACATTGCCGTCTCTGGCATTGATCGCCAGAAGGTAGGCCAGATCGCCGCCGACATGCGTTCGCTCCGTAAGCCGGATCCCTACAAGAACAAGGGTGTCCGTTACACCGGTGAAAAGCTCAAGAAGAAGGTCGGAAAGACCGGCGCTAAATAAATTATTGGGCCTAGGGGATTCCCTGGGCCCTCCAAATAACCCGAACGTCTCCAGCACTCTGGCGACGCCCCTAGGAAGGAAGAACGATCATGATCAATCCCCGTCAACGCAATGTCATCCGCCAGCGCGTCCACACGCGCATCCGTGAGAAGATGTCCGGTACCGCAGAGCGTCCACGTCTCAACGTCTATCGCTCGCTCAACCACATCTACACGCAGCTCATCGACGATCTCAACGGCGTCACCATCGCCTCTGCCTCCTCCTTCGGTAAGAAGTCTGAAGAGAAGGCCTACGGCGGAAACATCGCCGCTGCCCAGGCTGTCGGTAAGCTCATCGCCGAGCGCGCTCAGGAGAAGGGCATCAAGAAGATCGTGTTCGACCGTGGTGGCTATCTCTATCACGGTCGCGTCAAGGCTCTCGCTGACGCCGCTCGCGAAGCAGGACTCGACTTCTAAGACTAGGTTCAGGGCGCCTCAGACGGCAGCCAGAAAGCGGTAAAGGACATTATGGCAACTCTCAAGAAAAAGCTCGATGCGAACCGCCTCAACCTGAAGGATGAGGTCGTCTCCATCAATCGCGTCACCAAGGTCGTCAAGGGCGGTAAGAATATGTCCTTTGCCGCGCTCGTCGTCATCGGAGACCCCGCAGAGGGCGTCGTCGGCTACGGCTCGGGCAAGGCTAAGGAGGTTCCCCAGGCTATCCGCAAGGGGATCGAAGCCGCCAAGAAGAATCTCTTCAAGATCAACCTCACCGAGACCACGATTCCGCACCAGGTGCTGGGTCACTTCGGCGCCGGTCAGGTCATGCTGAAGCCCGCTCCCGAAGGTACCGGCATCATTGCTGGCAAGACGGTTCGCGCCGTCATGACCTCCGCTGGGGTACAGAACGTGCTGACCAAGTCGCTCGGCTCTGCTAATCCGCACAACGTCATCAAGGCCACCTTCGACGCTCTTATCCAGCTTCGTAACAAGGCCGAAGTCGCCGCCCTGCGCGGCAAGGCAGAGGACGAGCTCTAAGCTCATCCCTACTCCAAACGATTCTCAGGAGCTCTCATCATGGCTGATACCAACGCAACCGCCAAAATCAAGCTGCAGTACTTCCGTTCCAAGATCTGCACCCCGGTCAAGCACAAGCTCGTCATCAAGGGCCTCGGCTTCACTCGGTTGAACCAGATCGTCGAGCGCGAGGACACCCCATCCATTCGTGGCATGGTCGCCAAGGTACCGCACTTGGTCCGCTTCGTAGACTAGTTCCACGGTTTCAAGCCCTTAGGGGCCATCACATGCGAGTCATTGGGCCTACGAGTCCAGCGGCGTTAAGCGAGGAAACACAATGGCAATTCGTAATCTTTCCAATCTACGCGCCCCCAAGAAGGCGAACGAAAACAAGAAGCGTGTCGGCCGTGGTATGGGTTCGGGCATGGGTAAGACTTCCACCCGCGGACACAAGGGGCAGGGCTCGCGCTCTGGTTCGTCCCTGATGCGCGGCTTCGAAGGCGGTCAGATGCCCCTTCACCGTCGTCTCCCCAAGCGTGGTTTCACCAACATCTTCCGCGTTGAGTACCAGGTCCTCGGCCTCGACCGTATCGCCGAGATCGTGGCCGCTGCACCGGGCACCGAGTTCACCCTCGAGAACATCATTGCCCTCGGTCTTCTTCGCAAGAAGGGTGCCCTAATCAAGGTCCTCAACAATGGCGAGATCAGCACCGCCGTTACCGTTCATGCCCACAAATTCTCGGCCACCGCAAAGGCGGCAATCGAGAAGGCTGGCGGCCAGGCCATCCTGATCGGTTAATCCTGCATAATGTTGGCGAGGGCATATCTGTCCCCGCCAATCCGTTTTAGAGCGTCACACCCGAGGTCTAAGTCTCAGATGTTCGAGAATATCGCCAATATCTTCCGCATTCCCGACCTCCGCAAGCGCGTTCTCTTCACGCTTGGCCTGCTGGCCGTCTATCGCCTCGGCGCACACATCCCCACCCCCGGCATCAATGCTGACCTGCTGGCTCAGTTCTTCAATCAGAACTCCGGCTCGGCGATGGGCCTCGTGGATCTCTTCTCGGGCGGTAACCTCCGCAAGCTGACTGTCTTTGCCCTCGGCATCATGCCGTATATCACCGCCTCGATCATCTTTCAGCTGCTCACGGTTATCTATGAGCCGCTTGCGAAGCTGCAAAAGGAAGGTGAACTCGGCCGCCGTAAGATCACTCAGTGGACGCGCTACGTTACGGTTCTTCTCGGCATTGTGCAGTCGACGGCTATTGCGCTCTCGCTGACGAACACCAGCACCGGCGCTTCGATGGTCACCATCAGCCACGTCCTCTTCGTTCCCCTTTGCGTTCTGACTCTGACAGCTGGCACCGCCTTCATCATGTGGTTGGGTGAGCAGATCACCGAGCGCGGCATCGGCAACGGCATGTCGCTCCTCATCTTCGTCGGTATCGTAACCGGCCTGCCGCGAGGCATCAACGAGCTTTACATTAAAGCCCGTGACGGCGCCTGGGGACCCTTTACCCCCATCGCGATCTTGATTCTCATCGGAGGCATGATCGCAGTTGTCGCATTTATCGTCTATGTGGAACGCTCCGAGCGCCGCATCCCTGTCCAGTATGCTAAACGGATCGTAGGACGCAAGATGATGGGTGGCCAGTCGACCCATCTTCCGCTCAAAGTCAACTCGGGCGGCGTCATGCCGGTGATCTTTGCTTCCTCTATCCTTTCTGCTCCGCTGCTGCTGGCAAATGTGCCTTTCTTTGGAACACCGTTACGCGACACTAAGTTTTTCGGCCCGATACTGCAAGGCATCGCCCCAGGTGAGCCATGGTATGTGCTCCTCTATGTCGCCGCGATCGTCTTCTTCGCTTATTTCTACATCTCTATCGTCTTCCGTCCGGATGACATCGCCGACAACATGCGCAAATACGGTGGCTTCATCCCCGGAATCCGCCCTGGCCGTCGCACCTCGGACTTTATCAATGATGTGCTTACGCGTATCACCCTGGTTGGCGCAGTCTACCTCGTCATCATCTCTCTCGTTCCCATGTTCCTGATGAGCGGAATCCACTTCAACCATCTTCCCCTTATCGGACAGGTGTTTGACCACCTTCCGACCTGGATGACCAGCGGCCTGGGAGTCAACTTCTACTTCGGTGGAACCTCTCTTCTCATCGTCGTGGGCGTGGCCATGGATACCGTTCAGCAGATCGAGTCACAACTCATCATGCGCCACTACGACGGATTCTCTCCCAAGTCCGGTCGCATCCGTGGCCGGCGTAGCTGGTAAGGAAGCAACAGAGTTGATTCATACTGAAGCACATCACACACCGGCCCCGGCAGATAAGACTTTCCTGCCTGGGCCGGTTCTCCTTCTCGGGGCTCCCGGTGTCGGCAAGGGCACCCAGGCCAAGCTCCTGATGGCCGAGTTCAGCATCCCGCAGATCTCTACCGGCGACCTCCTCCGCGCTCACCGCGCGCGTCACACTAAGCTAGGCATGCTCGCCGAGGATCTGATGAGCCAGGGACATCTCGTTCCAGACGATCTCGTCAATGAAATGGTCGCCGACCGGCTCACCGAGCCCGA
Organism: Granulicella arctica; assembly: GCF_013410065.1. Lineage (NCBI taxonomy): Bacteria > Pseudomonadati > Acidobacteriota > Terriglobia > Terriglobales > Acidobacteriaceae > Granulicella > Granulicella arctica. The sequence goes on from NZ_JACCCW010000001.1 coordinate 1,937,809, forward strand.
CGCGCAACGCGGCTATATCCTCGACGGCTTCCCTCGTACCCTCCCGCAGGCTGACTGGCTCGACGCACACCTCGCCAGCGCCGACTCCTCCCGCGAGTCAACGCTCCCGGTCATCGCAGTCAGCATCAACGTCGCCTACGATGAGCTTCTGCACCGGATCACGGGACGCCGCATCTCGCCCGCTGGCCGCATCTACAATATTTACTCGAACGCACCGAAGATCGCTGGCATCTGCGACGTGGATGGTTCAAGTCTCGTCCAGCGCACCGATGACTCTGAAGAGGTGTTCGTCGAGCGCATGAAGACCTTCGAAGCACTGACAGCGCCCGTCATCGAGCACTACCGTTCTCATGGCCGTTTTGAAGAGGTCGACGGTAGTCAGTCTGTCGAGAAGGTCAGCTCTGCCATCACCTCGGCGCTCAAGCGCCTCCGTCAGGAGCAACTCTAGCCATGGCGATCCTTATCAAGACACCGGCCGAGATCGAGAAGATGCGCATCTCCGGCATCGCTCTGCGCAAGGTCCACAATGCGCTCGCGCCCACTGTCGCCCCTGGTGTCTCGACCATGGATCTCGAAAAGGTAGCCGTAGCAAAAATCGCCGAACTGGGCGGTATCGCCGCCTTCAAGGGCTACCACGGCTTTCCTGCGGCCCTATGCACCTCCATCAATCAGGAGGTCGTCCACGGCATGCCAAACGCCAAGCGCATTCTCAAGGATGGTGACATCATCTCGATCGACTGCGGCGTTATCCTCGACGGTTTCTACTCCGACGCTGCCGTCACTTACGCCGTTGGCACCGCCTCTCCCTCAACCCGCAAGCTCCTCGATACCACTCTGGCTTCGCTCGAGGCTGCCATTTTGGAGTGCCAGGTAGGCGGCCGCCTCGGCGATATCGGCGCCGCCGTGCAGGAGATGTGTGAGGGCGCCGGCCTCGGTGTAGTTCGCGACTTCGTTGGCCACGGCATCGGCCGATCCATGCACGAAGATCCCCAGGTCCCCAACTTTGGCACCCGCGGTAAAGGTCCCCGCCTCAAGGCCGGCATGGTCCTCGCCATCGAACCGATGATCAACGCGGGGAAGCCAGAAGTGAAGGTTCTTCCGGACGGCTGGACAGCCGTTACCGTTGACGGCAGCTACAGCGCTCACTTTGAGCACACCGTCGCCATCACCAAGGACGGCCCCCAGGTTCTTACCCGGTAGTTTAACCGCAAAACGGGCTACTAAAAATCCCTAAACCGCGCTACTATAGAAGATGCTGTGCACATTAGTGTCCGGCATACGGAAAAAGGGGTTCGCCCCAGCCTCCAAAGGAGATCGTTTGTCGAAGGAAGATGCAATCGAAGTAATGGCAGTCGTCGTAGAGACACTGCCCAACGCCATGTTCAAGGTAGAGCTTGAGAACAAGCACCAGGCACTCGCTCATGTCTCCGGCCGCATGCGTAAGAACTTCATTCGTATCCTCCCCGGCGACCGCGTCGCGATTGAGCTCAGCCCTTACGACCTCAACCGCGGCCGCATTGTCTACCGCTACAAATAGCAGTCCACCGCTGTTTCCAGTTTGTCGGTAATCACTGCACATAATCCAGTTTTGCCAAGGCAGGCAGCCTTACGCCTGTCGTATTCGAAGGGAATCACATGAAGGTCCGTGCATCCGTAAAGAAGATCTGTGACAAGTGCAAGGTCATTCACCGCCGTGGCGTGGTGCGTGTCATCTGCGAGAACGCCAAGCACAAGCAGCGCCAGGGTTAATCTCTCTGGCCTCGCTCGAGCGAAGCCCTAACCAATACCGGCCCCACCGGGCTAGTTAGCCGAAGTCAAGGCTTGCGTTGAACCCGGCGGACATGCCGCAAACTTATTCACCCCGCTTCTGTGGCAAGCTCGCAGAGCCCAACCGGAAAGGAACCCCATGGCACGTATTGCTGGAGTCGATGTCCCTAACAACAAACAGGCGCGCATCGGACTCACCTACATCTTCGGCATTGGCGATTCTCGCGCCGCCAAGATCCTCGCGAAGGCTGATGTTGATCCCATCGCGAAGGTCGGCACGCTCGACGAGGACGCGCTGAACCGCATCCGTCAGGTTATCGAAGTTGAGGGCCAGATCGAAGGCGATCTCCGCAAGGACATCTCGCTCAACATCAAGCGCCTCATCGAAATTCAGTCCTACCGTGGCCTCCGCCACCGCCGCAGCCTCCCGGTTCGCGGTCAGCGCACCCACACCAACGCTCGCACCCGCAAAGGCCCTCGCAAGGGAACCGTTGCCGGCAAGAAGAAAGCGACGAAATAAATGGCGAAGACTCAGAATCAGCAGAAGACCGGCAAAGCAGCAGGCAAGGGCAAGAAGTTCAAGAAGCGCGAGCGGAAGAACGTTCCATTCGGTCTCGTCTTCATCCAGGCCTCGTTCAACAACACCATCGTCACCATCACCGACCAGACGGGCAACACGCTCTCCTGGAAGTCCTCCGGCTCGCTCGGCTTCCGCGGCTCCCGCAAGGGAACCCCGTTCGCGGCGCAGCAGGCTGCCGTCGGTGCTGCCAACGCAGCGCGCGACCACGGCCTTCGCTCGGTCGACGTCCGCGTCTCCGGTCCCGGCTCCGGCCGCGAGTCCGCGATCCGCGCTCTCGCCACCACCGGTATTGAGGTTCGCAGCATCCGCGACGTTACGCCGATGCCGCACAACGGCTGCCGCCCTCCAAAGCGTCGCCGCGTTTGACCTTGTTTCTTTCGGCTATGGCCTCCGGCGGTTCTCTCGCTGGAGGCATCTGCCTGTAACCGCAACAGGATCGCGACCGAAGCGCAGCCAGCGTGTAAAGCGATCGTCACCCGAAGTTGGATCTTTATAGGAGCAATACCATGGCACGTTATACCGGACCCGTCTGCCGCCTCTGCCGCCGCGACGGCACCAAGCTTTTCCTCAAGGGAGCCAAGTGCTTCACTGAGAAGTGCCCTGTTGAAAAGCGCAACTTCCCCCCAGGTCAGCATGGTCAGTCCAAGAAGGTCAAGAAGGTCGTCGGCTACGGTCTGCAGCTCCGTGAGAAGCAGAAGGCCAAGCGCATCTACTTCACCCTCGAGACTCAGTTCCGCGCCTACTACCAGAAGGCATCGAACAAGACCGGCGTCACCGGCGAACTCCTGCTCCAGCAGCTTGAGACCCGCCTCGACAACGTCGCCTACCGCCTCGGCTTTGCAATGAGCCGCCGCCAGGCCCGTCAGGTCGTCCGCCACGGTCACCTTCTCGTCAACGGCCGCAAGGTCAACATCCCGTCCTTCCAGTGCAAGGTCGGCGATGAGATCGCAATCCGCGAAGGCTCGAAGGCTCTCGTGATTCTTGAAGAGTCGAAGAACTTTGCCGCTGGTCAGCGCTCCGTCACCTGGATCGACATCAACCGGGACAACCTCTCCGGCAAGATCGTCGCCCTGCCGAAGCGCGAGGACATCAGCCTGCCTGTCAACGAGCAGCTGATCGTCGAACTCTACAGCAAGTAGCTGTAGCAGTTACAAATAAAGCTCGTCATTCTGAGCGCAGCGAAGAGCCCCAGTATTACTTCGCTGCGCCTCGAATGTCTAAAGATGTAGTAGCACCACAACCTAACCCGCAACCGTATCACCCCGCCATCTCGCAGAATGCATCGCGAGTGAGCCGGACAAGGAGAAACACATGCTTTGGAGAGGTTTTCAGAAGCCCAAGCGTCTCGCAGTCGATACCGAAACACTCACCGACAAGTACGGCAAGTTCTCCGCGCAGCCCTTTGAGCGCGGCTTTGGTACCACGGTTGGCAACGCCCTTCGCCGCACCCTGCTCTCCTCCATCGAGGGTGCTGCTGTCACCGCCGTGCGCATCGAAGGCGTTCTGCACGAGTTCCAGTCGATCACCGGCGTCGTTGAGGACGCGACCGACATCATCCTCAACCTCAAGCAGATCCCTTTCAAGCTTGCAGGCGACGGTCCCAAGGCCCTCTATCTACGCGCTGATGCCGCGGGTGTCATCACCTCCGGTCAGATCGAAGCAGACGGCGACGTCGAGATCCTCGATAAGAACGTGTATATCTGCACCGTCTCTGAAGGCGGCAAGATTGACATGGAGATGCGCCTCAAGCGCGGTCGCGGTTACATCTCGGCTGACAAGAACTTCGACTCCGATCTCGGTCTTGGCTTCATTCCTGTCGACTCCGTTCACTCGCCCGTCCGCAAGGTCAACTACCTCGTCGAGGCAGCCCGTCTCGGTCAGATCACCGACTATGACAAGCTCACCATCGAGATCTGGACCAACGGAACCGTTCTTCCGGCAGACGCGCTCGGCCTTTCTGCCAAGCTTCTGAAGGACCACATGACGATCTTCATCAACTTCGAAGAGGAGTTGGAAGCTGGTCACGACGGTCTGCACGATGGTCCCGCGATCCGCAACGAGAATCTCAACCGTTCGGTCGAGGAGCTCGAGCTCTCCGTCCGCAGCTACAACTGCCTCAAGAACGCCAACATCGCCACCATCGGCGAGCTCATTCAGAAGACCGAAGCTGAGATGCTGAAGACCAAGAACTTCGGTCGCAAATCTCTCAATGAGATCAAGGAGATCCTCGCGCAGATGGGCCTGTCTCTCGGCATGAAGATCGACGAGAACGGCAACCCGCAGCCCGGACCCACCTCCGTCCTGCCGGCAGCCACTCTCGCCGCCTCCTTCGGCAACTTCGATGACGACGATGATGAAGATGAGGACGACGAAGACTTCGATCTTCCCGTCGCGAACGAGTCAGAGAACTTCTAACTTAGCCGGGACGGTGAGCCCAAAAGCCCACCGTCCCACAGTTGTTCCGCTTTACCGAACAAAGGGCTTCTGCCCAGCACCACCGCGCCGCTCTCTGATGCGCGATATCCCTCGCACCAACCGACTCACGGCATAGCCGAGTCGAAGGAGATCACCCGCCATGCGTCACCGCAATGCAGGATTCAAACTAGGACGAAACACCAGCCACCGCCGTGCCATGCTGCGGAATCTGGTCACCTCCATCATTCTGATGGACCGCGTCGAAACCACCATCACCAAGTGCAAGGCTACCCGCCCTCTCGTCGAGAAGATGATCACCCTCGGCAAGCGCGGCACCGTCCATGCACGCCGCCAGGCCCTCTCATACCTCATGACGCCTGAGTCGGTCGACCGCCTCTTCAACGTCGTGGCGCCCCGTTACAGCGCACGTCCGGGTGGCTACAGCCGCATTATCCGCACCGGAGCCCGCAAGGGTGACGCTGCCGAGATGGCCTTTATCGAGCTCCTCGGAGCAGAGCACGAGCTCAACGAGAAGGCTCAGAAGCGCGCAGAAGCCCGCGAGAAGAAGCGCGAAGAGCTTCAGAAACAGCTTGCTGAGCAGAATCCCGGCGAAGCGCAAGACCCCAACACTGAGGCATAAACCGCTTGCTTGCAAGACAAGCACAGGAGGCGCGCGAATCATGCGCGCCGCTTGTCGTTAACAACCCTGTCAAGCCCCTATCAACATAAAACCCGCTCCAGTCCAGCGTTTTCGCGTGGCATGGTACCCCCTGCCAATTCGCTATACTGGAGTCAAACGAAAACTCCAGCACGCCACAGGCAGAGGTTCTCTCGCGTAGTGCAATGCTAAGTCGATTTTTTTTGAGGAATTTACCCGCAAGTCCTTTGCAATGAGGATTTTGCGAATTAAGATTGCTGCAAAGTGCTCATTCTATAAGGCTTAGGCTGATTGTATATAGGGGGAGGGGTGCCCTATGGGATCTCCCGCATCCCCGGTCAGTGTTTAATCAGCCACATCAGCCAGCCCGCCGCAATCGTCCCACCCACAAACAGAACGAAGCAAAAAGCTCCGAAGCGGATCATCTTGTTCAACTCGGACCGCTGAGTGATCCCGAAGACAATCGAGCAAAAGAACGCAAACAACACCATGGCGCTAAAGTGAGAGAGCATCAGGACCGCTTCCTCCCCGTTGCCAGCGAGTGTGCGTCAACCGCGCAGATGATATTCAGCAATCCCGCGACAACGATGAACTTGCTTCCGTAATCCGCCACCGCTGTCTGCACCGACGAAGCTCCAAGATCCATCGCTCGTGCGACAAAGTATAGGCATCCGTTTCCAAGATCGCCGACGAAGTTCAGAATATCCAGCAGTTCCGATGTGCCCGGAACATACACCTTGCCTTGCAAGGCAAGGCCGATGCTGAACATCGCCGCAATCGAAACGAGCAGCAGAGCGCCGCGTCCCCACTTCTTCAGCAGGAAGTGACCCGCTCCCGGAACCAGCCAGCCCGCAACCAAAACCACAATCGGTGCCACAGGAGACTTGCCCTGAACCCGAGTTACCACCTGTGCATTCGTCGCCATTCTTCTCCCATGATAGCAGTTAGATTCTCACTAGCTCGGTCTGTATTCGCCCTGTGACGACAGCGTGTCCCGGTCGCGTCATCATGTTAATCTCGCTCCGCACGCCGAACTCGCCCGGGAAGTAAAGCCCCGGTTCGACAGAGAAGCACGTATTCGGCAGCAGCAACCGTTCGTCGTGCGTCTCGAGGTTGTCCAAATGCGCCCCGTTCCCATGCAGTTCGGTAGCGATGTTATGCCCAGTTCGGTGCGTAAACCACTCCCCGAAGCCAGCCCCATGAATCACCGCACGAGCAGCGTCGTCCGCCTGCCATCCAGCGATCGGCAGACCTGCTTTATACGCCCGCTGTATGGCACGAATCGCAGCATCTCGCGCATCGCGCACCGTCTGAAACACAAGCTGCTCTCGCTCTGAAGGCTCGCGGTCCACAACGCCCGTCCAGGTAATGTCGTAGAAGCAGCTTCCGGGCTTGTCCAGTTTTGCCCAGATGTCGATTAACACAAAATCGCCTCGACGGATCGCCAGCGACCTTTCGGCATCTGGCTCGTAATGCGAGTCGGCGCTGTTCGCCCCGCAGCTCATATTGGGGCCATGTTCCCAAACCAGGCCTTCGCTCCGCATCGCTCGTTGTAGATAATCGACCATCGCAAACTCGTCCGTGCCAGCGCCCCGCACACGCCGTCCGAGCTCTCTCCATCCTTCGGTCAGAATCTGGTCGAGCTTCTCCTGCGCCACGTAATGGCTGGCGATCTGGGCCTCGCTCAGTACTGCCTCGAACTGGCTCACCAGATCGGCCGAGCTGACGATCTCCTTCCCCATTTCTCGCAGAACCTCTACAGTGCCTGCATCGACCAGGGAGATCGCCATAATCGCATTGCGAGGAGAGTATTGCATCGCAAGCCGTCTGCTGCCAGTAAGCAGCTTTGACAGTCCAGCTTCCAGCTCTTGCCACGATGAGTACTCCAGCTTGCTGCCGGGCAATGAATCCAGCCTGCCGCTCTCGATCCGATGCACTAGCTTCTTCGGCTCGCCATCTGCCGGAATCAGATAGAACCAGCGCCGCGTCACGAGAGCATTCTCGTCCAGTCCTAGAATTCTGTATGCGAGCGGGTCGCGATGATGATGGTCATAAAATAGCCAGCCATCGAGATGCTGGTCCCGCAATGCTGCTTGTATATCGGAAAGATTCATATAGCTCCCTGAAAGGGATTGTAGTTCTTTTAGATCAACAAAAAGGGCGCACTCCCAAGAGGGAAGTGCGCCCGATGTTTCTGTCATGCCACGAGTTATGCGGTGACGGTTGTTGCCGCAGCGGCAGCCGTAGCAGCCTTTTCCTTCTCGGCCTTTCGAGCAAGGATTGAGTTCTCTCCCAGCTCATCTGCCATCTTCTCGGTCGTGAAGGCTTCGATAATATCGCCCGCCTTGATGTCCTTGAAGTTGGCGAGGTCGATACCGCATTCGACTCCCTGACGAACCTCGGAGACGTCGTCCTTGACGCGTTTGAGAGAAGCGATCTTGCCCTTGTACACCTCAACGCCATCACGCAGTACACGGACCTGCGAGTCGCGTCGGATGAGCCCGTCTGTAACACGGCAACCGGCAATTTGGCCGACCTTGGTGATCTTGAAGACCTGAAGCACCTCAGCGCGACCGGCGTAATTCTCTTTGAATACCGGCTCGAGCAGACCATACATTGCCTTCGTGATCTCATCCTGCAACTCATAGATAATTGAGTGCAGACGAATCTCAACGTTCTCGCGCTCGGCAACCTCAGCCGATTTGCGATCCGGCCGAACATTGAAGCCGATAACGACCGCATTCGATGCCGATGCCAGCAGTACGTCGGATTCGGTGATAGCGCCGACACCCGAGTGCAGCACGCGTACGCGAACCTTCTCGGTCGACATCCGTTGCAGCGAATCGGCCAGCACCTCGACCGAACCCTGCACGTCGCCCTTCAGGATCAGGTTCAGATCCTTCATGCCAGCATGCTTGATCTGCTCTGCCAGTCCTTCAAGCGATACGCGCGAGCTCTTCGCCAGCTGTGCCTCGCGCTCCTTCATCTTGCGATATTGCGCTATGCCCTTGGCTTTGTCGCGGTCCGCCATGACGAGGAAGGTGTCTCCCGCGTCCGGCATTCCCTCGAGACCGAGGATCTCGACCGGCGTCGATGGACCTGCTTCCGTAATAGCGCGTCCACGGTCGTCGAACATGGCGCGGATCTTGCCGAACGTATTGCCGACGATGTAGCTGTCGCCCAAACGCAACGTGCCGTTCTGGACGAGGATGCTGGCAACCGCACCGCGGCCGCGATCCAGCTTGGCCTCAATGACGGTACCGACTGCGGGACGATCCGGCTGCGCCTTCGGGGCGCTGATATCCGCAACCAGGCAGATCATCTCTTCGAGCAAATCGAGACCGAGATGCTTCTTCGCAGAGACTTCGACAAACTCGGTATCGCCGCCCTGGTTGGAGGGCTGAAGACCTCGCGTCGCTAGTTGCTGTATCACCTTCGAAGGGTTCGCTTCCGGCTTATCGATCTTGTTGACCGCCACGATGATCGGCACCTTTGCTGCTTTGGCATGATCGATCGCCTCAAGCGTCTGCGGCATTACGCCATCGTCTGCGGCAACAACGATCACAACGATGTCCGTGATCTTGGCTCCGCGGGCACGCATGCGGGTAAATGCTTCGTGTCCCGGTGTATCCAGGAAGACGATCTCGCGTCCGAACGCAGGCGAGTCCGGCTTGGTGATGCGAACCTTGTATGCACCGATATGCTGCGTGATTCCGCCAGCTTCGCCGGCTGCGACATCGGTCGAACGGATCGCATCGAGCAGGGAGGTCTTACCGTGATCGACGTGACCCATGACCGTAACCACCGGCGAGCGCGTAACCTCGACCATCCCAGTCGTATCTTCGAGGAACCCTTCGATCGCCTCGTTCTCGAGCTGCTCTTCCACGCTGATGACCTGAGCGTCCGCGCCAAACTGCCGCGCAACATCCTTCACCAACTCACCGTCGAGCGACTGGTTGACCGTGACGAAGACGCCCTTCATCAGCAAGGTTGCGATCAGGTCTTTGCCGCGAACGTCCAGCTTCTCAGCAAGATCCTTGACGCTGATGCCTTCGGTCACCGTGATGGTCTTGGTGATTGGCAGGGGCTCACGCGAGATCTGCTGGCCGCCGTAACGTGGTGGCGGCTGGAAGCCCTTCATCGGGCCTTCCTTCGACTTCTCGTACCGTTGTCCACCGCGGCGCTGTCCTGGCCGTGCAGCAGGACGCATTCCGCTCGGATTCTCTCCCGGTCCGGGAGCTACTCCCGGCGCTCCGCCGGGGCGAGCGCCAAAACCAGGCCGTGCCCCAAACGCAGGACGTACACCGCCAGGCGTAAAGCCGGGACGTCCCGGCGCTCCGCCCGGAGCACCACCGGGGCCACCCGGAAAGGTGCGGGTCGGGTGCATCGGACGTCGTGCTCCAGGAGCCATTCCCGGCGCACCCGGACGATATCCCGGAGTTCCAGGGGCTTGTCCCGGACGTGGTCGCTCGAAGATGGGACGCCCACGTTGCGGCGCACCCGGTGCAACCGGCGGTGCCGTGTAAATGGGACGAGGCCCCGTCTGCGGCATGATCACGCGGCGCGGTGCAGGGCCGGCGGGCGGCGCTGGAGTTGCAGCGGCAACCTCTACCACAGGAGTGGCAGGAGTTACTGCGGCCTCTACCAGAGCGATGGAAGGAGGAACAGGCTCCGCAACTATAGGCGCGGTAACAGGAACGGGTGCTGCCGCTACAGACTGTACAGCCGGCGCGACAGGTGGCCGAGGAGGTGCTGCAGTCACAACTGGAGCGGCGACCACTACAGGCCGTTCTGCCGGCGGCGCAGCAACGGTAACCGGAGGCTTGGCAATCACAGGTCCTACTGGAGGCTTGCTCGCAATGGCCGGTGGTGCTGGCGGAGGAGCAACAATGTGGGCTTGCTGACGTGGCAGGGGAACAATGCGGCGCGGAGCAGGAGGCGCTGCCGGGCTCGAAGCAGCTACTGTAGCGGGAGCGACGGGGCGCCCTGCCGGGGCAGCGACCGGAGCTGCTTGAGGAGCGGCAACTACGACCGCACGAGGAGGAACAGCCCTGACGCCTGCGGCCTCAGCCTGTTTGCGCTCGAGGATTGCCTTCATGGCATCGCCCGGCTTCGAGATGTTCGATAGATCGAACTTCGGCTTTTGTTCTGCCGCCTGCCGCGATGCACCTGAGCTGCGGCCTCCGCCCTTAAAGTACTCCCGGACCCTCTCGGCCTGGTCGTCTTCGATGGAACTGGAGTGGGTCTTTCCGGTTACGCCAATTGCTTCGAGCGCGTCCAGAATTGGCCTGCTCTTTACTTCCAGTTCACGTGCCAGATCGTTGATTCGAACTTTGCTCATCCGTCCCTTTTCGCTTCCTTGCGCCCTTAGCTGTTCATATCAGCCTCATCGAGGTAGGAATCGTTACACTCGTTATTATTACTGAAATCGCGGCATTCGCGAACCATGTAATGTTTCGTTGCGTGGCAGGTCCCGCTAGCCACGATCATGTCCTTCGGTGTCGATCCCCTCATCGGAGATCTCCTGGCTCTCGTTCACCAGGCTGTCTACTGTGTCGTTGTCCAGCTCGATTACTTCCTCGCGGGCATCCGCGTCGCTGAAAGCGTCGCTTGCCGAACCCGCCTCCTCCGCGTCACTGATGTCTTCGGTCGAAAGATACTTGACCTCTGTTGCGTGGCCCGTTCCGGCCTCGTTTGCCAGAATCTCTTCGGGTGTCTTCTCGATGGAGCTGACCTCAGTAGATGCTTCTTCGGCACTTTCACGTGCAACGGAGCTCTCAGTGGTTGCACGATCCGCGCCTGCTTCAAAGTATTCGCGTACCGCAACCGAGATCTTCTCGACCGTCTTCTCGCCAATGCCAGGAACCTCTTCGAGCTGCTCCGGCGTCATATCCGCAAGCTCTTCCACGGTGGTGATGCCTGCCGCGATCAACTTCTCAAGAATCGTCTCGCCCAGAGCGCTGATCTGTTCGATCGGCGTCGTCGGTCCGCCCGACATCGCCTGCATCTGCTGCTCGACCTCTTGACGCTTCTCCTCTTCGCTCTTGATGTCGATCTTCCATTGCAGTAGCTTTGCCGCTAGCCGGACGTTCTGGCCCTTCTTGCCGATCGCCAGCGACAGCTGCGTGTCATCCACGATCACCTCGATCTGCTTTTCGCCAAGATCGACGATCGAGACGCGGCTTACCTTCGCTGGCTGTAAGGCCTTCTCGGCAAAGGTCGTGATCTCTTCGGAGAACTCGATGATGTCGATCTTCTCGCCGCGCAGTTCGCGAATGATCGACTGCACGCGCATTCCCTTCATGCCTACGCACGCGCCGACCGGATCGACGTCCTTGTCGCGGCTCATCACGGCGATCTTTGTGCGCTCGCCAGCCTCACGTGCAATCGCACGGATGCTCACAGTGCCGTCGTAGATCTCGGGAACCTCGCTCTGGAACAGGTTCTGCACCAGTGCTGGAGCGGCGCGTGACACGATGACCTGTGGCCCTTTGGCAGCACGATCCACGCGCAGCAGCACAACACGGACCCGCTCACCAACCGAGAACTGCTCCAGCCGCGACTGCTCACGCTTCGGCATCCGCGCCTCGGCCTTGCCCAGGTCGAAGATCACATCCATCGGCTCCAGACGCTTCACCGTCGCCGTCAGCACCTCGCCAGCACGGTGGTTGTACTCATTGAAGACCGTATCCCGCTCGGCTTCGCGAACCTTCTGGAAGATGACCTGCTTGGCCATCTGTGCCGCAATGCGGCCTAGCGGCGTGGTGTCCTTGTAGAAGCGTAGTTCACCGCCGACCTCGACCTCGGGAGCCAGCTCTCGAGCCTGATCGAGCGTGATCTGGTTGATCTCGTCTTCGACCAACTCCGGAGTTTCGACCACCGTTTTGAAGACATAAGCCCGGATCTCGCCTGTCTCGCGATCCATCTCCGCCCGCATATTTTCCTGCGTTTTGTAGTACTTGCGGGTCGCCAGCGCGATGGCGTCCTCGACGGCACCGACTACTACCTCGGGCTCGATCCCCTTATCGCGGCTCAACGTCTCGATCGACTGATACAGAACACTTGCCATTGCTCACTCTTCCTTGCCGTTTGGTGTCATCCCTTAGGGATTTTGCTTTCGTTCTCGTTCCTGCACTAAATCTCGGCGATCAGAGTCGCCTTCTCGACATTTGCCAGCGGAATCGTCACGATCTGCTCCGTAACTGCCTTCCGCGCCTTGCCCTTCTGCTTGATCGCCGCCAGATCCAACGTCAAGACATTCTCAGCGAACTGCGTTAGCCTGCCTTGCCACTGCCGATTGCTGTTGATCGGCGTAAAAGTCTGCAACTTGACCAAACTTCCTTGAAACCGGGCGAAGTGCTCCGGTTTCGACAACTTCCGCTCTAATCCCGGTGACGAGACCTCCAAGGTGTATTCAGCCCCTGGGATCAGATCTTCGACATCCAGTACCGTCCCGAAATCGCGGGCAAAGACCTCACAGTCCTCATGGGTTACGCCGGACAACCGCTCTACCGGCACGCCTTTGGGAAGATCGAGAGACTCGCCCGATTCGACCAGAGCCGCGAGTTTGGATCGCTCCGCAGCGTCTTTTTCAAGGAAGATGCGTAATGTGCGAAACTTCACTCCACCCGAGAACTCGATATCCACGAGCTCCAGATGGTGCGAAGCGGCAACCCGCTGTGCTACGGCCCGAATTTCTTCTAGCTGAAGTGCCATATCCCTACTTTTGGTTCGATGCAGCCCAATCTGCAAAACTGTCTTTAGAGCAAATAAAAAGTGGGCATCGGCCCACTCATCCTTCCCGTCACTCCCGGTTTGCTCACGGTGTCTTCAATACGACGGAACAAATTCGCTTGCACTCAAAATCATACATCGAGAACCGGTTGATTTCAATGGCTTAGTGAAACGGAATTCGCAAGTATCTTTCGCGGTTTGATACCGAAATTCAGCCAAAAGTTGCTCTCATCCTCTGGCAACTCTACAATCGATCAACCTGCATCCGGAAACAGACGTTGTGCAGAACTACACTTATGATCAATCTTCCTCTTCTTGAAGCACTGACCTTTGACGATGTCCTCCTCGTTCCTGCCTATAGCGATGTCGTCCCCACGCAGGTCAGCACCCAGACTCAGGTCACCCGTAGCATCACGTTGAATACCCCGCTGATGTCTGCCGCCATGGATACCGTCACCGAGTCGCGCCTTGCCATCGCTATGGCACAGCAAGGTGGCCTGGGCGTCGTCCATCGCAATCTCACGATCGAGCAGCAGGCAGGCGAGATCGACAAGGTCAAGCGTTCTGAAAGCGGGATGATTGTCGACCCAGTGACGATCTCCCCCGAGCAGCCCATTGCCGACGCACTCGACGTTATGCGTCGCTATAAGATCTCCGGTGTTCCTGTCACTAAGAATAAGAAGCTCGTCGGCATCCTCACCAACCGCGACCTCCGCTTCGTCTCCCGTACTGACCTCTCCATCGACTCCGTGATGACCAAGGAAAATCTCATCACCGTGCCCGTCGGTACCACCCTCGAGCAGGCGGAGCAGATCCTTCACCAGCACCGCGTCGAGAAGCTCCTCGTCGTGAATGACGAGTATGAGCTCAAGGGTCTCATCACGGTCAAGGACATCCAGAAGAAGCTCAAGTATCCCAATGCTTCCAAGGATTCGCAGGGGCGCCTTCGTGTCGCCGCTGCCATCGGAGCTACAGGAGACTTTCTCGAGCGTGCAGCCGCTCTTGTTGCCATGCGCGTTGATGCTCTTGCTATCGACTCTGCCCATGGTCACTCCTCGCGTGTCCTCGAGGCCGTTGCCGAGGTGAAGAAGCGCTTCCCGAATGTTGATCTCCTCGCCGGCAACGTCGCCACGTACGACGGTACTCTGGCGCTCATCGATGCGGGAGCCGATGCCGTCAAGGTCGGTATCGGGCCGGGAAGTATCTGCACCACTCGCATGGTGACTGGAGCCGGTATGCCACAGATCACCGCCATCTCCGAGGCGTACCGAGCGGCCAGCCAGCGCGGTATTCCCGTCATTGCTGACGGCGGTATCAAGTATTCGGGCGATGTCACCAAGGCCATCGCTGCTGGAGCAAACGTCGTTATGATGGGCTCGCTCTTTGCCGGTGTTGACGAAAGCCCGGGTGAAACAATCCTCTATCAGGGGCGTTCCTTCAAAGCATATCGAGGCATGGGGTCGCTCTCCGCCATGGCGCAGGGCTCCGGCGAACGCTACTTCCAGGGGAAGGAAGATATGACTGAATTCTCCAGTGGTGAGCGTCCTTCGCTCACTGCCCGTGAGGGAAGCAGCCAGAATCGTCTAGCGAAGTTTGTTCCCGAAGGTATCGAGGGCCGCGTTCCGCACCGTGGACCGCTTGAGGCCATGGTCTACCAGCTCGTCGGTGGCCTGCGCTCCGGTATGGGCTATCTCGGTTGCGAGACGATTGCGGACCTGCAAACCAAGTCTCGCTTTATTCGCATCTCGAACGCCGGTCTCCGCGAGAGCCACGTCCACGATGTCATCATCACCCGCGAAGCACCAAACTACCATGTCGAATAGCGTTTAGCATTGTCGTAGGTTGGTTGGCTTTGTCTTATTCAGCCGCAACGCCTCTACGGGTTGCGGCTTCTGCGTGTTGTCGTCTATTCCGGCTCTCGCTCAAATACCATCGCGTCGAAGCGATGCCGTATCTCAAATCCCAGCTGCTCATACAGACTAACAGCAGCCGTGTTCCCAGTCGTCACCGTCAAGGTAATTGCCTGAAAGCCGTCTCGGCGCAGATATTCTGCGCAACACTGCATCATCATCTTTGCCAACCCGTGCCCTCGCCATGCTGGCGCAATGCATAACTGTGTTATATGCGCCACAGCACCCCCAACATCGGAGCAGAGCACAATTCCCACGAGGGTCTGAGTGTTTCTCTCTCGTAGCACCCACGAAGACTCGGAGGCAAAGACTCCGCATCCAGGGAACCGAATGATGTTGTGCAGAAAACGTAGTGATCCATGCAGCGATCGGTACTGATCATTTACCTGTGCATCGATATGATCGGCATAGGCCATGTGGATCAACTCCGCAGCCTGTTGATAGTCCCCGTTCGACCATCGGCGAAGTTCGATCTCTTGGGGCAATGTGCGTTCGTCGCTCTGCATGAGCGAGCCTTGATAGTCCTCAAGGTTGAGTTCCATGAACATCCGTGGAAACATGGCAAAGCCAGCAGAGACAAAGACCTCATCGATAGCCCCGGCGTCATACAGTAGCAACTGCGACTCGATCCGTTCGATATTGGGCGAGTGCAGCAGCAACTCCAACAGATGTTGCAAAAGCCTATGCGTGATCTTCAGCGACGTCGTGGCGTCTGAGGCAATCGCGTAAGCATCTCCCACTACGGCTTTGTGTCCCTCGTACACGCAGAAGGTGAACCCACAGATCTTCCCGCGATCGAGAGCAACAAATCCGGGAAGCACTCGCGAATCGAGGTACTGCAAAAGCAGCTCTGTGGAGTTCTGATAGTCCCAGCGCAGCCGTTCCTTCCAGACCTGTGCCTCCCGTTCCAGCAACGGCCGCAGTTGGCGTGCCGAAAAATGCCGGAGGTCCAGCAGTTCGAGTTGGGTTGCAACCGTCATGACGCTTGATCGAGCTTATCGCAGTGAGGGATGTCCTGCGATTTAGAGTGCCGGGTGGCACCTGTTTGCTACCTATTTCGCATAGACTCGATAGACTTCGAGCCCCTGTGGATCGTAGAGGAAGAGAGGTTCATACACGCGGCCCGCCAACCACGTTTGAAGACTGGCTGAGTCGTTGGCCGGGGCTACCAGCAGGTGCTCCCCCTCTGGTACGCCATCTGGGTTGTAATGCACAAGCCGCTCATTGCGATAGAACGCGAGGCCATAATCAATATCACGCCTCACTTTCAATGTTGCCAAAACGCTCTCGCCAGGAGCTTGCTCTTTGATTTGTCTGGCCAGCGGACGGGCTGAGTAGCTCAGGTCGAGCTCCTTGCCGTGAAATCCGAGTAGAAAGATCAGTGTCGCGATAATTGGCAACAGCGTCGCATTTCTCACCTGAGCAATGCCACCGCGACGAATGATCAGCATGACCACACCGCCCATGACAGCTGCTGATACCACGGCAATTACCAGCCAGCGTACTGGAGGAACGAGTGTGTCGTATTTCATATGCTGTGGTGCCAGCACAAGCACAAAGACCAGCAGAGCGCACAGTCCTGCGTGGGCACATAGCAGCCATCGAGGTAGGCCAGTGCGTCGGATTCGGTTCAAATAATCGCCCGTCAGGATGGTTAGTGGAGGGATCGACGGAAGGATATATCCTGGCAGCTTCGATCCCGAGAATGAAAAGAACAGGATCGGGAAAAGGGTCCAAAGCACGAGGAACTCAGGGAAGGCGTCTCCAGCGCGAATATGACCAAGGTAGCGTTGTGGATTCCGCCGCGCCTTCCACTCGGCGATGGAGACCTGAACGGCATCGACCAGGGCGCGCATCGAGAGCACGGTCCACGGCATCAGAGCGATCAGCAGGACGGCAACGTAATACCAAAACGGCTGGTGGTGCTGGTACCGGTTGGTCGCAAAGCGTTCCAGATTATGTTCGAGGAAGAATGATCGATAAAACGTCGGGTTTCTCTTCTGCACCGCGATATACCACGGCAGCACCATGACGAAGTAAAGGATCAAGCCAGGAAGCCAGATTGTTCTCCGCAGCACTGACCACTCCTTGCGGAGTCCCGCGAACAAAACAATGATGGCTAATGCCAGAAACGGAGCAACGGGACCCTTTGCCAGGGTTGCTGCCGCTCCGAAAAAATACAGATCGAAGAGCCAGAACTTCTTTCCCGTTTCATACCAGGCATACCAACCTAGCATCCCGATGCAGAACGGAGCTGCAAGCTGCATGTCGGTGGAAGCACCGCGAGCGAAGCTTACCATTCCAACACATGAGGCTGTAATCAAAGCCGCGTCGAGGTGTCCACCCGGACGAAACCGGCGCAAGTGAAGAAATACCAGCAGGAATAGAAAGAATGCCCCAGAGGAGGACGGCAACCGCGCGGACCAGTCCGAAACGCCGAACTCTTTGAAGAAGCTCATCGCTCGCCAGTAGTAGAGCGCAGGTTTCTCAAGCCAGGGCTGCCCATACAGAACGGGAGTCACCGTACCTCCTACCAGGCAGTGGTAGGAAGCTTCGAGATCCGCCAGATGCAGACTGTGCGGCGTTATCTTGGCATGGACCTCATGGCAGGCAGCTGAATGGGCCTCGAGCATCTCCCGCGCTATCTGAGCATATCTCGGCTCGTCTGCTCCCACCAGGCCGAGCTTGTCACCGCCAAAAAGGGGAACCAGTCCATACAGCAGAAGGAACATGGTCACAACAAAGAGGACAGCAAACTCCTTCGGCGCTGTCGCCGCTGGCTTCGCAAGAAACCTGCGTATCCAGGGCAGTCCTCCACGGTCTTTCTGTGCGCCGGTATCGGCGGATGGTGGAATTTCAGTCACGATCACGTTTCTTTGAGCGCCCTCAGGTTAGCAGAGTTCATCCCGAAGCTGCTTCAAGATGCGCCCAGTGGCAGAGGCCAGCGGGCCTTCCATGGTGCATCCGCTGGCGGTTCGATGTCCGCCTCCGCCGAAGCTCTCGGCGACGAGTGCCACGTTCACGCGGCCCTTACTGCGGATACTAAGGCGAAATTGGTTGGCGGTCGGAAGTTCGCGGAGAAAGACCGCTGACTCGACCCCGGCAATACTGATCAGATGGTTGACGACGCCCTCGCAATCTTCTGGAATGGCGCCGGTGCGGTCTAGGTCTTGCTGGGTAACCCAACTCCAGGCGATAGCTCCGTCACACTCCATGTTCGAGAGAGCTGCCCCCAGAAGCTTGATCTTGCTTAGAGGTGATGTGAAGAGGACATCGCGGGCGATCTTGCTGGGACTGGCACCCTTCAACGCCAGAGTGTGTGCCAGGGCGAAGGTCTCAGCCGAGGTTCCAGGGTAGGTGAACGATCCTGTATCGGAGAGAATGGAGGTGTAGAGACAGGTTGCCATCGACGGCGTGATGTCGACCTTGGCAGCTACGGCAATCCGGAAGACCATAGCAGCTACTGCACAGGCGTTCTCGTCGATCCAGTTGAATGAGCCGAAGTCCCGGCCGCTCGCATGGTGGTCGATATTAATGATAAATCGTCCCTCCAGGCCGAGAAGCTCCGTTCGTTTTGTGCTGTCGCACTCCAAAATAATGACGGCGCGCGGATCATCCCCAGCATGGCGAGCGTGGCGGATTCTCCCGACGTTCGGCAAGGTCTCGTAAATATCAGGAACGGGATCGGCGAAGACGATGTCGACCTCGTGGCCGAGTTGCTCGAGGATCTCTGCGAGGGCAAGAGAGGAGCCGACGGCGTCGCCATCGGGACGGGCGTGAGAGGTCACCACAAATCGCTTATGGTTGTGCAGTATCTCCAGAAGAGTGGCGATCGCTTCTTCATGCGTCATAGTTTGGGAGCAATCTCCGTAGGCCCAGATACCGCATCCGCCCGCTTCTTGTCGCGCTTGCGCATACGGCCCAGCAACTCATCCATCCGGCCTGTCATCTTTTCGGATCGGTCGATGGCGAACGTAAGCTCGGGGACGTGACGGACTCCCATTCGATCGCGAAGCTGGCAGCGAATGTATCCGCGGGCTGTCATCAGTCCAGCAAGCGTCTCATCCTCTTCAGCCGCGTCACCGTGGACCGCCACGAAGATACGGGCGGATTTGCCGCCCGGGGCGAGGACGACCTCGGTCACATAACTGGGCGCGATGCGAGGATCGGAGAGCTCGCCTTCGAGCATTGCGCCGATCTCTTCCGAGAAAGTGCTGGCTACGCGGTTCCGATGATAAGTTCGTGCTCGTTGTTCAGGCATATTTTCACAAAGTACAACTTACTAGCATACCAAATGATTAGCTCGAGAAATCCTACCATGCGCCTGGCGCTGTACCATTTTCCTTCTAATCGCCACTATTCCGGCAAAATCTCGGCAAAAGAATCAGTCATTTCGGCTCCGAGCGTGGTGAGCATCCGATGGGCTGCGGCATCGATTTGCTCCAGTTGCCCGGTCAAATAACTACTAGAACTAGAGATGCAGACGATCCCCAGGATAGCCCGGTTCCAGACCTGCCCCTCGTCCAGCTCCGCGATGGACAGATTGAAACCGTGGCGAAGCTTGTCCTTGATTGAGCGAACGACCTGGCGACGGTCCTTGAGCGACTGAGCATAGGGAATAGCGATTTCCAGCGTCAGCCTTCCAATCGGCATATCTTCGATCCTCCGCAAGATTGTGCACGATCAGGTCGAGGGGCTAGGTCTGGCTGATTGTGCAGATGGTTGCAGTGATCGTACAAGTAAAAGAGTGAGTACTGGGCCTTTGTGGCTGCGAATGTTCCACGTAGAACATTCGCAGCCACAAAGGCGGCCTGGTCTTGGTTCAGAATGATGGAAATTGCTATCGTCCACTAATGCGTAGGAGGACGACTCCGTGAGCGGGGACGTTTGCATTGAACCTGTCGCCCGTTGTGGGAACGGCCTCATGCTTCCAGAGATCGCGTGCCTTCAGCTTTTTTCCCGCAATGCCGCCGGGAAGCGCGGACCATTGAACGCCAGCATCGGTCGCCTGATCGCCGCGATTGAAGAATCCGACGATGATGGAGCCGTCCTGCATGGTGCGCCAGAGTATCTCGACACTGCCATCTTTCGTCAGCTCCTGCGTCGGCTTTGCTGCCGGATCTTGATCGATCGCGATGACCTCTTGGTTCATCAGGATCGACGTGGTCTCATCGGTCATTGTGCGGAGGTCGTTTCCAGCAATGAGGGGAGCGGAGAGGAGTGACCAGAGGCTCATGTGGGTGCGGTACTCATCGGCGGTCATGCCGCCGTTGCCGACCTCGAGCATATCGGGGTCGTTCCAGTGGCCTGGACGAGTGTAAGACGCAATCGCTAGCTGGCTGAAGCCGATCGTGTCCATCGATTTCCAGTTGTCGCTGATGTCGCCGGTCGTGCGCCAGAGATTGCCGCTGACCTTTGCGCCCCATTTCCAGGGGGCGTTCTGCCCATACTGGCAGAGACTGAAGACGATGGGGCGGCCAGTATGCTCAAGGGCGTCGCCCATTTTTTGGTAGAGGCCGCGCTGGTTCGCCTCGCTGGAAGGATAGATGTCCCCGGCACTGCAGAGATCGTATTTGAGATAGTCAATGCCCCACGCCGCGTAAGTCTTTGCGTCCTTTTCCTCGTGGGCGAAGCTGCCCTCATAGCCGGCGCAGGTCTTGGGTCCGGGCGAGGAGTAGATACCGATCTTCAGACCCTTTGAGTGAACATAATCGGCCAGAGCCTTCATGTCAGGGAACTTGTTGTTGGTGGTGATGTTGCCGGAGGCGTCCCGCCCGAGCTCCCAGGTGTCGTCGATGTTGATGTAGACGTAGCCAAGTTTGCTCATGCCGCTTGAGACCATGGCGTCCGCCATGGAACGTACATCCGCATCAGTAATCTTTCCGGCGAACTTGTTCCAGCTATTCCAGCCCATGGGCGGTGTGCGGACGAGGCCATTATCAGGCAGGTCACGTAGCGTAGGCAGTGGCAGAGGTGCGGGAGGCATGGTGGCATCTTTTGTTGTGCGCTCGGCTTCACCCTTGGCGAGCTGTCCGTGCTGGATGTGCATCTCGAGCGTAAGCTTTCCGTTTTCGTAGGTGCCGTCATAGGCCGTAATGTGACGGTTGTTTGTGCCCGTCGTTGGAGGAACGGTGGCGAGATGGATTGTGCTGCCCGTGAGGGTGCCTTGGATGGGAATATCCCTGCGCAGTAGCTTCCCGGCGATGGTTCCGCTATTTTGCTGTAGTTCGAAAAATGTTTCCTGGAAGGTCCCGTCGCCTACAGGTACTTTGAGGTCCCAATAGCCACTGAGATCGCTCTGAGCGAGGGCATGCGGAACGGCTCCAAGAAGAAGAGCGAATGAGAAGCAGAGAGCTCTCTTTGAGGTCGTCCACGACCTGCCGATATCGATTGATCTCATGTGCGGGTAATGCCTTTCTGGTCTGAAGATGGGATGGCCTGGTGTTCGAAATTTCGTCTACTCCGAGGCATCTGAAATGTAACCGACTACATTGTCATATGCAAGTGAGAGTCAGCTAGAGAGGACTCTCACTAGAATAGGCAGTACATCTTTGGAGATACGGTTGTCTATGTTATCGAGCACGTCACCCTTCGTCGTTCTGCCCAGCTCTCATGTCCGCGCTCACGATACCTTCCCGCAAGCAGGTGAACTGGAAAAGCAGCTCCGCGCGGAGGTCCGCGGCGAGGTGCGGTTCGATGCCGGATCGCGGGCGTTGTATGCGACGGATGCCTCGAACTACCGGCAAGTGCCGATCGGGCTAGTAGTGCCACTCGATGAGCAGGATGTCGAGACGACGGTGCGAATCTGCCGACAGTTCGATGCGCCGATCCTCTCACGCGGAGCTGGAACCAGCCTTGCGGGCCAGGGGTGCAACGCTGCGGTCATCCTCGATTTTTCGAAGTACATGAACAAGATGGATGCGGTCGATCCCACATTGCGCACAATACGGGTACAGCCGGGGATCGTGCTCGATCGCGTGCGCGAGGCGGCAGAGCGGTTCGAGCTGACTTTCGCTCCTGATCCAGCCACGCATAGCCGCTGCACCGTCGGCGGGATGATCGGGAATAACTCCTGCGGTGTGCACGGATTGATGGGTGGCAAGACCGTCGACAATATCGAATCGCTGGATCTGCTGCTCTACGACGGCACGCGCATGCGGGTAGGAAAGACCAGTGTTGTCGAGCTGGAACGTCTGATTGCCGGAGGTGGCCGGATTGGGGAGATCTACGGAGAGCTCAAGCAGCTTCGCGACGCATACGCAGAGCTGGTGCGGACAAGGTTCCCGAAGATTCCCCGGAGGGTCTCTGGTTTCAACTTGGACGAGCTGCTGCCGGAGAATGGCTTCAATGTGGCGCGCGCGCTTGTTGGAAGCGAAGGGACGTGCGCGGTGATCCTCGGCGCGACGCTACAACTTGTCGAAAGTCCGCAGTTCCGCACGTTGGTAGGAGTGGGCTTTAAAGACATCTATATCGCGGCGGATCATGTACCGCAGATTCTCCAGCATCATCCGATCGGTCTCGAAGGTATGGATGGACTTCTGCTTGATGCGATGCGTAGTAAGCAGAAGTCGGTGGATGACCTTGCTCTGCTGCCGGAGGGCCGTGGCTTTTTGCTTGCCGAGTTCGGCGGAGCGACGCAGGTGGAGGCCAACGAGCGCGCACGTGGATTGGCCGATGCTCTGACGGTGTGGCCTTCGGCCCCGGCGGCGCGTATCTATACTCAGGCGGAGGCACCGCGAGTATGGCACATTCGCGAGTCTGCGCTCGGCGCGACAGCTTTTGTTCCTGGACAGGGGACCGGCTGGGAAGGCTGGGAAGATGCAGCGGTCGATCCCGCGCAACTCGGCTCGTATCTGCGTGGGATTGCCGCGCTTATGAAGGAGTTCGGCTACCGTAGCCCGATGTATGGCCACTTTGGACAGGGCTGTGTGCACATGCGACACAACTTCGATCTGGAGACCGAGACGGGGATTCTAGCGTTCCGGGAGTTCATTGAACGAGCTGCGGAGATTGCTCTCGCGCATGGTGGATCGCTCTCCGGCGAGCATGGTGACGGGCAGGCGCGTGGCGCTCTGCTGCCGAAGATGTTTGGGCCGGAGCTGATGGAAGCGTTCCGGTCGTTCAAGCGCGTCTGGGACCCTGGGAACAAACTGAACCCGGGCAAGCTGATCGATGCGCATCAGCCGCATGAGGACCTGAGGCTCGGAGCGGACTACAAGCCGTGGCAGCCGGAGACGCACTTCGCATTCGCAGAGGATGCCGGCTCGCTGGCCTCCGCCGCACTGCGTTGCGTGGGTGTGGGTGCCTGTCGCAAACAAGACGCAGGGGCGATGTGTCCGAGCTTCATGGCGACCGGTGAGGAGCTGCATTCAACGCGTGGACGAGCTCATCTGCTGTGGGAGCTGATGCAGGGCGAGGTGCTGCCGAATCAATGGAAAAACGAGCAGGTGAAGGAGTCTTTGGACCTGTGCCTCGCATGCAAGGCATGCAAGAGCGAGTGCCCTGTTAGCGTAGATATGGCGACGTACAAAGCGGAATTCCTGGCGCATCACTATAAAGGGAAGCGTCGCCCATTGGAGCACTATGCCTTTGGCCGTATCGACTTGTGGGCGCGTCTTGCCTCGTTTGCTCCGGGGGTGGTGAACGCTATCAATGCTGCTCCAGTGATCGGTGGAGGGATGCGGTCATTACTGCATATTCATGAGAAGCGGACGTTTCCGCGCTTTGCGAAATCGTTCTTGCGAGAGCGGCAGAAGGCGCAAGCAAGTGGTTCCGGCGAGGTGTTCCTCTGGGCGGATACCTTCAATAACTACTTTCATCCCAGCACGATGCGGGCTGCCTATGCGGTGCTTCAGTCGGCGGGATTTTGCGTCTCTCTGCCGAAGCAGCATCTTTGCTGCGGACGTCCGCTGTATGACTTCGGCATGCTGGATACGGCGAAGCAGTATCTGTTGAAGGTGCTCGACGCGCTCGCTCCGCAGCTTGCTGCGGGTTCGCCGATCATTGTGCTCGAACCAAGTTGTGCCTCCGTCTTTCGCGATGAGCTGGTGAACCTTCTCCCAAAGGACCCGCGTGCCACCAAGCTCCGCGATCAAACATTTCTTCTGAGTGAGTTTTTGGTCCACCACGCTCCGAATTACGTACCTCCGCAGGTTGACGCGAAGATCATCGTGCACGGCCATTGCCATCATCGTGCAACCATGGGGATGCAGGACGAGATGAGCCTTCTGCGGGCGACGGGTGCTGAGGTCGAGTTGCTCGATTCGGGATGCTGTGGGATGGCAGGCCCGTTTGGCTTTGAGAAGGGCAAGTTTGAGGTATCGCAAACACTTGCTGAGCGTGTGCTGCTGCCAGCAGTTCGCCGAGAGGCCGAGCGGGCCATCATTGTCAGCGACGGATTCAGCTGTTGCGAGCAGATCACTCAGAACACCACCGCTCGACCAAAGCATCTAGCCGAAGTGCTTGCAGGAGGTTCATGACAATTTGGAATTAAATGGTTGGACGAGAGGTGGCGACCTTTTGCCCTTTGTGCCGGAATTCCAGGCCGCTGGGGGCTTTAGCGCCTTAGAGCGGCTTCCCGTCCAGCATCGTCGAGAGCAGCCTAATAAGGAGCGTGGCTTACGGCTATGACAGCTTCAACGAGCCGGCAGAGCGGCAGATCCAGTTTGGGGTCAGGTTTATCCTCTAGGCGTATAGCTTTGAGAGCTATAAGACGAAGTTATTCATGGAGGCCCGCACTCTTACCCGCCTTTGGCGTCTGACCGCAATCCTTGGCTTGGCTGTATGCTGTCCAACATCGTTGAAGCGGTGTCGATGCCGGGGTATAGGGGGCGACCCTGTTTAGGGAGAATCATGACCCAGTATGAAGTGCAGGCCAATATCTGTCTTGGCGGAGTTCGGAGCGGCACACATAATGGGCAAAAGAGGCTTTGTTACTAAGTGTGCTGAAGCGAGAGCGATAGACTTCTCGTACTCGAGGTTAATGGGTGAAAATAAAGATGGAAGTCTGCGATGACGAGCTCACAAAATTCGAAGCGGAGGGTGCCGCACCGTTGCCGGCGGCAAATGATCAGGGTTACCTTGAACACGAGGGAGCTCTGATCTGGTACGCCACGTATGGGGTCGGGTTACCCGTTATCTTGCTGCATGGTGGTCTTGGGCATAGTGGCAATTGGGGCTATCAAGTTCCAGCATTAGTGGGGAGTGGCTATCGCGCCATTTTGATAGACAGTCGTGGTCATGGTCGCAGCACGCGCGACACGCGACCGTTCTCGTATGAGCTAATGGCATCGGACGTCCTGGCAGTGATGGATGTGTTGCATCTTAAAAAAGCCGCCCTGGTAGGCTGGAGCGACGGTGCATGCACCGCTTTGATCCTCGCTGCGAAAGTTCCCTCTCGCATTGCGGGCGTGTTCTTCTTTGCTTGCAACATGGACCCGAGCGGCGTAAAACCATTTGAAGCTACTCCAACTCTGAACCGGTGTTTCGCTCGACACGCAGAGGACTACGCGCAGTTATCGGCTACGCCGGAGCATTTCAAAGACTTCGTTGGAGCCGTCACCTTGATGCAACAGACACAACCCAACTACTCAGCGCACGATCTCGCGAAAATCAGAGTGCCTGTCGTGATCGGACAAAGCGAGCATGACGAATTTATCAAACGCGAACATGCAGAATATCTAGCCCAGGCAATCCCGGGCGCCGAATTCATCGTCCTCAATGCAGTAAGCCACTTTGCTCCATTGCAGAGGCCTGAGCGATTTAACGCCGCAATACTTGCGTTCGTCGCCAAAGTTCTATCCCTCAACAAGTAAAGTCCCCAATCAAGATTGGGTCCAACTTTCGCCTTGCTGGCAATCCGTTGAGAAGTACCTATTCCGATTACAACGCCTGCATGGGTTCGATTGAAGCCGCACGCCGTGCAGGAATGAGGCTTGTCAGTATGCCGGTGGCAGCGAGGCTCGCAGTCAAGGTAGTCAACAAAGTGAAGTCATGATCGACATGCATCTTGCTGCTGATTGGGGCGCTCGGAATGATAGCGGCGCTGGGCGGAGTCGCCGCTATCTTTTTTGTGGATGGGACTTTGGCGTGAAGAAGTTCCAGGGCCTAAGAGCTCGATTCGCGTTGTGCGGAGATATTGTTGGGCATACCTCGTTAGAGGTGACACGGGAACATTACATCCACGCGACCTCCTCGGGCCCGCGAAATGTGGTGGGTCGGACTGTCGTAACAGCGTGACCTGAGGCAGTAGTAAGGGCGGAATTCGAAAATTTGAAGGCAGTGTAAGAGCCCAGACCCAAAGGGAAATAGCTGAAAGGTTTTGTTTTTCTTGCAGCCGCGATAGCCTACAAAAATCCCTTCCTTATAGAAAATCTTCTTTTGTCCCTCTGCCGGATAGTGATGAGTGAACGTCGGGTTGTCCTCTGAATTGCGCTCAAAGGTTACGAGCAGGTGACTGGAGGGATTGACAGCGCCAAAGAGAATCTCAGCGAGAGCGCGACCGCCCTCCTGGTCGTCATACCAGGTCTGTAGTAGCGAAGGAACGTTGGAGATCCATGACCTGGAATCAACATTACTGCCAGCAGTAACACCGACAATTGTTTTGGGATTGGCCTTCGACATCGCCGCAATCAGCTCATCACGACCTGTGGCATCCGGGAAAAAGATCCAATGGGATATAGCCTCAGCAACGCTGATGCCGTCCTTGATCGTATCGGCGGTGAATACAGGGTCTCCTGCGCAATCCTGCGTCTCACGGTGCGAGACGTCTACTCCGGACGTAAGCTTGAACCCGTACCTGAGCAAAGCGAATCGACCTGCGTTCAAGCGCCCACAGAGCGCGTGCCGACAATCTCTGCCGCTACAAGACGTGAAACGGAATCGAAGCCCGCGATGCGAGTTTCGCCACCCCTCCCTCCGGTTATAGTGTTTCTTCGGCTGTTGCAACGCGCGTTGCCAAACACCAAACTGTCCGGAAACCCGCTGGAGATGTATGCACCGTACCCTTGCAACCCTCGGCCTGCTGTCCTTTACGCCTGCTCTATGGTCTCAGATGCAGCCGTCGGTTCCTGCCGCTATAACCATTCCCTATGAAGCGAACAGGGACGGCCTCCTTACCCTGGTGGTCGAGGGCGAACACGAGAGTCGCATCAAAAATCTTGTCGCCGACTATCCCGTCCACAAGGGACACAACATAATCCTATGGGACGGAAGCTCACTCGATAGCGTAGCCCTTCCCGGCCGCTATCACGTTCGCGGGCTCTTCCATCAACGAATCGTCCCGCATCTCCAGTACTCTATCTACTCACCCGGCAATCCTCCCTGGCCTACCGCGGATGGCACCGGCGCGTGGCTCGCCGATCACACCCCTCCGGCCTCCGCGCTCTTTCTTCCCGGGGGCAGTCTCTGGCCCACCCACTCCACCGAGCCAGAGATCCTGCTTGGAGCCGAGGCTGCCGAGGCCGGCCACGCTCTGATGTGGACTGACCTGAACGGCCGCAAGCTCGGCGGCATCAAGATCCGCGGGTGGAACGGGGGAATCGCTCTCGCTCGCGACATCGGCGATGACCGCAACCCCGACCACATCGCCTACACGGTCTACGTCGTCAACCCCAGCCGCGACTTCGGCAAGACCAATCCTGGAGCGCTTCAGGTCTTCGCCATCACCAAAGGAGGGCTCACGCCGCTCGAGAAGGTCGTTGGCGGTGTCCAGACGCACGACGCCTTTCGCGAACTAGTTGGTCTCGCCGCCTGCAACGGTCTGCTGCTGCTCTCGAACCCCGCTGGAGGCGAGATTGTCGCCTTCGACGTTCGTCACAATGCACAAGCACCTTTCGCGAAGATCAAGCTTCCTCATCTTGGCGCCGTCGCTTTCGAGCCCGATGGTCATCTGCTGGTCGCCACCGAAGGCGCAATCACGCGGTTCACCCTTCATAACGACTGGCATTCCCTCTCTCTTGCCGATCCCCAGGTCGTCGTACCGGCCTCACTACTCGAGTCGCCAAAACAGATCATCGAGGCCGAACACGAAATCTACGTCACCGATTGGGGCTCGAGCCACCAGGTCAAGGTCTTCTCGGCTTCCACCGGCAGGCCGCTACGCATCATCGGGCACCCTGGCGGCCCACAACTTGGTGCTTACGATGAGCAGCGCATGGCACATCCTCTTGGAATGACCATCGATTCCAACGGCGTCCTCTGGGTCGCCGAAGAGGACTACCTGCCCAAGCGCATCAGCCGCTGGGATGTCAAAACCGGCCGCTTCCTCAACGCCTGGTATGGTCCCACGCAGTATGGCGGTGGCGGGTTTGCAGACCCGCACGATCTCTATCGCGCCTACTATCCCTCCATTGGCAACCCCGGCAGCATGGGCTTGCTCGAGTTCCGTGTCGATCCCTCAACCCTCGCTTCACCTCCCGTTCGTCCGGCACAACCTACCATTCCCGCCACGGGCCTTATCCCTTTTCAGGATACCTACAGTCAGACCTTCCGTCCGGCCCGTATCCAGCTTCCCAAGGTCGATCAATTCAACGTGGCGGTGCAGCAGCAGTTCGGCCCCACCACAACACTTGACATCGCGTACGTCGGCAATGTCGGCGAGCGGGTCTATCCCGGTGAGACCTATGGCTACGACCTCAACGAGCCGTCGCTCCCAACGACCACGGCTCAACTTGCCGCGGGCAGCGCATCTCGCCGTCCTTACTACAACCAGTTCGTAGGAACCTACAATGGAGTTGCAACCATTTGCTGCTCCAACAGCATGACCTCGGCTGCGCCGTCCGGCCATGCCAATTACAACTCACTCCAGACCAAGCTCGATAAGCGCTTCGCTCATGGTCTACAGTTCAACGCCAACTACACCTGGTCCAAGGCGATGAACTATGCCAACGACGCAGCGTTCAACCAATACAAGCAATACAGCTACGGACGCAACGACACCAACCGTTCCAATATCTTCGTGTTGAGCGGGGTGTATGAGCTTCCCTTCGGCAAGGACCGCATGTTCCTCTCGCACTCCGGCCACCTCGTCAACTATCTCGTAGGCGGCTACAGCCTCACTGGCCAGACCACCTGGGAGAGCGGACGTCCTTTCACCCCAACCTATGCCGAATGCGGTGCCGACCAGGACCTCGACAACAACTTCGGTGGACCCGGCACAACAAGCGACTGCCGCCCCAATGGCGATGCTAAAGCCTTCGCCTTAAACACCGGCGCACTCAACACCACAACCCACGCCCGGACCTACTTCACCCCGGTCGCGGCCCTCACCTCCAATGGCGCGGTCTCCGGGCCGTTCCAGCGTCCAGCCTTTGGGAGCTTCGGCAATATCGGCCGTCTCTCCATGGTTGGCCCGCGCGACTACTACGCGGATGTCGCTGTGCTCAAGGACATTCCCATCACCGAGCGTTTCAAGGGCCAGTTCCAGTTCCAGGCCTTCAATATTTTCAACCACGCAGCGCTCGACATCCCCACAGGCAGCAACTCACGTTGCATCGACTGCACCGTCTCTCAGGGAGCCGGTGTTGTCACCGCTCTCGAAGGCAACAGCACCATGCGACGGCTACAGTTCGCCGCACGCCTTACCTTCTAATCTAAAACCCATGCCTCAACCGAGGCATGGGTTAGCCTTGTCCTTTGCTTCCGAGATGGGTGCGGGCTTTAGTCTCTGGGATATGATCTCCCCTCACGCAGCTCGGATCTCAAATCGAGTTGCAAATATCATGCAATGCTCCAGCCGCAAAGAGAACTGCTCACGCTACAGTACTCCTGCTATCCTTCGCTTCCCCATATTCCGTTTCCGTGAGGCTTCATCCGTGCGATCGACCGCCACTGCCCTAGTTCTCTCTCTTTCATGCGTCCTCGCCGCCCAAGCCCAGACCGGCTTTACGACCATCCCTTCCTTCCCAATAGATACGAATCCCCTCGTCATCCGCAAAGACGCCATGCCCAGCCGTCCGTTCTCCGTCACCGGAGAACGTGGTGCCATCCTTGGTCAGCAGGACGGCACCTTCGAGCTCTGGCTCCTTCCCGTCAAAATCCTCCATCAAGTCCACCTCACTGCAAAGCTGAAAGACTACGACACCGTTATCGACCTCAACGCCCACGCCTCCAGCATTGAGGTCCGGCCCGACCACACGACTATCACTTACGCCCACGCCGCGATCACGGTGAAGCAGCACATGTTCATCCCTCAGGGCGCTGAAGCCGGCCTGGCCGACGCAGTTATCCTCTTCGAAATCCACGCGTCTCGCCCAGCCGAGCTCACCCTGTCCTTCGCTCCCAGCATGGAACGCCAGTGGCCTGCCCCCAACTTCGGACGCCCCAGCGCAAACTGGATTCCCTCCGGCACAGGGGGTGCCTACTCACTCGAAACTGACAACCCGGACTTCTACGGCATGGTCGCCATGCCCAATGCTCAGCACGGCCCCATTCCTCCCTACCAGGAGCGCCCGGTAACCACCCCGGTCGAGTTCCGCATCTCCTACGATCCCGCGAAGGACGATCATACCTTTTACCCTTTGCTCTGCGGCCTGGCAAGAATGGGTGAAACCGGAAGCGCCGGACGAGCCGCTCTCCTCAATCGCCTCACCACCCAAAACCGGCGTCTGATCCACGACTACCAGACAACCGCCGAGCACTACAGCCACTTCTTCGACCACCACCTCACCGTCTCCACGCCTGACAAGCACTTCGACGAGGCCCTCCGCTGGGCGGAGATATCGATCGAGGAGTCAAAGGTTTCTACGGCTAACGGCGCAGGCCTCGCAGGCGGCTGGTTCACCTCTGGCGATTCCGCTCGTCCCGGCTTCGGATGGTTCTTCGGCCGCGACACTTTGTGGACTCTCTACGCGGTGAACAGCTTCGGCGACTTCGCGATGTCTAGGCAAGCATTGGACTTCCTACTGGCCCACCAACGCGCTGACGGCAAGATGATGCATGAATATTCCCAGACTGCGCCCGAGGTCGATTGGAATAGCCTTCCGTATCTTTATGCGTCCGCAGACTCTACGCCCCTTTTCGTCATGCAGATGGAAGACTACATCCGCACCAGCGGCGACCTCGCCTACCTAAAACAGCATTGGGACAACGTGAAACGGGCTTACGCCTTCACCAGAAGCCATACAACCGACGGTGTTTACGACAACACTCAAGGCACAGGCTGGGTCGAGGAGTGGCCCAGGATGCCGCATCAGGAGATCTACCTGGCTGCCCTGGACCAGCAGTCTGCCGAGTCCTACTCTCGCTTGGCAGACTTGATGGGAGAGACGGAGGCAGCGCAACAAGCGATGACAACAGCCTCAGCCATCAAGGAGAAGCTCGCCGGATATCGCGGCGCAGATGGCAGCTATCGCTTTAGCCGCAATGTGGACGGCTCCTATGAAGATGTGCCATCCATCTTCCCTGCGGTCGCCTGGTGGAGCGGGCATTTGGCGCTGCCACAGGCGGATGAGACCTTCACGGCCTGGGCGGGGCATGGGTTCAGCACGGATTGGGGGATTCGATCGGTTGCGAAGACTGCTTCTATCTATGATCCGATCAGCTATCACCACGGCTCGGTCTGGCCGCTCTACACCGGGTGGACTTCGATGGCGGAGTATCGCAGCGGAAGGCCAGTTCAGGCGTTCTCCAACCTACGCAATACAGCAGAACTAACCTGGCTGCAAGACCCGGGTGCGATTACGGAGGTACTTTCGGGGGACTTCTTCGAGCCGCTCGGACGCAGCAGTTCGCACCAGTTGTGGTCTTCTGCGATGGTTCTGACACCTGCCATACGCGGACTCTTCGGATTGGAAGCAGATGCGCTGAACCACACGCTGCGGGTCGCACCACAACTGCCCGCGGCCTGGGATCATGTGTCTGTGCAGCATGTCGCGGTTGGGGAACAGAGCTTCGACGTTACGATGCAGCGTGTGGGCAGATCACTTGAAATTGATGCGACCTCTGGATCAGCGAGCATGCTCTGTCTTGTGGAAGAGCACATGCAGAAGCCGTGTGATCAGCGGCCCGCAATCCGTCATCGTTTGATGATGGATTTGCCTCCAGTTGAAATTGGCTTGGAAGAAATCCTTGCCTCCGAAGGCGACTCGAGCAAGCAGATGAAGGTTCTCGATGAGCGTCGTGAGGCTCATCGGCTCACCGTCAAGGTGGAGGCTCCGGCTGGGATTACCCATCGGCTCACGCTCCGAACTAACGGCGTGGACAGGCAGACCATCGCGGTCAGCGGAGGGACACTCGACGCGGACGGAATCGTCTTGAACTTTCCAGCCGTCGATCCGAGCGATCCACAGTACGTAAGTCGGCTGATCGAATTGAAATGGTGATTTCGGGATCTGAACCCAACCCCGAAAGGCCAAAACCTCAATAAAGCTACTGAGCGGATGTTATGAAGTGGAAGTACGCTGTTACGAGTCTGGCGCACATGAGTCTGGCGAAGTCGATGAAGTGAAGTCCTTTGAGGGTTGTTTCGAGCCTTTCGTAGTCATGAGCAAGCCTGCGGAAGCGGGCTGCCCAGGCGAAGCTTTGTTCGACGACCCAGCGTCGGGACAACAGCACGAAACCTCGTTTGGCCATGGGATGCTTGACGACTTCGAGCTTGATGCTCTGCTGCTGTGCGGCCTTGGCGGCGTTCTGGCCCGTGTGGCCGCGATCCAGCGACGCATCTGCTGGTAGATCGAGGCCTACGGAGGCAGATCGTTCGACATCCAACGCCACGGACAGCCGCTCCGCGCAGAACAGGAAATAATGTGCCCTGACTACGGCCTTCACCTTTGATATAAGCCACATATGACGATGTCCTCGCACTTGCGAGGACATCGTCTCACTCATAGCTGTTTAAATCACACAAACCTTTAGGCTAAAACAATCCGATTACGCTTAAGGCCAAATGACGTGAAGTGCGTTTGCAAGGACCTATCTATTCCACATATAGCTTCTTGCCTCGTTATAGGTCTGGCGGCCCTTGGACTGATGAATTTAATATGTCTTTCACGTGAACGAGAGCATTACGGACTGCTGCACCTCCAGCATAAAATTTGATTTGCAGGATTGCCTCAATGATCTGTTCGCGCGTTGCACCCGCATTGAGAGCCGCTTGAGTGTGCGCTCGTAATTGGGGAACGGTATGTCCTAGCATAACGCAAGAAGCAATCACCACGAGTTCTCGAGTGACAATATCGAGGCCAGGACGCGCTGTAATGCCTCCTATCGCCCATTCAATTGTCATGTCGATAAAGTCCGGGCAAAGCCCTTCCGAATCGCGAGTGACCGCCTCCCTGGCGTCGCCTCCAAAGAGCTGTTCGAAGAGTTGAGTACCGCGCTCACGCAGTTCAGGATTAGACGAAAACATTGGGATTCTCCTTATTCTTCCAGCGAAACGGTGCTAGCATGTACCGTTGTATACGCAAGAAAAATATAGATAAAGATCGATAATTTTCGATCTTTGCAAATTGAGATTTGCGAATCATGGGGCAACTGGAAAGCATCGCCGTTTTTGTCAAAGCGGTAGAACGAGGTAGTTTCGCGGCCGCGGCCGAGGAGTTGCGATTGACGGGAACGATGGTAGGGCACCACGTTCGAACTCTCGAGAAGCGTCTCGGTACAACACTCTTAAATCGAACAACGCGTCGTCAGAATTTAACAGAGGCGGGTCGCCTTTATTACGAACCTTGCAAACGCATTCTGTTGGAAGTAGCAGACGCGCAATCTGACGTTGCCGATATCCAGTTCATACCGCGTGGACGTCTCAAGGTCTGGTCTCAGGTCACCTTCGGAGTCCATGCGTTGACACCGGCTTGTGCAGATTTCATCGCGAGCAATCCGAAAGTCTCCATCGATCTGGTCGTCTGCGACCGCCCTATCGATAGGATCAAGGAAGAATTCGATGTTCTCTTCTGTATCGGTGATTTGGAAGACTCATCTCTTATCGTTCACGGACTGCGTCCTTACGCGTCCGTGATCTGCGCCGCACCAGACTACCTTAAAAAGAATGGCGTGCCACTTCAGCCTGCTGACCTTTCACGACACGTCTGTCTGGGCCTCGCGCACCCAATTGCCAGCAAAGAATGGCGCTTGGAAGTACCTCAAGGAACCATCGTCATTCCCGTCTCGTTGGCAATGACGATCAATAATGGAGAGGCTTTACGTAAAGCGGCGCTAAGCGGTTTAGGCATTGTCATGCAGCCTGAAATGCTGCTGGCTAACGATATAGAAGCAGGCCGATTGGTCCCTCTCTTTGAGGAATATACCCCCGCACCGAAAGCTATGCACATGCTGACATTCCCTCTCAAACGGCCCACTGCGAAACTCCGCGCTTTCATTGACTTCGCACGCGCACGCTTCGGGCACTGACAGGACGAACATGATTGCCGTATTGTTTGATATCTGACTTCTGACCGCGATCTAGATTGGTAACGATAAGTCTTAGGGCTGTATCTGGAGCGCCACACGCTGGGACTAAACACCTAGGTCTACAGAAGCAGGGAAGCGGCACTGCCCTGATCTTCTCTTCTGCGACAGAAACACCGCTTTGCCGTCGCAACCTGCCAGTAGGCAGTTCAGGCCGGCAGCCGCAAGGCTGGGTCTGAAGGGCTTTAATTGCCACTGGTTGCGTCACGCCACGGCAAGTTGGCTCGATGCTGCGGGTACTCCCCTTAGCACGGTACAGACGCTACTGGGGCATACCTCCTCCGAGGTGACGGGGGAGCATTACATTCATGCGATCTCCTCGGAGTCGCGAAATGCAGTGGGCCGGATCGGGGAATTGGCGATTGGACCCCAATGGACCCAAATCGAGCGTGGGGTTGAAAATCCCGCAGCTCTAATTAATTGAAAACATGGAATTTAAATGGTCGGGGCGAGAGGATTCGAACCTCCGACCCCCTGGTCCCGAACCAGGTGCGCTACCAGACTGCGCTACGCCCCGAATGTGATGCTGGAAGGATGCCGGTAGAGGATGCATTCCGTAAAGCTCAAGCGTTTGGGGAGGCTTGCTGGTCCGCTGTACCGACTTGGATAGTTTAGCAGAGATTGCCGCCGAGAGCTGTCGGATTCTCACCAAAAGGGTTGTGGAGGTATACTTAAGTCGTGACTAAGACCGTCCAGCGCGCCTGTTGTTGCCAAAGCTGTTGTTGCGTGGCGATGTCGGCTCGGCTCTGTCGACGCTAAAGCTTTCTAGCAGCTCTTCACTTTTTCACCCCCAAAATTCAATTAGAGTGCATTTGGCTTGGCGTCCGCCACGCGAATGCTGTGGAGACCGATACCATCGATGACAACAGCAGCCTTCATGACAGATGAAGTTGAGGTAGCCCAGCCAGCGCGACTGAATCATTTACAGGCGCTCGAGGCAGAGAGCATCGCGATCCTGCGCGAGGCGGTGGCTGAGTTTGCGCGCCCGGTGATGCTGTACTCGATCGGTAAGGACTCGTCGGTGATGCTTCGTCTGGCGCAGAAGGCGTTTTACCCCGGAAAGATTCCGTTCCCCCTCCTGCATGTCGATACCAGCTATAAGTTTCCGGAGATGATCACCTTTCGCGATGAGTATACGAAGGAGATCGGCGCGGACCTAATCGTGCATCGCAACGAAGAGGCCATCGCGGCGGGCGCGAATCCTTACACGCTGGGAACGCAGAACTGTTGTGGCCTGTTGAAGACACGCAGTTTGTTGGATGCTCTGGCGGAGGGCGGATTCGATGCGGCGTTTGGCGGTGCTCGCCGCGACGAGGAGAAGAGTCGGGCCAAGGAACGTGTCTACTCCTTCCGCGATGCAGCCGGTCAGTGGGACCCGAAGAACCAGCGGCCCGAGCTTTGGAGCCTCTATAACTCGCGGTTGCGAAAGGGCGAGAGCATCCGCGTGTTTCCGCTGTCGAACTGGACCGAGCTTGATATCTGGCTATATCTCTATGCGGAAAGGATTCCGATTGTGCCTCTGTACTTTGCAAAGGAACGCGAGCTGGTGATGCGTGGCGGCGCTATGACGCTGGTACATCCTGGCATGAAGCTGCTGCCCGGTGAAACAGTGCAGACGGCGAAGGTTCGCATGCGCTCGCTGGGCTGCCTGCCTTGCACAGGTGCTATGCGGAGTGAGGCGGATACGCTGCCGAAGATCATCGAAGAGCTGATGACCTTCCGGCGGAGCGAGCGTGAGAACCGGGCGATCGATCATGACGAAGAGGGCTCCATGGAAGTGAAGAAGCGGGAGGGCTACTTCTAATGAGTACGCATGTCGTTACGTCTCACAATGTAGTTGGTACGGTGAGTGAGTTTGATACATTCCTCGATGCTCATCTTGAGCAGGAGATGCTGCGCTTCACCACGGCAGGCAGCGTCGACGATGGAAAGAGCACGCTCATCGGCCGTCTTCTGCATGACACCAAGAGCGTCTACGAAGATCAGCTCGCGGCCGTGAAGCAGAGCCGCGTGAACCGGGCCTCGGGTGGCCATGTCGACTTTTCTCTGCTGACGGATGGGTTGAAGGCTGAGCGCGAACAGGGCATTACGATCGACGTCGCATACCGGTATTTTTCGACGTCGCGGCGGAAGTTCATTATCGCCGACACTCCCGGTCATGAACAGTACACACGCAACATGGCGACCGGCGCATCAACCGCCGATGTGGCTATCGTACTGATCGATGCAAAGGCATTTTTGAAGCAGGGGAGCTTGCTTCCGCAGTCGCGACGGCACACTTACATTGCGTCGCTGCTTGGAATTCCTCACGTTGTAGCGGCAGTCAATAAGATGGACCTCGCCGAATACTCTCAGAAGAACTTCGAGACAATCCGCGACGAGTTTTATGCATTGGCGAAGAAGCTTGGCCTGAAGAGTGTCGAGGCTATCCCCGTGAGCGCACTCGAAGGCGACAACGTCGTAACACCGAGCGTGGCGATGCCGTGGTATAAAGGCCCCACGCTCCTTGAATATCTGGAGACGGTGCCTTTGCGCGTCCATGAAGTGGCTGGACCAATGCGGTTTCCCGTTCAATTGGTGCTGAGGCCGGACGCGAACTTCCGCGGATTTGCAGGTCAGGTGTCGCGCGGCATTCTGCGAACGGGAGATCGCGTCATGGCGCTTCCGTCGCGACGCGAAACGTTTGTGCGCAACATCGTGACCTATGATGGCCCGCTTGATGCGGCTGCGTTTCCGCAGAGTGTCACCGTGGAACTCGAGGATGAGATCGACCTGAGCCGTGGTGAGATGCTGGTGGCTGCTGGATCTGCTGCAACTCATCCGCAGGTAAGCACGCGCTTCCGAGCGATGGTTGTGTGGATGCACGAAGAGCCTCTTGCTGTTGGGCGAACGTATCTTGCAAAACACACGACCCGCACGGTGCGGGCAACGGTGCGGGCAATCCAGTATAAGGTGGATGTCAGTTCGCTTTCGGAAGGATCGACGGACAGCCTGGCGATGAACGAGATTGGTGAGGTCGCGTTTGAAAGCAATCTGCCATTGTTCTTCGATGCTTATCAGGCGAATCGCATGATGGGTTCCGTCATCCTGATCGATGCGGTGACGAACGCAACTGTCGGGGCAGCGATGCTGATCGGCCTTGCGGATACGTCGCAGGCTCCATCTATAAGGATTGAACGAGCTACGCTCGCTATCGTGTCCGGACGGTCGGACCTTGCAGCTCGCGTGAAGGATGCGCTCGACGTGCGCGGTGAACGAGCAGTGTTGATTGATGATGAGTTTATTCCGGAATCGTCTGTGGTTGCAGTGGTCCGTGCACTTCAATTGGCCGGAGTAACTGCCATTACGGCACGGGTTCTGGATGCGGAGACGCTTGCTGCGCTTGAGGTTTTCGCAATCGCTGTTGTGATTCAAGCGGACGAACTGGACGACGAGGCTCTGCTGGCTTCGCTGGAGGTGCAACGATGAATGCTGTCGAATCGGTTATAGATTATGAGGAGCTTTCTGCCGAGGCGCTGGTCGAACAGATTTTGCGCGAGTCAGCAGGGCAGAAGGTCTGCCTGACAAGCAGCTTTCAAATCGAGGACATGGTCGTACTGCATCTGCTGCGGAAGCATCTGCTGGATGTGCCTGTGATCTTCCTCGAGACCGGTTATCACTTCGCCGAACTGCTGGCGTATCGAGATAGAATGACGGCGGAGTGGGGACTAAACCTGCTCAACGCGATGCCGCTGACGACACTCAAGGAGCACGAGGCTCAGTTCGGGTTGTTGCATATCGTGCAGCCGACGGAGTGCTGCCGCATTCGTAAAGTGGAGCCGCTGATGCGTTCGCTTGAGCCGTATGCGTGGTGGTTCACCGGGTTGCGACGAGAGCAGTCGCCGACGAGAGCGGCGTTGAAAAAGATAGAAGACCATCGAACTCCGACAGGAAAGCAGATGAAGAAGGTCAGTGTGCTGGCGGACTGGACCTGGGCGCAGGTAACGGAGTACGCGGATCTGCATCAGATTCCTAAACTGGGGCTCTACGAAAAGGGATATACCAGCATCGGATGTGAGCCTTGCACCGCGATTCCGGAGGCTGGTGCGGATGCGCGCAGCGGTCGCTGGGGAGGCAAGAAGTTGGAGTGCGGGATTCATACGTTTTCGGAGAAGGCCTAGGATAGAGCCGAGAGGTCTTAGCGACGCATGATGGAGCGACGACAGATCGTCGGGTTGTGGCGACGGGGTGGTACTTCCGTGCTGGTGACGCTGATCCGCTCTGAAGGCTCGTCGTATCGACAGCCTGGGGCTCGGCTGTTGATCGCCGGCAATAGCGACTATGCGGGCACGATCAGCGGCGGTTGCCTGGAGACGGAGGTTGTCCGCAAGGCGGCCTGGCGAGTGCGCGAGGGTGCTGTTGTGGAGCGCTACTCGACGTTGTTCGACGATACGGCGGAGATTCCGTTTGGCCTGGGCTGCGGCGGCATTGTGGATTTATTGATGGAGCCGGTCGAGACAGTGGAGTGTCAGGCGCTGCTGATGGCGATGGAGGCTTCGTTGCGTGGTGAATCCGCAACGGTTGTGACTTGGTTGCCCAATGCAGAGAGGCCACTTCGTCGAGTGGTTCTGAGCTCCGATAGGACGGAAATCTTCGCCAGCGAAGGGCTGAGCCCGAAGAAGCTTGCGTGCGCGCATGGGTTGCAGCCTGGACAGGAGCAAGATGGGCGCTATGTTGAAGAATTGCGTCCTCCGCAGCGATTGATTGTGTTGGGTGCAGGAGACGATGCCAAGCCGTTGGTGAGCCTCTCTGCTTTGCTGGGTTGGAGTGTTACGGTTGCGGATGGTCGCGCGCAGCTGACTCGGCCGGAACGGTTTCCGGAGGCGGAGAGAGTTGTGCTCCTTGCTGCCGGAATGTGGGATGCTGGATCGCTGGATGTTCGTCCCCAGGATGCGGTTGTGTTGATGACGCACAGCTATGAGCAGGATCGCGAACTGCTGGCGCGGATGCTGCCACAGGAGCCGCGCTATCTGGGGCTTCTGGGAGCGCGGCATCGCAGCAGTCTGCTGGTGAGCGAGGTCGCGATGATGCTTGACTGGAGCATCGCGGATTGCTGCGAGCGGATCTATGCTCCGGTGGGTTTGGATCTGGGTGGAGATGGTCCGGAGGCAATCGCGCTTGCGGTGATCGCGGAGGTTCAGGCGTGTTGCATGGGCAAGCTGGGGGCTTCGCGGCGGCTGACTGAGGGTGATGTGGCGGCGCAGATCGCGAAAGGCGGATCGAGT
Organism: Granulicella arctica; assembly: GCF_013410065.1. NCBI lineage: Bacteria > Pseudomonadati > Acidobacteriota > Terriglobia > Terriglobales > Acidobacteriaceae > Granulicella > Granulicella arctica. Next base: position 1,977,541 of record NZ_JACCCW010000001.1, read on the forward strand.
CGCTATCTACAGATGTACTGTGCGTTGGACCAGGTTTCGTGATCGCTGCGGTTGTGCTTGCGGCTGGAGCTTCGACACGGCTGGGTATAGCGAAACAGCTTGTTGTGTTTGGCGGCGAGACGCTGTTGGATCGGGCGGTGCGCGTCGCTGTGGAGGCGGGCTGTTCGCCGGTTGTTGTCGTGCTCGGCGCATCGGCTGCGTTGATTCGGGAGCGGTGTTCGCTGCATGGCGCTCAGGTGGTTGTGAATGAAGCGTGGGCCGATGGAATGGCATCTTCGATTCGTTGCGGTTTTGGTGCTTTGGGCGATGTCGACGGCTGTGTTGTGATGACCTGCGATATGCCTACGGTGACCTCGATGCATCTGCGGTTGCTGATGGTTGCGGGAGAGCTTACGGCTTCTTCTTATGCTGAACGGCGCGGCGTTCCTGCCTATTTCCCGGTGGCTGTTTTTGCGGAGTTGATGGAGTTGCATGGCGACGCTGGGGGCCGCGAGTTATTGAAGTCCGCACGTATTGTGGAGTTGCCTGGCGGAGAGTTCGATGTGGATACAGTTGAGGAGCTGGAACAGGCTCGGAAGCTCTTTGGATAGCATTAAATTTATGTGTAACTGTAAAAGTTACACACTCTGCAAGAACTCCTCCAGAAGATTCGCAGCAACAATGCTTCGGTAGTTTGAGGTGCTGCGGATGTCGTCGATGGGGCGCGTTTCGGCGAAGAGTGCGGCTCGAGCGGCGGCGATGGCTGCTGCGTTGATCGGTTTGCCGGTTAGGATTGTTTCGGCGGCGGTGAGGCGGATGGGAAACTCGCGCAGGCTGGCCGCTCCGATCCGTATATCTTCGATGAAGCCGTTCTTCATGCGGGCCAGCGCGGCGATGGCAACTTTGGAGATGGCCTGCGCGTTGCGGGTTCCGACCTTGCGAGTGTAGGAGATGTAACCATGGAAGATACGTTTTAGCGTGATGCTGTGGAGCAGCTCGTCGGGTCGCAGCGCCGTTTTTTTATAGCCGAGATAGAAATCGCGATAGGGCATGGTGCGGCGGCCTGCGGTTGAGATGAGGGTGAGCTCGGCGTCGTAGGCGAGCAGCGCGGGGGGAGAGTCGGCGGCTGGGCTGGCGTTGACGATGTTGCCGCCGAGGGTGCCTCGGTTCTGGTTGGCGATGGAGCCGGTCCAGCTCGCTGCCTGGCTAAGAAGCGGAAAGTCGCTGGCGATCATGGGATGGCGGCGAAGGTCGGTGAAGGTTGTTCCGGAGCCGATGGTGATGGTCTCGGGCGTGACATCCATGAAGCGGAGTTCGGAAAAGTGGTTGATCGAGAGGAGCGGTTTCTTCGGCAGGCGACCTGCGGAGAGCGCGACCATGAGTTCGGTGCCGCCGGCGATGAGCGTGTGTCTGCCTTCGGCCAGGGTGGCGAGCGCGGCGGTGAGGGTCGCGGGAGCGATGAGGTCGTACTCTGTGACGTTGGCGCGCATGAGGCTCCGTGCGGGTTAATGGGGAAAGTAGCTGCCGAGGATGCCGAAGCCGATGAGGAGCAGGCCGACGAAGTTCAGAACGACGCGGCAGAACCATTGCGGGTTTTCGCCGTCGGGGGTCGCGCAGGGGGCGAAGGTGCGGCTGCCGCCACGAGCGAAGCCGATCAAGATAAAGATGATGCCGAGGGCGAGGGGGATGTCCCGGAGGAGGTTGATGTGCATGGCGTGTCTCCTTGTGTGGAAGACTGCTGTGCGCACGATTGTACCGCGGCGAAGATACGAATGTAACCAGTGCAACGGCAGAGGTTGCCGGCGAGGCCCTCCTGGATCTGCGCCAGTGTTGGCTGTGGGTGCTTCGCGAGCAGGTGATGCGTGGCGAGAATCATGCCAGGAGTGCAGATGCCGCACTGGGCTCCGCCGCTCTCGAGGAAGCATTGTTGGATGGGGTGTAGATGCTCCTCGATGGCGAGGCCCTCGATGGTGGTGATGGTCGCTCCATCGGCCTGAAGGGCGGGGACGAGGCAGGAGTTGACGAGTTCGCCGTTCATCAGGACGGAGCAGGAACCGCACTCGCCTTCGCCACAACCTTCTTTTGCGCCGGTGAGGTGCAGGTCCTCGCGGAGGAGGTCTAGGAGGCGCTTCATGGGTGGAGTTTCGAGGGTGCGTGGCTGACCGTTGATCGTGAGGGTGATCGAATTGTCGCGTTTTCCGGTCGGCTGGTTCAAGTATCCCCCTACCCCTACTTAAAGTACGAAAATATTCAAAATAAATGGTTTAAGTCCGGACTTAGGTACAGCCCAGTATGACTTGGTTATTGACTTTGCAGTTACGATGCTTTGTTGAATTGGAAGGAATATGTCCCCTGTTTCCATTATAGAGAATTGGGCAGGGGATTGTGCCATTGATAAGTCTTTTGAATTGATCGGGTTAGGAGGCATTGGGGCTTGACAAGGTTTTATATGCAAGATGATGGCAATGGTTTGGGTGGAGGTGGGTTTTCAGGCCGGTGTGTTGCTGATCGTTGATGGTGAGGGTGATCTGCGTCATAAGTGGATTCGAGGGTGCTATCTCGAGTGAAAAAATAAAACGTCGAGTCCAAAGACCGTACATGCCATACCTAACGCGATTATGAGGCCTGCCCAGAGTGAAACCGACTTAGCTCGTTCGTTTTTGGGTAACGCAAGGATAGGTTGTCGTTGGATGAGGGTATTGGTGAAAAGAGTGATGTACAGCAATGCGATGCCGAATAGCAGAATGCAAACGACCGCGGTGTGATGGAAATGATCCAGGATGATCATGTAGTGGCCTCGCTGAAGACGAGGTCTGCGACGGATGGGTCGAGGTGGGTCGTCTGAATGTCTCCGGTCATGCGTTCGAAGATGTCTTCGGGGAGGAGGGGGATCTCGGTGAAGGCGATGCCGGTGGCGTGTTCGATGGCGTTGAGGATGGCGGGGGCGGGGCCATCCATAGGGAGCTCGCCGATGCCCTTTGCGCCGAAGGCTCCGTGGATGCTGGGGACCTCTTCGAAGTGGACGTGGATCGGCGGCAGGTCGGCGCTGGTGGGCATGATGTAGTTGGTCATTTGGTTGTTGGCCATGCGGCCCTTTTGCCAGACGCATTTCTCGTAAAGGGCGTAGCCGATGCCCTGGGCGACGCCGCCTTCGATCTGACCGGCGGCGAGGATGGGGTGGAGGACTTTGCCGACCTCTTGGAGGGCGTGGAAGTCGGTGACGGTGGCGGCGTAGGTGGTGGTATCAACGGCGACCTCGGCGACGTAGACGGCCCAGGCGTAGGTGGGGTAGGCGTCGCCTTTGTACTTGTCGTCGTCCCAGAAGATGTCGCCTGGTGCCTGGTAGCGGGCGCTGGCGGTGAGGGTGCCGTGCTCGGCGTGGTAGCGGAGAGCGGCGTTGCGGAATTGCTCCGGGGTGTAGTCGTGCGGGAGGCCGGAGGCGACGAGGGTGGCGCAGAGCTTCTGCGATGCCTGCTCGACGAGCTTGCCGACGATCATGGCGGTGCGACTGGCGACGGTTGGGCCGGAGTTGGGGACGACGGCGGTGTCGGGGCGGAGGATCGAGACCTCGTCGTAGGGGAGGTTGAGGGCTTGTGCGGCGACTTGGCAGAGGATGGTGTTGGTGCCCTGGCCGAACTCGGTCGAGGAGACGAGGATGCGCGGGCGGCCTTCGGGGGTGATGTCGATCTGGACGAGAGAGTCGAGGCGGCGCTCGCCGGATCCGGTGAAGCCTGCGCCGTGGAAGAAGCTGGCGAAGCCGATGCCACGCTTGATGGTGCTGCCGGGGTTTTCGCGGGTGAACTGGGCGCGTTTGGCGTGGTAGTTGGACTCGGTAAGGGCGCGGGTGAGCAGGGCATGCAGGTCGATGGGGTCGCTGAGGTGCTGGCCAGTGGCGGTGTAGCCTCCGGCTTCGAGGAAGTTGCGGCGACGGAGTTCTTCCGGTGTCAGCCCGACTACGCGGGCTATCTTGTCGAGATGGCGCTCGAGGGCGAAGATGCTTTGTGGCGCGCCGAAGCCACGGAAGGCTCCGTGGGGTGGGATGTTGGTGGCCATTGCTTTTGCGCTTACGCGGAGGGCGGGCCAGTGGTAGGGGCCGGGAGCATGGATGGTTCCGCGGGAGAGGACAACGGGGGAGAGGGTAGCGTAGGCTCCGCCGTCGATGGCGAAGTCGATCTCGCCGCCGAGAAGTTTGCCATCTTTGGAGACGGCAGTGCGGTGACGGGTGCGGCTTGGGTGGCGCTTGGTGGTGCCAGCCATGTCTTCGCCGCGGTCGTAGCAGATTTTGACGGGGTGGCCTGACTTCATGGCGAGCAGAGCAGCGTGGGAGCCGATGACGCTGGGGAAGTCTTCCTTGCCGCCGAAGGCTCCGCCGGTCTCGGTCTGGATGACGCGGCACTTTTCGGCGGGGAGGTCGAAGACCAGCGTGAGTGCGTGGACGAGGTAGTACGGGCACTGCATGGAGCCCTGGACGGTGAGACCTTCGGTAGGGCTGTACTCGGCGATGATGCCGTTGTTTTCGATGTAGAGCTGTTCCTGTGCGCCGGTGCGGTACTCGCCTTCGACGATGAAGTCGGCCTTCGAAAAGATGCTTTCCAACTCTTCGGGCGTGCCTTTTTCCATGAGGTAGGTCTTGAAGGTGTTGGCGGTGCCTCCGTAGTCGCTGCCGTGCCAGATGACTTTGCTCTCGTCCCCTGCGGCTCCGGTTTCGGAGTCTTCGATGGTGAAGACGCCGGGGAGTTCGTCGTAGGTGATTTGGACGGCGGCGACGGCGGCGGGGAGGACGGCTCGGTCTTTATGCGCGAGGAGGAGGATTGGCTCTTCGGGGTGGTTGATGAGGCCATCGGCGAGGCAGGGATGGTCTTTTGTCAGATGGACGATGGTGTTCTCGCCGGGGATGTCGGCGGCGGTGACGATGGTGAACTCGTGCCAGGGGATGTGCGGGGGGAAGGTGATGGAAACAATGCGCCCACGGGCTATTGTCGAACGGACGGTGGCGCCGAACCACATGTTCGGGAGACTGATGTCGTCTACATATTGAGCGTGGCCGAGGACTTTGGCGCGGCCTTCCTTGCGGATGGGGGAGCTGCCTACGGTTTGGTGCATATCCGTCATAAGGGTTGTTGATTAGGATAGAACGAATGGGGGATTTCGTCTTTATCTGCAAACGGAAGCGTTGCCGGTGGGCGGCGCTTCCCCTTACAAAGGAGAGTGATATGAATCGAATCCGTCTGGTAGTGGCACTGACTGTGCTGCTGCTTCCGGGTGTACTCAAGGCTCAGGTAGGAGTGTATGCAGCGTTCAGCGAGACGAAGCTGAATATTGCCAACACGGACTGGATCAAGGGTGCGACGTTTGGGGCCTACTATGATGCGGTGCATCTGCCGCTGGTGAACTTTGGTGTCGATGCGCGCGGCTCGGTGCTGGGCGGGAGCGGGATGACGCAGGTGAAGAGTGGACTTTTCGGGCCGCGTGCGGTCGCGCATCTGCCGATTGTGCCGCTGAAGCCGTATGTCGAAGGGTTGATCGGCGCGGGGCAGGTGCAGGTTGGACAGGGCACGGCGGCTTCGAGCGCCACTCACCTCGAGTATGGGCTGGCGGCGGGAGCGGACTTTACCTTCTTTCCGCGGCTGGACTGGCGCGTGGTGGACTACCAGTATGGTGGCTTCGATAGGTTGAACGGCACAACTGGGCAGAAGACGATCAGCACTGGATTGGTCTTCCGTTTGCCGATTCCGTAGATTGTTTGTGGTCTTAATACAACACTGCCCACCGGATGCTGGTGGGCAGTGTTGTCTGTGTGCCTTTCTGGATTATTATTTCCTGGCTGCTTTCTTTGGTGCGACTGCTTTTTTAACGGTCTTCTTACTTGCGGTGGTGCCGCCAAGCAATGCGATGATTTTGGTGCCAATGGGGGAGCCGAGGCCGGTGCAGGCATCCCAGCCGGGACCTGCGCTGAAGGCTCCGTTGTTGCCGGAGGTGATGTCGTTGAAGGCGGTCTTGCCCTTCGCGGCGTAGATGGTGGGTTGGATGAAACCAGCGGTCGTCTTGTTCTGCGCGTTGCTCAGGGCGATGAGACCGGCCCAGAGCGGTGCGACGGCGCTGGTTCCGCCGATGACCATGGTCTGGCCATCGACGCGGATGGTGTAGCCGGTGGCTGGGTCGGCGTCGCCGGCGACGTCGGGGACGCCGCGGCCTCCGGTGCTGGTGGTGGATGCGGGGACGCCGGAGTTGGCCTGCCAGGTGGGGAGCGGGAAGACGGTGCTGACGCCCCCGCCGGTTGCTCCTTCGTTGGCAGCGGTCTCGTTCCAGACGACCTCGGAGGTGATGGTGGAGCCGGAGCCGACGAGCTTGGTTCCTCCGCAGGCGAGGACGTGTGGGCTGGAGGCGGGGAAGTCGACGTTGTTGCCGGTGCCACCGTCCGTGGCACCGTTGTCACCGGCGGCGACGGTGATGGTGATGCCGAGGGCGGCAGCGGATTGACAGGCGGCGTCGAGCGCGGAGAGGGACTGTGCTGTCCAACTGGACTCGGGACCGCCCCAACTGATGGAGATGACGCTGGGCTTGTTGGTGGTGTCGTGGACGGCGGTGGCGATGGCGTCGATGAAGCCCTGGTCGGTGTTGGGGGCGAAATAGACGACGATCTTCGCGCCGACAGCGATGGCGCCGGCGACCTCGATGTCGAGCATGACCTCACCGTCCGCTCCGTTGGCTCCGTCGGGCTTGTTCTTGCCCTTGTCGACGGAGACGGTGGTCACGGTCGGGGCCTTCTGGCCAAGGGTTTTGAAGTAGGCGGTGAGGTCGGCTTTTTTGTAGCCGCCGCCGAGTTCGATGATGCCGATGGTCTGGCCGGTGGCGGTGGCTCCAGCGGGGAACTGGTAGAGCTGGCCGACTTGGACGGGGGTGTAGGAGGTGTTGGTCGCGGCAGCGTTGGGACGAATGCCGGAGCGTTTGTGGATGCGAAAGTGGGGCTTTGCCTGGGGGCGGTTGTCGAGGCCGAGGACGGCGACGACGATATTGGTGAGCTCGGCGGGAATATGAATGGCGCCTTCGCGGACGCGATAGGTCGCGCCATCGGTGGTGACACGCTTGAGGGTGACGCCGAATGCCTTCTGCATAGCGGCAGGCGTTCCGCTGAGGAGCACGGTACGGCGCTCGGGCTTGGGCGTGTTCTTCTCGACGGTAAGGCCGTACTCTTTGGCGAAGGCGTGGACGAGCTTCAGGTCGGCCTTGTCGGCGGCGTGGTGCCTGGTGTATTCGGCGCGTGTGATGCGGACCTTGCCGAGCGTCTTGACGTTGAGCGGTGTCTTGCGCCGTACGACGACGGAGACGGTGAATTTTCCGGAGGCCGGAGCGACCTTATCGGTGGATGACGGTGCGAAGGGAGCCTTTTCGCTGCCTGGGAGTTCGTGGCGTGCCTGCGTGGAGAAGCGGGGTGCGATTTTCTTGGGAGCCATAACGATCCTCGTGATTTGGAATGGTGTTGTCGGGCCTGACAGAAGGTGTGCGTGAGTTCCGCGCACTGATAGTAGACCGAGATGGGGGTAGAGGAAAGATAATATCCACGTTTTGTGTTGTTGCTGTGAAGAATAGATGCGTGGGTTAGACTGACACCACTTTTGCAGGTCATCTTTTTTGAGTAAGGACGTGTGGCATGGCGGCAAGCAGGATGGAGACGATCGACGCGCATCATCACCTATGGCGCTACACGCCGCGGGAGTATGACTGGATCGACGAGTCGATGCAGGTGTTGCGACGGGACTTTCTGCCGGGTGACCTGATCCGGGAGATGGCGGCGGCGGATGTGGATGGCTCGGTGGTGGTACAGGCGCGGCAGACGCTTGAGGAGACGCGCTGGCTATTGGATCAGGCAGACGACTGTGCGGCGATTCGCGGCGTGGTGGGCTGGGCTCCGATTGCCGGGGAGGAGTTTCCTGGGGTGATGGAGGAGTTTGAGGACAGGCCGAAGCTGAAGGGGCTGCGGCATGTGATCCAGGGGGAGAAGGATGAGGAGTACATCCTGCGTGAGGACTTCAACTCGGGGATTCGTTGCCTGCTGGGGAGTGGGTTGGTGTACGACATCCTGATATTCGCGCGGCATCTGCCGTATGCGATTGAGTTTGTGGATGAGCATCCGGAGCAGGTCTTTGTGTTGGATCATATTGCCAAGCCGATGATTCGCGAGGGCATGGTTGCTCCGTGGGCGGAGCAGATGCAGGAGCTTGGGCGGCGCGAAAATGTCTGGTGCAAGCTCTCAGGGATGGTGACGGAGGCGGATTGGGCGACGTGGGATGAGGCGTCGCTGCGGCCTTATCTCGATGCTGCGGTCGAGGCGTTCGGGCCGTCGCGGCTGATGGTGGGGTCGGACTGGCCGGTGTGCCTGGTGGCCAGCGAGTATGGGCGCTGGTTCGAGGTGCTGCGCACATACTTTGCGGGCTTCAGCGAAACAGAGCGGGCGGCGGTGTTTGGTGGGAATGCGGTTGAGGTGTATGGGCTTTAGAAATGGCGGAGCGGCTCCGGAGTTTCCTGGGACGGGGCTGAGGGGTGGATTGGCTCGGGTTTGCTGTCGACGGTGCGCTCCAGAGAGCGGCTGACGATGTCTCGGGAGCCGAGGCCGACGGCGAGGGAGAGCGTGAGGACGATGCCGCCGAAGAGGATGCCGAAGGCGAGCTCGACGACGGTGCCGCCGATCTGGAGGTGGTCGAGGACCATGGCGGCGGTGAGGACGAGGACCAGCCATTTGACGCCGAGGGATAGGAAGCGGGCGTACTGGAGCTGCGCGTTGACGGCTCCGATGAGGATGGAGCGGGCGAGGAAGCGGGCGATGAGGTTGCCGATGAAGAGCAGGAAGAGCGCACCGATGGCGTGGGTGAAGTAGGGCAGGAAGGAGAAGGGAAGCGCTGTTCCGGTGGCGTAGGAGGCGTCGAAGGCGGAGACTCCGACGATGAGGCCGAGTAGGACGCAGCCCCAGAAGGCGATGCGCCCGACGAGCGCGGTGGGGCTGTGCGAGGGCGACCAGTCGGCGACGCCGGTGGTTTGGCTGCGGGCGAAGCGGTCGTCGAACTTGAGGGCAGTGAGGGTGCGTCGGAGCGCCCAACTGAGCAGGATGCCGATGCCTGTGAGTACGGCAAGCGCGATGATGAGCGCGAGGAGTCCGGGCAAGATACTGACCAGCAGCGAGACGACGCGGTAGACGGACTGCTGGAGCGCGTCGGTCATATGGCTCCAGATGGAGGTGTTGTCCACGTAGGTCGGCTGCGAGTAGACGGGCTGGTAGGTCTGGTCGGACTGCGGCATCTGCTGCTGGAGGAAGAGGGCGAGTGAGTGACCCATGTCGTTGACTCCTTAATACTGAGAAGCAAAACTTTTTGGTTTAGGGATCTATGGATTGAATCGGTCGGGCCAGCGCCAGCGTGAGACGAAGTAAGGTTTGTCGGCCTCGAAGGCGGCGGCTTGCGCTTCGATGTGGGCTTCGGGTGCGGTGCCGGTGTTGGCTAACAGGATGTGCGAGGCGACCCAGGCGAGGTAGAGCGGCGTGAGTGCTCCCAGGAGGTGACCGCGGTTGATGGTGCGAAGCCGGTAGGCCAGGATGAAGTCATAGACGATGCGCACCCAGAGGGCGTCAGCCATGCGGAAATCGGCTGGCGGCATGAGCGAGAGTTTCTTGAGGCCGAGCAGCGAGTTGGGCGGAAGGACGAGCGACCAGATTTCATGCAGGTTGGTATAGGCGAGGCGGAAAGAGTCCAGCATGGGCTGAACGTCGGGCATGCCGTCGTGCGCGAGTGAAGAGTTGAGATGCCGTGGTGGCTGGATGCCGCGGGCGCGCTGCCAGTAGCTGGCTTTGAGCTCGATGTCGGTGAAGAGGGAGCCGGTGATCTGGGCGAGCAGAGAGTTGAGGTCGAGCTGGTTGGGCTGGGGGAGGCTGCGGGTGCCGACTTCGACCTCGGTGATGGTGTAGTTGGCTGCGGCGGCTTCGGCGACGGGCCAGAGGAGGGCGTCATTCTGGTTGGTGGCGGTGAATTTTTGTGCGGCGGCGGCGAGGCGTTCGGCCATGCGAAGGCTGAGACCGACGTCGATGGCGAGTGGAAAGCGTGGGCGCGCTCCGTAGATGGCGCGGGTTACTGGATAGAGGATGGCGGAGTTGACGAGGCCCTCGCGTGGGCCGAGGTCATAACAGGCCATGGCGAGGTCGGCTCGGGTGGCGGCGAGGGCGAGCTCGCGGATGGCGCCGGGGTGCAGCGATTGTGCCTCAGCGCCGAGGAGGAGGCAGGTTTCGGCCTGGTGTTCTTTGGCGAGTTTGAAGGTGTTGAGATAGTCGGCAGCGGTGAGGACCCAGGTGATCGCGGAGGGTGCGGCGGGCGTGTAGGGGAGGAGATGAATATTCTCCGGTGGCTTGGTCGTGCCGGGCGTTGTCTCTGGCGAGGCGACGAGGATGCTTTGGCCAGGGAAGGCGAGGGCAAGGTTCGCCAGCATGGCGTCGTGGGCTTCGGGTGACAGGGGAGCGAGGCTGACGAGCAGGCTGGGTACGGAGCCGGGGTCGGCTGGCGTGAAGGTGGTGGCGGAGGTGGTTTCGAGATTGGCCATCGGGACTTTCTTATTCTCAGGTGTGGCGGCTCATCGTGATGATTCCGTGGGCAAGGCAAGGATACCTGCTAACGGGATGCGGACCCATGCTGGGCGGTTATTAAGCTCGTACAGCAGCTCATAGAGCGACTTCTCGAGCAGATAGGCGTTGAGTAGAACCTGCGCCTGCGGAGGCTGTGGAATGAGATGCGGATTCGCGGCGATGGCTTGCCTGTAGGCGCGCAGGAAGGCGGTGGCGACGGCGTTCTGCCAGAGACGCGCCCAGGGCTCGCTGTTCTTCGCGGCTTCGGGGCGGCGCTGCGAGAACTGTTCTAACCCTGCAAAAGCCGCATAGCTGAAGGAACGGAGCATTCCGGCGACGTCTTTGAGTGGAGACTGCTTGGCGCGTCGCTCGGCGAGGGTGCGGGCGGGCTCGCCCTCGAAGTCGAGGATGACGTAGTCGACCTTAGAGCGGAGGACCTGGCCGAGGTGGTAGTCGCCGTGGATGCGGATGCGCTGGCCTGCCTGTTGGGGCGAGATGGCGGTGATGGCGTGGGTGCGGGAGAAGAGCTCGATGCGGCGGCTGAGCAGGAGGGCGGCGCTGTCGGTGGTGAGATCGGAGAGTTGGGACATGCCGCGCTTGAGAGCGTCGAGGGACTGGCTGATCTGTGTCTGGATACGCTGGGCATCGGCGTTCAGGTCGTCGATAGAGAAGGGCTCGGCGACGAAGGCTGGGTTGTCGGTAGGGGTAGCGAGGGCGAGGTGCATCTCGGCGGTGCGGCGGCCAAGCAGGGCGGCTGCGTCTAAGTAGAAGCCGGCGTGTTCATCGGCAGCGGCTGGGGGGTGGGCGTCGCTGAGGAAGCTGGGGACGGTGCCGAGGTCGTCGGGGATGGGGAGGTTGGCGCAGCTATCGTAGTAGCGGCTGAGCTCGTCGAGGGTCCACTGCCAGCCGTCTCCCTCGTTGGGGACGAGGCCCTGGAGCATGGCGAGGGTGGTGGGCTCGCCGGTTGCCGAGGTCAGGGTAATGTCGCCGAGGAAGGGGGCGATGCGTGGGAAGTGTGCGGTTTCAGTGAGGAAGCGGCCGATCTCGGTATCGGGGTTTTCACCAGTCTGGAGACGGCGGAAGAGCTTCATGATGAGCTTGCCGTTATAGAGGATGGAGGTGTTGGACTGCTCGGCGGAGCCGGTGCGTGCGGGGAGCGGATCGTGACCGCGGAGTTCGTCGAAGGCCGTGCTCTTGTGGCCGTGGATGTCTCCGACGGTGTTGCCGAGCGGGAATGCAGCATCGTCTGCGATCAGGGTGAGCAGGGACTGGCGCAGCTCTTCGCGGAGTACGGCGTCGTGCAGGAGCATGGGGCCGGTGGGCGTTTTAAGTGTGGCGAGGACCGAGGCTGGGGCGCTTGCGAGCAGCTCTTCGGCTTCATGGCCGGTGGTGTGGGCGAGCGGGAGCTGGTAGGTGTCGCGCTGTCCGTCGGTGTAGACGAGGTCGAGGAAGAAGAGGGCTGCGCCGGTTCCGGGGATCTCGGCCCAGTCGCGGACGTTGATGGTTTCGATGGTGCGGGACTTCGCGCCGAACCAGCGTTGATTTGGCAGATAGGTGGGGAGAGTCTTCTGGAGCAGTTTGAGGCCGGGGCCGGTGAGCAGACTTGCCCAGCCGCTGGCGAGCAGGTCGAGGGCTACGGCGTCGTCTTCTGCCTCGGCTGCTGCGGTCGGAGTTTCGACGGTTTGCGGAGCGGATTGCAGCTCGAGCCAGAGAAAAGAATACGGTGCGATGGTGAGGGGGTAGGGCTGGGCCGTGATGGGCGGGAAGGAGACGTAGCCGAGCATCTCGACGGGTAGCATCCCGGCGAACTGGCTGAGGTCAAGTGAGACGGGTTGGGCGAAGCGGGAGAGATTGGCGACGCAGAGGATGGTCTCGCTGCTGGAGGACGCCGGCATGGCGGCGGTTTCGGCGGCGGATGCGGCGTAGGGGTCGTAGCGGCGTATGTAGGCGAGAATCTTGCGATTGTCGGGATGGAGGAACTCGAGCGTGCCGCGGCCGAAGACCTGGAAGAGCTTGCGCAGCGCGATCATGTTGCGCGTCCAGTGCAGCAGCGAGGACTGGTCTGATTGCTGGGCCTCGACGTTGATGGCCTGATAGCCCCAGATGGGGTCCATGATGACGGGGAAGTAGAGCTTGGCGGGGACCGCTCTGCTGAATCCGGCGTTGCGGTCGGAGTTCCACTGCATGGGGGTGCGGACGCCGTTGCGGTCGCCGAGGTAGATGTTGTCGCCCATGCCGATCTCGTCGCCGTAGTACATGATGGGCGTGCCGGGGAAGCTGAGCAGGAGCGAGTTGAGCAGTTCGATGCGGCGGCGGTTGTTGTCCACCAGAGGTGCGAGGCGGCGGCGGATACCAACGTTGATGCGCATGCGCGGGTCGGCGGAGTAGGCGAGGTACATGTAGTCGCGCTCGTCGTCGGTGACCATCTCGAGCGTCAGTTCATCATGGTTGCGGAGGAAGAGGCCCCACTGGCAGTTGTCCGGGATCTCCGGGGTCTGCGCCATGATGTCGGTGATGGGGAGACGGTCCTCTTGCCGGAGCGCCATATAGATGCGGGGCATGAGAGGGAAGTGGAAGGCCATGTGGCACTCGTCGCCATCGCCGAAGTAGGGGCGGACGTCGGCGGGCCACATATTGGCTTCGGCGAGCACGAGGCGGTTTTCGTACTCGGCGTCGATGACGGCGCGAATCTCTTTGATCTTGGCGTGGGTTTCGGGCACGTTCTCGCAAGAGGTGCCGTCGCGTTCGAGGAGGTAGGGAATCGCGTCGAGACGCAGGCCGTCGATGCCCATGTCCATCCAGAAGCGCATGGCGTTGAGCACCTCTTCCATGACGCGCGGGTTGTCGAAGTTGAGGTCAGGCTGGTGCGAGAAGAAGCGATGCCAGTAGAACTGCTTGGCGGTGTCGTCCCAGGTCCAGTTGGACTTCTCGGTGTCCGTGAAGATGATGCGGGCCTCTTTGTAGAGGTCGATGGTGTCGGACCAGACGTACATGTTGCGCTCGGGCGAGCCGGGAGGCGCGAGGCGGGCGGCCTGGAACCACGGGTGCTGATCGCTGGTGTGGTTGATGACCAGCTCAATCATGACTTGCATGTTTCGCAGATGGGCTTCGTTGAGGAACTGCTGGAAGTCGGCGATAGTGCCATAGCTGGGGTTGACGTCGTTGTAGTTGGCGATGTCGTAGCCATCGTCGCGGAGGGGTGAGGGGAAGAAGGGCAGCAGCCAGAGGCAGGTGACGCCGAGATCCTGGAGGTAGTCGAGCTTCGAGATGAGGCCCTGAAAGTCGCCGATGCCATCACCGTTCGAGTCCATGAAGGCTCGGACGTGGATCTCGTAGATGATGGCGTCCTTGTACCAGAGGGGATCGGTGGCGCTGCCGGCTTTCTTCAAGGGTGACACTCTACTTTCTGGTGACGCGAAGGATGTGGGCGGGCATGACGTCGGGCCGAAGCGCGACGTAGTTGCTGCGTCCGTTCCACTGATAGTGGGTTCCGGTGAGGAGGTCTTCGACGTCGAAGACCTGGTCGTGTGCGATGCCGAGGTGCTTCAGGTCGAGCTCGATCCAGCCGGACTGCTCGTGGGCGGGATCGATGTTAATGGCGACGAGGATGGTATTTTCGATCCCGTCCTTCGTGGAGGACTTGCTGTAGCAGAGGATCTGCGAGTTATCGACGGGGTGGAAGTGCAGCGAGAGGTCGTTCTGGAGTGCGGGGTTCTCGCGGCGAATCTTGTTGACGGTAGTGATGAGCGGCGCGATGGAGTGGCTGGCGGAGCGGTCCCAGTGGCGGAGCTGGTACTTCTCGCTGTCGAGATACTCTTCGCTGTTGGGCTTGGCGGGACGGCCTTCGCAGAGCTCGAAGGCGGGACCGTAGATGCCGTAGTTTGCGCCGAGCGTTGCGGCGAGGATAAAGCGCTGCATGAAAGCTGGACGGCCGCCGGTTTGGAGCGAGGCGTGGAGGATGTCCGGCGTGTTGGGCCAGATGTTGGGGTGGAAGAAATCGGTGACGGGCGGTTTGGTGATCTCTTCGAAATACTGCTGTAGCTCGTCCTTCCCGGTGCGCCAGGTGAAATAGGTGTAGGACTGCGAGAAGCCGGCCTTGGCGAGCGAGTACATGACGTGCGGACGAGTGAAGGCTTCGGCGAGGAAGATGACCTCGGGGTGGTCCTTGTGGATCTCGGCGATGCACCACTCCCAGAAGGGCAGCGCCTTAGTGTGTGGATTGTCGACGCGGAAGATGTGGACACCGTGGCGAATCCAATAGGCGAAGACGGAGTGCAGCTCCTCCCAGAGGCCGCGCCAGTCGGGCGACTCGAAGTTGAGCGGATAGATGTCCTGATACTTCTTCGGAGGATTTTCGGCGTACTGAATGCTGCCGTCGGGACGGATAATGAACCACTCCGGATGCTCCTTGACCCAGGGATGGTCGGGCGAGCACTGGAAGGCGATGTCGAGGGCGAGCTCCATGGAGTTTTTTTGCGCGGTGGCGACGAGATTTTTGAAGTCGGCCACGGTGCCGAGTTCTGGAAGGATGGCTTTGTGGCCGCCCTCGGCCGCGCCGATAGCCCATGGACTGCCATAGTCTCCGGGCTGAGCGGTGACGCTATTGTTTGGGCCTTTACGGAAGGCGACACCGATGGGATGGATGGGCGGCATGTAGAGCACATCGAAGCCCATGGCGGCGATCTCGGGGATGCGGGCGGCCACGTCGTTCAACGTACCGTGGCGTGCCGGGTCGGGGGAGGCAGAGCGAGGGAAGAGCTCGTACCAGGTGGAGTAGCGGGCGCGTTCGCGATCGACCCAAAGGATGAGGTCCCGCTCGAATTTGGTGACGAAGCTGAGATCGGGATAGCGGGCGGCGAGGGCCCTGATCTCTTCGGTGATGGGGTTTTCGTAGAGGGCGGCGTTCTGGTCGGCCATCCAGCGCAGCGAGGTGACGATATCCTCGAGTTGTTTGGCGTCGGGGCCTTTGGCACGGGCGGCGGTCTGCTCCAGCAGAAGGGCGCCGGAGCGGAGTGCGAGGGGAATGTCCTGCGGTTGTGCGCCGGGTGCGGGGTTGTTGGGGTCGGGCTGCGCGGCGAGACGCTTTTTGAGGTCGTCGCACCACGTGTCGAAGTGATCGATCCAGGCCTGGATGGTGTACTGCCAGGGGCCGAGCTGATCGACGATGAAGCTGGCGGACCAGAGATCGTTGCCGAGCGGGGCGAGGGTTGCGATGCGCCAACGCGGTTCACCCTCCTGCCGGTAGAGCACACGTGCGGCGACATGGTCGTGTCCATCCCCGAAGGCGGCGCAGGTGATGGTGACGACGTCTCCGAGAATCCGTTTGACGGGGTAGCGGCCGCAGTTGACCTGGGGCTGAACCTCTTCGATAACGATGCGCTTACGACCCTCTACAGGTTTCATTCCGATGAATCTCACTTCGTAAGAGTTGGACGTGCGGTAAGTTTCCGAGGAAAGCATTCGCGCAACACCCACGGTATGCATCCTAACGCGTATCGCTGTGATCTCTCTGTGTAGAGATGCAGTGTTGTCGGTTGGCGGTTGCTGGTGTCCCCAAAGGGTTATGGTGTTGCCTCTGCGGGAAAGGAAAGGTGAGGGCTCGTGGCGGGACGAAAGAAGGCAGTGCGGAGGATGAAGGCGGGGCCGCTACATGGCTCGCGCATTGAAGAGTATGCGATGATCGGTGACTGCCGCACGGGAGCGCTGGTCTCGATTGAAGGCTCGATCGATTGGCTGTGCTGGCCGGACTTCGCCTCCGGTGCGTGCTTTGCCGCGCTTTTGGGTACGCGGGACCATGGTCACTGGCAGATTGTTCCTGCGAAGAAGCTGAAGTCGTGCCGTCGGCAGTATCAGCCGCACACGATGATCCTCGAGACAAGTTACGAGACGGCTGACGGTGAGGTGTTGCTGACGGATTTCATGCCGCCGCGCACGGATCGGGATAAGCGTGGCGACTCGAGCATCATGCGGATCGTGACCGGCGTGCGAGGCAAGGTTGCGATGCGGATGGACCTGGCGATTCGATTTGATTATGGACGCACGGTGCCGTGGGTTACGAAGAGCGATCAGGAGTTGCATGCCGTGGCAGGACCGGACATGGTGGTGTTACGGGCGAGGAGCAAGGGCGTCAAGAAGATTCCGTTGGACGGCGAGGGCATGTCCACGGTGAGCGAGTTCGCGGTGCGTGCCGGAGAGTCGGTCACGTTCGCGTTGACACATTCATCTGCGATGGACCCGGTGCCGAAGGAGAAAAATGTTCAACGTGCGCTCTCACTGACCCGCAACTATTGGAAAAAGTGGGTAACGCGTAGTACCTATCGCGGGGATCTCGCTGATGAGATCGAGCGGTCGCTGATGACGTTGAAGGCGATGACGTACCAGCCTTCCGGGGGGATTGTGGCGGCGTTGACGACGTCGCTGCCCGAGAAGATTGGTGGCGAGCGTAACTGGGACTACCGCTACTGCTGGCTGCGGGATACATCGTTCACGCTGCTGGTGCTGATGCACGCGGGCTATACCGAGGAGGCGGTTGCGTGGCGACGCTGGCTGCTGCGCGCGGTCGCAGGCACGCCGGACCAGGTGCAAACGATCTACTCGATCAACGGGGAGCGGCAGATGCCGGAGTGGGTTGCGGACTGGCTGCCGGGTTATGAGAACTCGTTGCCGGTGCGTATCGGGAACGCGGCAGTCGATCAGTTTCAGTTGGATGTCTTCGGCGAGGTCGTCTCCGCACTGGCGAAGACGCCGCAGGCCGAGGACGACATTCGCGTGTCGGCGAGCGCGCTGCAAGTGGCCATCGTCGATCATCTCTGCACGGTGTGGCCGGAGCCGGATGAGGGCATCTGGGAGGTGCGAGGGGAGAGGCAGCACTTTACCCACTCGAAGGTGATGGCGTGGGTGGCGCTGGATCGCGCGATCAAGCAGCATGAACGCTTTGGCGAACACTCGGTCGATCTGAAGCGATGGAAGAAGAATCGCGACATGATCCACAAGGAGGTCTGCGAGAAAGGGTTCAATAAAAAAATGAACAGCTTTACGCAGTCTTACGGATCGAAGGATCTGGATGCATCGTGTCTGCGCATTGTGCTGGTAGGCTTTCTGTCGCCGGATGATCCGCGCATTCGCGGAACAGTTGAGGCGATCGAGAAACACCTGATGAAGGACGGCTTCGTGATGCGCTACAACACAAAGGTCGCGAAGGATGGCCTGCCGAGTGGTGAGGGAGCTTTTCTGGCGTGCAGCTTCTGGATGGTCAGTAATCTCTGGCTGATTGGACGCAGAGACGATGCGATGGTCTTGTTCAAGCGTCTGCTGGAGCTGCGAAATGACGTTGGTCTGCTCGCCGAGGAGTACGACCCGGTGGCGAAGCGGATGTTGGGAAATTTCCCACAAGCACTGTCGCACATCGCGCTCGTTCATGCGGCATTTGCGATCTCCGGGGCATTCGTTCCGGAAAAACGTACAGAGAGCAAAGGGGGTTAGCTCCGTCTCGATGGCGTGTGCAACCCGATTGCTGCGGTGCGTCTCTAAGGGGTAAAGACCTCTTCGCAGAACTATGCCTGAATGACCTGTGCCGCTTTCCATCCTCTTTCGATTGGTGCTGATGAAGAAATTACGAACCCCGAACACGACCTACCGGGTGCAATTGCACAAAGACTTTACCTTCGATGATGCTGCGGGCATCGTCGCGTATCTGCATGCTCTGGGTGTTACGCATATTTACTGCTCGCCTTATTTGCAGGCATCCCCCGGCAGCATGCATGGGTATGACGTCGTTGATCATCAGAGGGTTAATGATGAGCTAGGAGGCAGGGCAGCGCACGGGCGTTTCTGCCGGACGATCGGCGAGCTGGGCCTGGGGCAGGTGCTCGACATTGTGCCGAACCACATGTCGCTGGGTCGTGAGAATCGCTATTGGTGGGATGTGCTCGAGAACGGTACGTCGAGTCAGTATGCGTCGTTTTTCGATATCGATTGGCAGCCGCAGGAAGAGAGGCTGCGCGACAAGGTGCTGGTACCGGTGCTCGCGGATCAGTATGGGCGCGTGTTACAAGCGGGTGGAATCAAGGTGGTGCGGCATGGCAATTCTTTTCTGGTCGAGGCTGCAAGCCAGACGTTACCCGTGTCGCCACGTTCGTTGCCTGCCATCCTGGCGCGTGCGGCGGAGTATGCGAAGTCAGACACGTTGAGTTTTCTGGCTGCGTCGTTTGGGCGTCTGCCAGAGGCGGAGTCGTGGGATCGATGGAAGATTCTTGCGCGGCATCGCGACAAGATTGTGTTGCGCAAGCTGCTGGACCGTTTGTGCTCGGAGGAGCCGAACGTCTGTGATGCAATCGAGCGCTCGGTCGCGGAGTTGAATGGAAATCTCAATGGGCTCGATGATTTTTTGAATCAGCAGAACTACCGGCTGGCGTACTGGAAGGCTGCCGACCAGCAGCTTGGCTATCGCCGCTTCTTCGATGTGAATACGTTGATCGGCCTTCGCGTGGAGCGTGAGCACGTCTTCGAGGAGACGCATGCGCTGATCCTCGATTGGCTTGGTCGCGGCGTGCTGGATGGTGTACGGGTGGATCATCCCGATGGGTTGCGTGATCCGCTTGAGTATTTTCGGCGTCTGCGGGAGGCTGCGCCGGGCGCGTGGATTATCGGCGAAAAAATTCTCGAGCCTGGCGAGTTTTTGCGTGAGGACTGGCCGATTGAGGGCACCAGCGGCTATGACTTTCTCAACGTAGTCAATGGGGTGCTGGTGCGGCCCGAGGGACTCGCGGAGTTGAGCAGTGTCTATGCGGATTTCACCAATGAGCCGACGGACTTCCATGAGATCGCGCACGAGAAAAAAATTAATGTAACGCAGGAGGCTTTGGGGAGCGATGTCAATCGGCTGACGTCGCTGTTTGTAGAGATCTGTGAGGACAATCGCAATGAGCGCGATTACACGCGTGCAGAGATGCGACGTGCGATTCGTGAGGTCGCGGCCTGCTTCCAGGTGTATCGCACGTATGTCGTTCCTGAGCGTGGGGAGATGACGGCCGAAGATCGGAACAACATTGCGCAAGCCACAGAGTGCGCGAAGCAGAAGCGGCAGGACATCGACGGCGGGTTGTTCGATTTTCTGCGGGGTGTGTTGACGATGGAGGTGAAGGGCAAGCGCGAGACGGAGTTCGTGATGCGCTTCCAGCAGTTCACCAGCCCGGTGATGGCGAAGGGAGTGGAGGATACGGCCTTCTATTGCTACAACCGGCTGACGGGATTGAATGAGGTGGGTAGCGATCCGGGACGCAACGGTGTGAGTGTGGATGAGTTCCACAGCTACTGTGCGAAGATGCAGGCGACGCATCCGTTGACGATGACGACGCTCTCCACGCATGACACCAAGCGAAGCGACGATGTGCGGGCGCGACTCGCGGTACTGTCGGAGATTCCGGGGAAGTTCGGAATCGCAGTGCAGCGCTGGGCGCGACTGAATAGCTCACTTCGAACGAGCCATCTGCTGGATCGCAACACGGAATACTTCTACTACCAGACTCTGATCGGTGCGTGGCCTCTTACTCTTGAACGGGCGAAGGCGTACATGCTGAAGGCGGCACGCGAGGCGAAGCAGCAGACGACGTGGGTTGCGAATAACAAGGAGTTCGAGGATGCGTTGAATCAGTTCATCGAAGCGACGTTTGCATCGCCTGCATTCATTGAGAAGGTGGAACAGTTTGTCGAGCGCGTAAAGGGTGCGGGCCGCGTAAACTCGCTGGTGCAAACGCTGCTGAAGTACACGTCACCGGGTGTGCCGGATCTCTATCAGGGAAGCGAGCTGTGGGATCTCAGTCTGGTCGATCCGGACAATCGCCGTCCGGTGGATTATGAGTTGCGACGAAGGTTGTTGAAGGAGATTCATGCGCTACCTGTAGCGGAAGCGGCAGCGACGTCGATGCGGCGCATGGATGATGGTCTGCCGAAGTTGTGGACGATTCATCGTGCACTGCAACTGCGACGGGAGCACCCGGAGTGGTTTGGCGTGGAGGCTTCGTATACGCCGCTTGAGGTTGACGGAAAGTCCGCGCAGCATGTGGTCGCGTACCTGCGCGGTGAGTCGGTGGTGACGGTGGTGCCGCGGTTGACGTTGACACTGGGTGGTGCATGGCAGAAGACGATGGTGCTGCTGCCGGAGGGCCGATGGATCAACAGGTTGACGAGTGCAGTGTTGGAAGGTGGGAGAGTTGCCGTGGAGACATTGCTGAAAGAGTTTCCAGTAGCGCTGTTGACGCGAGAGGCGCAGAGCCATGCATGAGTTCGAGGTTTGGGCACCGAATGCGAAACGCATTTCGGTGAAGGTGGGTGATGCAGTTCATGCGATGAGTGGACCCGATGTTCGCGGCAACTGGAAGGTTTCCATCGCGGATGCGGAGTACGGCATGGACTATGCATTCCTACTGGACGATGATATGACTCCGTATCCCGATCCGCGCAGCGCGTGGCAGCCGCATGGTGTTCATAGTGCGTCGCGGCTGTACGATCAGCACGCTTTTGCGTGGAGCGATGAGCGCTGGCAGGGGCCTCCGCTAACCGGAGCGGTGATCTACGAGTTGCACATCGGGACGTTTACCAGCGAGGGTACGTTCGACGCCGCGATCGGACGGTTGGACTATCTCTTCGATCTGGGTATTACGCATATCGAGATTATGCCGGTGGCGGCTTTTCCAGGCGAGCATGGCTGGGGCTATGACGGTGTGTCGCTGTTTGCGGTGCGGGATAGCTATGGTGGTCCGGATGGATTGAAGCGCCTCGTCGATGCATGTCACGCGCGTGGATTGGCGGTGTTGCTCGACGTGGTCTACAACCACTTCGGGCCGGTGGGGAACTATACCGGCAAGTTCGGTCCGTACATAACGGACAGGCACCACACGCCATGGGGCAGCGCGATGAACTTTGAGGCGGCAGGCAGCGATGAGGTGCGCCGTTACTTCTGCGACAACGCGTTGATGTGGATGCGTGACTATCACATGGATGGCTTACGTCTGGATGCTGTGCATGAGTTCGTGGACCGTTCGGCGATGCATTTTATGGAGCAGCTTTCGGCTGAGGTTGAGGTTATGTCGGCGCGGCTCGGGCGACGCCTTGTGCTAATCGCCGAGAGCGACCTGAACGATCCTCGCGTGGTGACGCCACGTGAGGCAGGTGGCTATGGCATGGACGCGCAGTGGAACGATGACTTCCATCATGCTTTGTTTGCGCTGCTCCATGCGGAAAAAGGCAGCGGCTACTATGACGACTTCGGATCGTTTGCTGACCTGGCGAAGGCGCTGACGAAGATGTTCGTGTACGACGGCGTCTACTCGGGCTATCGCAAGCACAGTCATGGACGGCGGGTGGAGGGGCTCTCCGCGCATCACTTTGTCGGCTTCATTCAGAACCATGATCAGGTGGGCAATCGTGCGACGGGCGATCGCCTGGGTCACATCGTCAGGCTTGCACGCGCCAAGGTCGCGGTGGGGATTGTGTTGATGGCACCGGTTATTCCTATGCTCTTTCAAGGGGAAGAGTTTGCTGCTTCGACTCCGTTTCAATACTTTGCGGACCACGACGACCCGGCGATGGCGAAGGCCGTCTCCGAGGGGAGGAAGCGCGAGTTTGCCGCCTTCGGGTGGAAGGCCGAGGAGATTCCAGACCCGGAGAAGCGCGAGACGTTCGAGCGATCCAAGCTGGACTGGAGCGAGATTCACGAAGGCGAACATGGGGAGATGTTGGAGTGGGTGCGGTCACTGATTCATCTGCGGCGTGGCTCCGTCGCGTTGAACGATGGCGATCCTCTCCATGTGACGGTGGAGTTCGACGAAAAGCAGCGTTGGCTTACGATGGATCGCGGATCGGTGCGGATCGTGTGCAATCTGGGGGATCAGATGGTCGAACTGGAGAACCTGGATGGACTTTCCATTCGGCTTGCATCGCAGCAAGGAATTGCGTTGACGGCGAGAGGGATCAGGCTGCCTCCAGATAGCCTGGCGGTGCTGTCCAGTGAGGACCTCTGAGAGGGGTGTGGCTCGAATATCCGCAAGGATCTTCCAAATGAGGAACAGCCTTTCGGGTGCAAACAACCAGTCCTTTTCAGCGAATTTTAAGTTAGCTCTGATTGCATGAAAGATGTCCGATGGATACCGTGATCTGCGACTCATTCTGTATTCACAGATCGCAGAAACTTTCTTCTTTCTGGAACGTCTTCTTCCAGTAGGTGGGTCTGGCGTTCTGCGATGATTGCGAGAACGTATGCCTGCTCGGATACGTATCTGGATGTACGGAATGAGGAAGTTTATGAGATCGATCCATATGCGCTCTTCGCTTGCGGTTCTTCTGGCCGCGGCGAGCATGTTTCCTGCGCTCGAGGGTACGACCGGTACAGCCGCGTGGGCGCAGGCCGCTGCCGCCGCACCCGCGGGACGTCAACTGGGCACGGTCAAGGCGGTATCGGGGGGCTCGTTGACGATTGCGACTGATGCCGGACAGCAGTACACGGTCACCGTGGCGGATGGCGCGCGTATCGTACAACTCGCTCCGGGAAGCACCGATCTGAAGACGGCAGAGGTCATCGCCCTGCCGGATATCGGAGTGGGGGACCGCGTGCTGGTGGTGGGCAAGGCCGGAGATACAGAGGGAACGTTTACGGCGTCACGCGTGATTCTGATGAAGTCTACCGCGATTGCGCAGCTGCACGAGTCCGAGCAGGCGGACTGGAAAAAGCGCGGTGTGGGCGGCATTGTCAGCTCCGTCGATGCGGGAGCTGTGACCGTCTCCTCCGGTACGAAGAAGATCAAGTTGGAGACGACTGGCAAGACGATCTTCCGTCGCTATGCGGGAGATTCGGTGAAGTTTGAAAATGCCACGCCGGGAACGCTGGGACAGATTCAGCCCGGCGATCAGCTTGAGGTTCGTGGCACGAAGTCCGACGATGGATTGTCGATCCAGGCGGAGGAGGTGGTCAGCGGCTCTTTCAAGAATCTTTCAGGAACGCTCGCGACCATCAATGCCACCGCCGGTACGGTGACGCTGAAGGACCTTGCCACAAAAAAGATGATGACCGTTACGGTGACGGCGAACTCCGACCTGCGTAAGCTGCCGCCGCAGATCGCAGCTCAGTTTGCCGCGCGTGCGCATGGTGGTGCGGCTGGAGCTGGTGCCGGACAAGCGAGTGCGCGGCCTGCTACGACTCCCAGCGCTGCGCCTGACGCTGGTAATGGTGAGCACAGCGGACGTGCAGCCGGAGCGGATCTCTCCAAGATGCTGGCGCGTCTTCCGAATATTCCGCTTACCGATCTGCATACGGGCGACGCCGTCATGATCGTCGCATCTCAATCGCAGCCCGGAAGCGATGCCGTCACGGCGGTTACGTTGTTGTCCGGTGTAGAGCCGATCCTGGCCGCATCGCCGGCTGGGTCGGAGATGACGCTCTCACCTTGGAGCGTCTCCGGCGCGCCTGAGGGTGGCGGCGCTCAGTAAGTCATCACAACATGATCCTCGGTTTTATTGCATTCTGAATGTACCTCTGTACCCATTGACTGTCGTCCGTTCTTTAGGAGCTTGAATGTCTTTTCGCGTGAGTCTGAAGCTTGTCTTGTTACTTTTCATCGGGGCATCATCCCTGGCTGTCTTTGCTCAGCAGCCGGGGGGCACGGTCCGCGGTGCTGTGGCCGATCCGGACAGTGCGGAGATTCCCGGGGCGACGGTGACACTGACTCCTTCTTCCGGGAAGGCGCTCACCACGCAGTCACAGGCGGACGGGAGCTATATTGTGAGCAACGTCCCAACTGGCACGTACTCTGTCACCGTCACGATGAGCGGCTTTGCCACCTTTGTGCGGCAGGGGGTAAAGATCGCTGCTGGACAGACTCTAACGATCAACGCCAAGATGGCCATCCAGGACCAGGAACAGACGGTGCAGGTGACGGCGCAGTCGAACCAGCTCAGCGTCGATCAGGACAACAATGCAAGCGCCACGGTCATCAAGGGCAAGGATCTCGAAGCGCTTTCGGATGACCCGGACGAGCTCTCTTCGGAGTTGACTGCATTAGCAGGACCCGCGGCGGGACCGAACGGCGGCCAGATTTATATCGATGGATTTACCGGCGGCCAGCTTCCTCCGAAGTCGTCCATCCGCGAGATTCGTATCAACCAGAATCCATTTTCGGTGCAGTACGACAAGCTTGGATATGGGCGCGTCGAAGTCTTCACGAAGCCGGGTACGGACAAATTTCACGGCTCCTTCCAGACCAACGGCAACGACTCGTCGTTTAACACGGGCAATCCTCTGCTGGATGGGACCAACACGACGACGCCTCCATATCACACGATCTATACCTTCGGAAACATTACCGGCCCGCTCACCTCGTTTGCTTCCTTTACATTTGGTGGCTCGTATCGGACGATCCAGGACAACTCCATTGTGAATGGGACGATCCTCGCACCTACGGTGGGCTCGACGACGATCTGCGGTCCGGGCGATACCAGCTGCGTGCAAACCTCGTACTATGCCGCTATTCCAGTGCCGCAGTCGCGGAAGGACATCAGCCCCCGTATCGATCTGGCGCTTGGAGAGAAGAACACGCTTACTGCCCGCTACCGGTATGAGGAGAATATCGAAACGAACAATGGCGTTGGCAGCCTCGTTACAGCACAGGCTGGAAACAACGAGACGACCTCGGAGAGCACGGTGCAGATCAGCGATACGCAGATCATCAGCACGAGGCTGATCAACGAGACTCGCTTCGAGTTCGAGCGTGATCGATCCACGCAGACTCCAATCGATCCGACGGCTCCCTCGGTGAGTGTTCAGGGTTCGTTTACCTCAGGTGGCTCGAGCACCGGTGCGGCGAACGACACACAAAATCACTATGAACTACAGAACTACACCTCGCTACAGTTGAAGAAGAACTTCATTCGGATGGGCGGCAGACTGCGCGCGACCACCGAAGATAACTCGACGACTGCGGGCGGCAACGGCATCTTTACTTACAACAGCCTTACGAACTATCAGGCAAATACGCCAAGTCAGTTCAGCATTACCGCGAACAACCACCCGGCCACCACCAATACGATCGATCTCGGGCTATACGCAGAGGACGACTGGAAGCCGAAGCAGAATCTGACGATCAGCTATGGCTTGCGCTATGAGACGCAGAACTTTATCGGCGATCACCACGACTTTGCTCCGCGTCTGTCGTTCGCCTATGGCCTGGGCAACTCCAAGGAAACGCCGAAGACGGTTCTGCGCGGCGGCTTCGGTATTTTCTACGACCGCTTCCTGTTGGCGAACCAGCTCACGATCGCCCAGGAGAACGGCGTCAATCAGGTTACGCAAACGACAGTCTCTCCTGGGGCGGGATGCTCGCCTAACTCACCTGCTTCGATCAGCCTTTGCCTGGCATCTGTTTCGGGAGGCAATACGACCTATACAGCTGCTCCGAACCTGAGGACGCCGTATACGCTACAGTACGCAATTGGCGTGGATCGGCAGCTCTTTCGTGGCGCATCGCTCTCGGTGAACTACCTGAACGCGCATGGCGTTCATCAGTTCATCAGCGAGAACATCAACGCACCGAGCAACGGGCCGACAGGTCTGATCTATCCAGATGGAACGGACGCAGTCGCCAAGCAATTCCAGTCGGAAGGGATCTTCCGTCAGAGCCAGCTCATCACGAACGTCAATATACGCACCGGTCGTGTTTCGCTCTTCGGCTATTATCTTGTGAACTTCGCGAAGTCGGATACGGCCGGTGTTACCTCGTTTCCCTCCGTTCCCTATAACATCGGTGCCGATTATGGCCGCGCTACCTTTGACACTCGCAGCCGTCTCTTCCTGGGTGGAAGTTACACCGCGCCGTATAACATCTCCCTCAGTCCGTTTATCATCGCGAGCGCTGGAGCGCCATACAACATCACGACCGGCACGGATGTGAACGGCGATAGCATCTACAATGATCGGCCTGAATTCCTGCCGGGCAGAACATCGGGAAGCTGCACCAACAAAGATGACTTCGTTACGCCTAAGCAGGGCACAACCGACTACACGCCCATTCCCATCAACTATTGCACTGGGCCAGCCTTGTTCACTATGAACCTACGCGTCTCGAAGACCATTGGCTTCGGACCGCTCACTGCAGCGGCGGCAGCACGGCAGGCGCAACAGAACGGTGGACCCGGCGGCGGTCCTGGTGGTGGACCCGGCGGCGCTGGTCGTGGTGGTAGCGGCGGGGGGGGGGGGCGCGGTCCTGGCGGTGGCCCCGGCGGTTTCGGTGGAGCGAATACCGGCAGACGTTTCAATCTGTCTCTGGGAGCACAGGTCCAGAACGTGTTCAACTACAAAAATTTGGCATCTCCGAGCGGAACGTTGACGTCGCCGCAGTTCGGCACCTCAACGCAGCTGGCAGGCTTTCCCTTTACGACGAACTCAGCGGTTGAGCGAGTCCAGCTATTCGCGTCGTTCACCTTCTAAGCAGGGCGAAAGGATGGCCTCCCGTTGTTTGTAGCGGGAGGCCATCTTTTTAACGTGAGCGTTTTCGCCCTTTTAGGCGATGACGACAGTCTTAGCTTGCAGAAATTCGCGCATACCTGCTGAGGAGAGTTCGCGCCCATAGCCCGAACGTTTGACCCCGCCGAAGGGCAAGCGCGGATCGCTCGCGACCATGACATTGACGAAGACCGCACCTGCTTGCAACTCGGAGATAAGACGGTGCTGCTGTGCCTCATCCTTCGTCCATACGGAGGCTCCCAGTCCGAAGGGCGTATCGTTTGCGACCGCGATGGCTTCGTCGATATTGTGCACGCGAAAGAGCAGAGCAACCGGGCCGAAGAACTCCTCGCGGTAGACCGGCGCAGTGCGAGGCAGATCCGCTAGTACCGTGGGCTCGAAGTAGAAGCCGTCGCCTACCATGCGTTCTCCGCCAGTAAGAACGCGGGCTCCAGCAGCTACGGCAGCGCGGACTTGTTCCTCCAACCGTTCGAGGATGCGGCTCGTGGCCAGCGGGCCGATATCGGTATCTTCTCGCATCGGGTCGCCGACGCGCATTGCCTCCATGCCCGCGACGAAGCGACGCTCGAAGTCGTCGTAGATCTCGTCGGCGATGAGGAAGCGTTTTGCCGCGATGCAGGACTGTCCATTGTTGACGCAGCGTGCACGAACAGCGATCTCGACTGCCTCATCGAGATTGGCCGAGGGCATGACGATGAAGGGATCGCTGCCGCCCAACTCAAGCACTGATTTTTTGATGTACTTACCGGCTACTGAGGCCACGGCGCTGCCAGCGGCCTCGCTTCCCGTCAGCGTAACTGCCGCGATGCGCTCGTCGGCGAGAACCAACTCCGTCTGCTCGACCTCTATAAGAAGCGACTGAAATGCGCCACGCGGAAACCCTGCACGGCGCACCAGCGACTCGATTGCAAGCGCACATTGCGGCACATTAGGCGCATGCTTCAAGAGGCCTACGTTGCCTGCCATCAACGCAGGCGCGAGGAAGCGAACGACCTGCCAGAAAGGGAAGTTCCACGGCATCACCGCGAGGATAATTCCCATCGGCTCCCAGCGAACGAAGCTCTCACGTGCCTCGGTTGCGATGGCGATGGATGCGAGCATCTCGGCAGCGTGGTCCGCGTAGTAACGGCAGCAGGCAACGCACTTCAGGGCCTCTTGCCGAGCCGCTTCAAGCGGCTTGCCCATCTCGAGCGTCATAGTGCGTGCAAGCTCTTCGACCTCCCCTTCAAGAAGCGCTGCCATCTTGCGCATGCACATGGCGCGGTGTTCGAGCGGGACCTGCCGATAGGCGCGGAAGGCTTCATCGGCAAGCGCAATCTTCTGCTCGAGGACCTCTGCGGTGAGCGGCTCGAAGCGGCGTATCAGCTTGCCACTCGCGGGGTTGATGGACTCGATGGGCATGCGTTATTCCGATGCCAGGTGCGCAAGCGCTGCTGCGAGGACGCCGGTGCCCCGTACGATATCGGCGTCGGTTGAGAACTCATCTGGCCGATGACTGACACCGTTCCTGCAAGGAATGAAGAGCATAGCGATGGGCGCGACGCGAGCCATGAAGAGCGAGTCGTGATACGCACGACTGACCATCTTCTTCGGCGTGATGCCGTGCTCGGCGCATGCCCGCTCGAGCACGTTGATGATCTGCGCGGAGGATTGTGCGGGAGCATCCGCATTGACCAGCTCCTCGATAATGGTGACGCCACGGCGTTGGCGCAACTCCTCGTAGTCGCGCCGCACGGCCTGCATGACACTCTCGCGCCGGTTGGGATCAGTATCGCGAATGTCGAGCTGTAGCACGACACGGCTAGGCACGCTGTTGACCGCGCCGGGATGAACATCACAGGTCCCGACGGTCGCTACCGTATCGATGCTACCGGCGGCTGCGTTGGCAGCAAGCGCGTGCCGTTCGATGGAGAGGATCATCTCGGCGGCCGCACACAACGCATCCTTGCGGTCCGGCATCAGCAATGCACCCGCGTGTCCGCCGAAGCCCGTGATGGTGAAGCGATATCCGGCAGGCGCTGCGATACTGGTAACGATCCCGAGGGGCAGTCCCTCGCGTTCGAGCAGCGGCCCCTGCTCGATGTGGAGCTCGACCCAGGCATGGTAGAAGTTCGCAGGTAAAGGCACGGTCGCAAGCGTGCCGGAGAATCCAGCGGCTGCACGAACGTGTGCCAGAGTCTCGTCGTTGCTGTCGGTCAGCGCATCGGCGTGCTCCGGTGCAAGCGTGCCGGAGAGCAAGCGGCTCCCAAGACATCCGATGCCGAAGCGCGTCGGCTCCTCCGATGTAAAGAGCAGCAGCTCGATGGAGCGTCGCGGCTGAAACCCGCTCTCTTTGAGGGCGCGCATCGCCTCCAACCCGCCGAGCACGCCGACTGTGCCGTCATACATCCCTGCATGCGGAATCGCATCAATGTGCGAGCCCGTACCCACCGCTGGAAGCTGCGGCTCCAAGCCTGTCCAGCGGAAAAATGAGTTGCCCACTGCGTCTTCGCGGATGGCGAACCCAGCGTCCGCAGCTCGCTGCTTAAGCCACGCTCGCGCCCGCAGGTCGTCTTCCGTAAAGACGACGCGAGTCACGGCGGTGCCTTCAGTCGAAGGCTCGACGTTGGTAAAGCCTGCGAGTGTCTTCAACTCTCCAATCAAACGTGCTTCGTCGATCTGTATCTGCATACGCTCTCCTGTAGTGCCGCCTGGACCGCTAGGCGAGCGGATGACGGTTCCAATCTTTGTAGATGAGATATTTCGCGGGCTGCTTGCCAAGCGCCCCGAACCACTGCGGGCAGAACGGCCCCATCCAAATGAAGTCGCCCGCCGTCACCGGGTACCATTGGTCGCCAAGGCGATAGATGCCGCCACCTTCGAGCATGAGGAGGCCATGTTCCATCACGTGCACCTCGACCATGCTGAGCGCCGCGCCGGGCTGGTAGGTCATCGTGTTCACGGCAAAGTCGAAGGACGGGTTGTCGGGCAGCAGAGAGCGCACCTGGAGATCGTCATCGCCCATCAGGGCTGTGGGGAGCACCGATCCTTCATGTCCGATCAACACAGTCGGAGCAGTAGCGCGTGAGAGTGCCACGTAGTTCTTCTCGATGACCGCAACCCGCGCTGTTTTCGACGCATACAGTCGATGAGCCGTACCTGGAGGGAGATATGCGTAGCCGCCCGGCGTCAGCGGGTGCGTCGCGCCTTCAACTGTTAGCTCCACGTTTCCGTCCAGTACATAGAGAAAACGCTGCGCGTTCGTGGCACCAAGTGTTCCTCCTTGTTCCAGCTCGGCGGTGTACTGCGTGAACTGCGCTCCGCCGGCGGGGGAGATGTGCACGATCGCGATGCATGCGGTCATGCCGGGCAGCGCCGCGCGGACGAAGGTATCCGGTGTGTGCAACAAATGGTCGCGCTGGTTCGTGCTTCGTGTGTGTCCAAGCTTATGCATAGTCGTCCTTATTTATAGTCGATAGCCTACAGCAGCCGCGTTGCTTAGCTGCGTCAGGAACTTTATTGCGGTTGCCAGCGCGGCCTCGACATCCTGCGGAAGCACGTTTTCGTCTGGATGATGGCTGAGACCACCAGGGCTGCGCAGGAAGAGCATGACCGAGGGAATTTTCTCCGCGACGATCATGGCGTCGTGGCCCGCTCCGCTGGTCATTGTGTCCGCAGGAAAGCCAGCTTTTTCGGCGGCGGCGGTAAGCAGTTCGATAAGACGCACGTTCATCGGCACCGCAGCCTGCTCATGCAGCTTCGTCGCTGCGACCGCTACTCCCCGTGAACTTGCGGCGAGCTCGGCGCAGCTGAGAAGCGTAGAGATGGCCGTGTGGCGCACTTCATCCTGCGTGTGTCGCACGTCGAGCGACACTGTCACCTCGCCGGGGATGACATTCACTGCGCCGGGCTTTGCTTCGATCCGCCCCACTGTTGCGACCAATCCCTCGCGGCTCGATGCATACTGCTCTACCTCAACGATCCAGTGCGCGGCTGCCACCATCGCATCGTGCCTTAGTCGCATGGGTGTGGTCCCCGCGTGGTTTGCCTGCCCGGTGAAGACGAGTCGCAGCCGTGTCTGCCCGGCAATAGCATCGACTACTCCCAGTGAGCGGTTCTCGCTCTCCAGCACAGGCCCCTGCTCGATGTGGAACTCAAGATAGGCGAAGACGCGCTCATCGGCTGCAGCCTCTTCCATAGGCAGATGACTAAGGCCGAACTCGTTGAGAGCCTCGAATACGCTGATGCCGCGAGGATCGGTGCGGCCCAGCGTCTCCGCGTCCAACTTGCCTACAAGCGCGAGGCTGCCCAGAAATGGCTTGTTGAAACGTACTCCCTCTTCCTCCGAGAAGCCGATGACCTCGATGGCGAACGGAAGCCGTTCGCCTCGAAGCTCTTCCACCACAGCCACGCCCAGCAGTACGCCGAGAATGCCGTCGAAGGCGCCTGCATTCGGTACGGTATCGAGATGGGAGGCGATCAAAAGGCGTGGTGCATTGGGCTCCGTCGCCGCATAAACTCCGTGCAGATTGCCAATCGCATCCACGCGAACAGCCATCCCGGCAGCCTCCATCCATCCACGCACCAGCGCATGTACCGTGTGCACTGGCGGCGAAAGAAAGAGACGCGTTGTCTCGCCCGGAACCTCTGTGCACTGCGCGAGCTCGCGGCAGCGGCCGATGACCCGATCAGCCCGATTTGCAACTGTCGATGTCATTCCGCGTCCGGCGTCCTGCGAACGCGAGCTTCGATGTAGCCGTGCGGCTCGTCTGTCGGGACGAAGATCTCGTTCGGATTGTCTTGACCAAAGCGTGAAAGATCGACCAGCAGGCAGTGCTTGTTCGGCATCGCCAGTTCCATTTCATCGATCTCCGGAACTGCCTCGAGCGCGCTCTTGGCCATCGCATACAGCGTCTGCTGAACCGACTTGCTGTCATGATCGGCGAAGATGCCAAGCATCGTCTCGCGCACGGAAGTGCGCACGGCATCGAAGTCGATGTTTGTCTTCGTGTAGTGCCATTCCGCACGAACGGCCGTGCCGAAGATACGGTCTGAGGTCTCCTTCAGCGTCGTCAGCGACTCTTTGATGTAGCCCTCAAAGCCCGAGTTCGCGGTCTTCAGAATGACAAGGTTATCCAGTCCCGACAGTATGCGGAACGTGCCGGCCTGCGCGCGTTCGACGTGCGTCGTCTCCGTCTCCCCGCTGCCGTGCATGAAGGTGGTTGGATGCGGCTTGCCGTCGACCGTCATCCGCTTCCACATCGCGCTCTCGATCCGTATTGCGGCAGAGGACACCTGCGGATTGCGTCCCAGCAGAAAGTCGGCCAGCTCCATCGCATATGCTTCCATGGAGGTTGCTGTGGAATTACGCGCAATCGAGTAGACAGTGTTCTTCATCGTGTCCGTTGCGAGAATTTTGCTATTGTCTCCCTCTGCATGCGCGGAGTGAAAGTCGCCCTTTAGTAGCACCTGCACCGTCCACTCGCGCAGCTCGTTGCCATGCGGATGGCGCGTTACCTTCATGAGTCGCACACGCGACTTGCCATAGCGGTTTTCTGCCAGTTCAATCATTCGTCAACTCCCTCGATATGTTGTGTAACCGTTCGCCGTCAGCAGCAGCGGTATGTGGTAATGCTGCTCGGGACTTGTAACCGTAAAAGTAATTTCAACCAGTGGATAGAGACCTTGCAGCTCCTGCGCGGTATAGTAGTCTGCCGTCGCGAAGCGGACGCGGTATGTCCCTGCCGTCAGCTCCTGACCGTCAGGAAGAAGTTGTTTGCATCGCCCATCCTCGTCTGTCGATGCAGCGTGCAATGTCGTCCATCTACCGCCATCCTCACGCTCCAGCGTCACGCCGATGTGCGCTGCCGGCCTGCCCTTTGCTGTGTCGAGGATGTGTGTCGAAATGCCCATCGTCAATTGCCTCCCAACCATCGCCGCAGACGAAGTTGTGTAATTTGCCGTTGCTGTTCCGCCGCTTCGTGCAGCTCGGTTGCAGCATCATTGCTCATGCGTGCTTCAAGCAGGCCGAGAATTTCCGTCGCGGACTTGCCGGCAGCGCAGACAATAAAGATACGTCCAAAGCGAGCTTCATAGCGATGGTTGGCCGCCTCAAGTGCAAGCTTTGCGGCAGCATCCGGCGAGAGTGCCGTTCGCTGTTCCTGCTCCGACCATCGCAGTGACTCCGCCGTTGCTTGTTTCTGCGCATGATGCTGGCCGATGCGTGGGTGGCTGTCGAACGCTTCCTGCCATGCAGGTTCCGGTAGTCCAAGCCATACCGCATCAGATGCAGTGAACAGCGCATCCCCGTCGGCGAATGGACGCATCGCCGCAAGTCTTTCTGCCCATGCATGAGAGCCGCAGCAGGGAAGTACTTCGCGTGCTGCCGAGGCTGCATCCAAAGTGTTCCAGCGTGTGAGCGCAGCGTTCATTGGTGTACCCCTGGTATGGCGCGGCCCCGAACTTCAGGCATTATGTCGCCATCGCGAAAGACGGGCTCACCACGCAGGTATGTTGCATGTACGACACCGCGAACCGTCTCTCCGAGATAAGGCGATACTGGATGCCGATAGTGCAGCCTGTCCTTGGTGATGACGAACTCTGCCTCTGTGTCGAAGACGATGAAATTCGCTTCACGCCCGCTTATAAGGCTTCCTGCCTGATCATCGATGCCTGCGAGCACGGCGGGAGCGTGGCTCATCCATCGCGCAATATCGTCCAGCGTAAATTCTCGCCGCGCACACTCTGTCCAGATCACAGGAAGCGCGATCGACAGACTCGCAATGCCGCCCCACGCCAGGTCGAATCGTCCCGTATCCAATCGCTTCATCTCCGGCGGGCACGGTGAGTGGTCTGTCGCTACCATGTCGATATCGCCGCAACGCAAGGCTTTCCATAGTGCCTCACGGTTCGCGCGGCTGCGGATCGGAGGTGCACACTTCAGCAGCGTCGCCCCATCGGCAATCTCTTCGGCGGCGAAGTGCAGGTAGTGCTGACAGGTCTCGACGGTGATCGGCAGCCCTTCGGCCCGCGCTGTTCTCAGATCTTCGAGAGCCTCCGTGCTCGATAGATGCACGATATGTAACCGAAACTGATACATACGGCAAAGTCGAATCATTAGCCGTATTGCCTCGACCTCTGCCTCGTCCGGACGCGACGCCAGGTACGTCGCATAGCTGCGCCAGTCCGCATTCTGCAAACCTGCCGCTGCTCGTTCGATTGGCCCAGCAAGCTCCGCATGCACCAGTAGAGGGAGCCCGGACTGCGCAATCGAAGGCAGCGCCGCCTCCAACTGCTGCTGGTCGATCATCGTGAAGCCATCGCATCCTGGGTAGATGAGGAAGCACTTGTACCCCGGTACGCCAGCCCGTGCGAGCGGCAGTAGATGCTCCTGGTTGCCTGCGACCGCACCTCCCCACGATGCCCAGTCAACGAGGCACTGGCCCTCGGCAGCACGCCGCTTTGCTTCGAGCGCCGCAACGGTGGTCGTTTCAGGCAGACAGTTCAGCGGCATGTCGATCAGCGTGGTGTAACCGCCGGCGGCAGCCGCGCGAGTCGCCGTGGCGAATCCCTCCCACTCCGTTCGTCCTGGCTCGTTGATGTGCACATGCGTATCGACGAGTCCTGGTAGGATCGCTGCGTTGCCGTAGTCATGCCGCGTCGCATCGGCAGGAATCTCGGAGAGGCCGCACACAGCGCGAATGCGACCCTCTTCGACAAGAAGTGCCGCGGGGCGTGTGCCCTCCGGTGTAACGACGCGATGGGAGATAAAGGCGTGTGCCATATAATTTGATTATCTGAACATATCACCGTAAGACACTCGCCGTGCGAGAAGGAAACGAGCCGTATGCAGGGCAATCCCATCTTTATGCAACAAGCCATCGCGTTGGCGACGGAGAACGTCCTCTCCGACCGCGGAGGCCCTTTCGGTGCCGTCATCGTAGGCGACGGCAAGGTCATCGCGACGGGCGTCAACCTCGTCACCGCGACCCACGACCCTACCGCCCACGCGGAGGTCACAGCGATCCGCAACGCCTGTGCCGCGCTCAAGAGCTTTCAGTTGACCGGCTGCCAGATCTATACCAGTTGCGAGCCGTGCCCGATGTGCCTCGCGGCAATCTATTGGGCACGTTGCGAGGCCATCTTCTACGGTAATACCGCTGCCGACGCAGCTGACACAGGCTTCGACGACGACATGCTCTATGACGAGATGACGCGCCCGCATGGGCAGCGCAGAATTACAATCACCAGTCTCCTCCGCGATGAGGCGCTCTCCAGCTTCTCTGCCTGGAAGGCCCACGCAACCCGTATCGACTACTGACAGGATCAGCGACACACCATGGCACTCAAAAAAGTTTCAAAGAAGAAGGTCGCGCAGCCCCGCAAGACCGCAGGCACTTCCTCCAGCATCAAAGTGGCGCTCCTCGGCTTCGGAACCGTTGGCAGCGCTGTTGCGCGTGTCCTGAGCGCACGCAAGTTCTCGGGCATCGAACTTACTCACATCTTCAATCGCAATGCTGAGCGCAAGCGCACCTCTCCCGCAGCCAGGAGCGTGCCGGACTCCGTCCTTTGGACCGAGTCCATCGAGGAGATTCTCCGCTCCGATGTCGATATCGTCATCGAGCTGATGGGCGGCCTCAACCCCGTCGAAGGATGGTTGCGCAAGGCGCTCACTTCGGGCAAATCCGTCGTAACGGCGAACAAGCAGCTCATCGCCTATCGCGGCGCGAAGCTCGCCCGCATCGCCGCGCAGCACAACGTCCAACTCGTCTATGGAGCCGCCGTTGCGGGTGGCGTTCCCGTCATTCCCGGCATGTTGCAGGGGCTCTGCGGCGACCAGATCACGCGTTTGAGCGGTATCGTCAACGGTACCTGCAACTTCATTCTGAGCCGTATGGAGTCTGGAGCCGCGTACGCTACCGTCCTCGCCGATGCACAGCACGCAGGCTATGCCGAGGCTGATCCCTCCGCCGACGTAGACGGCTATGATGCTCGCGCCAAGCTCTGCATCCTCTCCCGCATTGCCTTGCACGCCGAGCTTGACCCCGACACCGTTCCCACCCAGAGCATCTCCACCGTCGAGGCTATCGACTTCGCCTACGCGAAGGAGCTCAGCTGCACCATCCGGCAGGTCTCTCAGGCCGAACTCGACGGCCGCACCGTCCACGCCCGCGTCGGACCCATGCTCGTGCCGCTCAGCTCGCCCATCGCCTGGTCGCATGGTACGCAGAATATGGTTGTCGCGACTGGTCGCTTCGGCGGCGACACGGTCTTCTCCGGCCACGGCGCAGGCGGCGATCCCACAGCCGTTGCCGTCGTCTCGGACCTGCTCGCCGTCGCCCAGCGCTGCGCTACGGTTCAGCTTCCTGTGCGTAAGCGCAAGGTGACCAGCGACTTCCTCGCACCGCACTACCTGCGCTTCGTCGTTGATGACAAGCCCGGCATCGTCTCCGCCATCTCCGGTGCGCTCGCCAAGGTCGGTGCCAACATCGATTCGATCTTGCAGCGCCCTGGTCATCCCAAGCACCGGCTGCCATTCGTCGTGACGACCGAGCCCTGCCTCACCTCGACGATTGAACAGGCCCTGCGCTCCATCGCTCGCATGGACTGCATCCTGGAACCACCGCTCTGCCTCCAGATGCTCACGGTGGATGACAAAGCGGATGATGTTGAGGCTGTAAAAGAGGAGTAGCGCACCATGCGTCAGATCGTCTCGGCACTTCGTCTCGGCACGCTCGCTGGAGTTTGTCTCCTCGTGCAAGCTGGCAGCGCACAGAATCCGACGCCGGTCATCACCGCGCCGAATCCACCGAACACTGCGGCCCAGCAGGCGAAGCACTATGTCGTCCTCGTCTCGCTCGACGGCTTTCGCTACGACTATCCCACGAAGTACGGCGCGCCACACCTGCTAGCCCTTGGCGCGAAGGGTGCGAGCGCGCCAGACGGGATGCTGCCGTCCTATCCGTCGCTCACCTTCCCCAACCACCTCGCCATCATCACCGGTCTCTATCCGGAGCACCACGGCATCGTGGGTAACAGCTTCTTCGATCCCTCTCGCGACGCCACCTACGTCTACACGCAATCGAAGACCAATGGCGATGGGAGTTGGTACGGCGGCACGCCCCTCTGGGTGTTGGCCGAGCAGCAGGGAATGCGATCGGCTTGTCTCTTCTGGCCCGGCTCCGAAGCGGAGATCGGTGGCAAGCGCCCCAGCTATTACCTGAAGTACGACAATGATCTGGACGACGAGAAACGCATCGATCAGGTTATTGCGTGGCTACAGCTTCCGCTGGAGCAGCGCCCGCACTTCATCACCCTCTACTACCCGAACGTCGATCACGCCGGCCACAACTACGGCCCCGACTCCGATGAGGTCCGCGCCGCCGTTCACCACCTTGACGACATGATGGGCGATCTCCAGATCAAGCTCGATGCGCTGCACCTGCCCATCGATCTCGTCGTGGTCGCCGATCACGGCATGGCCGCTCTCAAGCCCGATAACGTGAACCTGTCCGACTTCGCCAACCTGAGCAACTTCCACACCGAAGGATCACTGCTCTATCCCAAGACCGACGCGGATGCAGCCAAGGCATACGAAGAGTTCAAGGCGCACCCCGATCCGCGCTTCAGCGTCTATCGTCGCGCAGACGTCCCCGCCAACCTGCACTTCAACTCCAACCCGCGCGAGGGCGATCCGGTCATCGTCCCCAACGGGCCGTACACCATCCGTGCCCACGCCTCGCTCGCAGGAGCAGAGACGCAACTCCACGTCCTGCGCGGAGGCCACGGCTTCGACCCGCACACCATGCCCGAGATGAAGGCGATCTTCTTCGCAGATGGTCCCGATATCAGGCCAGCCACTACCGTGAAGCCCTTCGAAAATGTGAATATCTACCCATTTGTCGCAGAGATGTTAGGTCTGACAACACCAGATATTGACGGTAACATTGAGGTTTTGCAGGCTGCTCTTTCTGGTCAAGAGGAAAATCCAAGGTCCTCCATAGTTGGTAATGTTCTTCCCCCTACTCTTACCCATTCCGTAGAGCCTCATTTCACCAAGGAAGCCTTGAAGGCAAAGAAAAGCGGTAGCGTCTTGGTTCAATTGTGGGTCGGGCAAGATGGCTTACCCAGTCACCTGCACTTGGTGAAATCTCTGGGGTATGGACTCGATGAAAAAGCAATGGAGGCCATTAGCAAGTACCGTTTCAAGCCTGCAACAGAGGGTGGTACTCCAGTCACCGTGGTGCTGAATATTGAGGTCAACTTCAAGTACTTTGATCATGTGTGGGGTCCCTACTTTTCCCGTCAAAACTAAAAAGTCGGCAGGCCCAAAGGCCTGCCGACTTCTTAGTTCGAATTGTCTAGTACTTCGCCATCGTCGGATCGATCTTCTCTGCCCAAGCCAGAATCCCGCCCGTCACATTGCTGACATTGGTGAACCTGGCCTGTTTCAGGATGACCGCAGCCTTCTGGCTGCGCGCACCCGAACGGCAGTGGACGACAACCTCGCGATCCTTCTGCGCAGAGAGTTCGCCGACGCGATTCGCCAGTTCGCCGACCGGAATCAGTGGAGCGCCGAGGTTCGCAATCGGATACTCATGCGGCTCACGCACATCCAGCACGAAGATATCCTCCTTCGCATCCAGCTTGCGCTTCAGCTCTTCGACCGTGATCTGAGGAATCCCATCCACGACCGGCTTGTCGGCGACAGCCTTGTTCTGTGCCACTTCGAGCGGTCCATTACCCGTCGGCTTTTCGATGCCGCAGAACTGGTCGTAGTCGATCAGTTCGGTCACCGTTGGGTTCGGTCCGCACACCGGGCACTCCGGATTCTTGCGCAGCTTCAGCGCGCGGAAGTTCATTCCAAGCGTGTCCACCAGCAGCAGGCGTCCAATCAGCGGCTCGCCGATGCCAATAATCAGCTTGATGACCTCCGTCGCCTGGATCACGCCGACGAGTCCCGGCAAAATGCCAAGCACGCCACCCTCGGCGCACGAGGGAACAAGTCCCGGCGGTGGCGGCTCTGGATACAGGCAGCGATAGCACGGGCCTTCCTTCGTCGCGAAGACGCTGGCCTGTCCCTCGAACCGGAAGATCGAGCCATACGCGTTTGGCTTGTTCAGCAGCACACACGCATCGTTGACCAGGTAGCGCGTCTGGAAGTTGTCCGTCCCGTCCGCGATGATGTCGAAGTCCTTGAAGATCTCAAGCGCGTTGGCGCTGGTCAGCATCGTGTTGTACTTGACCACGTTCAGCTTCGGGTTCAGACCCTTCAGCATGATCTCTGCCGAGTCAACCTTCAGCATGCCGACGGTGCCGGTCGAGTGGATGATCTGCCGTTGCAGGTTGCTGTCGTCGACCGTATCAAAATCGATCAGTCCTAGCGTGCCGATGCCTGCCGCCGCAAGGTACAGCGCCAGCGGAGAACCTAGGCCGCCCGTGCCCACACACAACACCTTCGCCGCCTTCAGCTTCTGCTGGCCCTCCATCCCGACCTCGGGAAGAATCAGGTGCCGCGAGTAGCGTGCGATCTCATCGTTTGTCAGCTTCGGAAGTTCTTTTTCTGTTGCCACTTCGGTTAAAGTTGCCATTGCGGTATGCCCTTCGTTTACTTCGAAAATAAATGTGACCCAAACGGATACAAATCAAACCGTTACTGTTACGAATTCGCTCCACCCGCAATCGACGGGATGATTGTCAGCTCATCCGCATCGGAGGCGGCGGTCTCTTCCTTCGCAGGCAGGTAGCGGATATCGTCGTCGTTCAGATACAGATTGACGAACGACCGCAGCTTACCCTCCGGGGTAAACAAGTGCTGCCGCATCGCCGGATGTTCCGTTACAAGCTGCTCCAGAGCCGCGCTCACCGTGCTGCCATTGGCGCTGATGGTCTCGTGTCCGCCGGTGTACGACCGTAGCGGAGTGGGAATGTGAATCTTCATGCCTGTCCTCTTTCCTTTTCTTTTGCTGCCATGTCGATCTGGATACTTTCATCCTCAAAGCGCTTGTCGTCCTCGCTTGTGCCGGTCAGCAGAAACGAGTTCGTCAGTACGGCCTTGCCCTTCTCCACGCTCGTAATGATGTACGAACAGGCCAGCCAGTGCGCCTCAGCGATATCCGTCTGCGACCACTGCGCCGGATGATCCGGATGCGAGTGGTAGAAGCCTACGATGTCGAGCCCCAGCCCGCGTGCCTGCCGTTGGATCTTTACCAGCTCCTGCGGCGCGATGTTGTAGCGGTTGTGCGCGGAGTCCGTGCGCGTGTTGCCTGCTCGCACAATCTGGCGCACATGGTTGCCGGCACCGGCCTCGTTCTTGCCGAGCAGGACGCCGCAACACTCATGGGGATACGTCTCCTCGCCATGTGCTCGCAACGCCTCATACTCTGCATAATGAATCCGCAACATCCTTACCCCTCCTGCCAAAATCGTTCGCTCATGTACTTCTCGGCTGAGTCGCAGAGGATCGTCGCGATGACTGCTTCGCGGCCCGCCGCCGCGGCCTCTTCGCCGATCTGCAACGCTGCTGCGACTGCCGCCGCCGCCGACACGCCCACCAGAATTCCCTGATTGCGCGCAAGCCTCTTTGCCATCGAATAGGCAGTCTCCGTTGGCATCTCGATATTCTCGTCCGCGAGCGAAGCGTCGTAGATCTTCGGTACAATCGCCGTCGCCATGTGCTTCAGTCCTTCGAGCCCGTTGAAGGGCGAGTCCGGCTGCATCGACAGGCAACGAATCCTCGGGTTCAGCTCGCGCAACCGCCGCGTGGTTCCCATGAACGTCCCGCTCGTTCCGAGCCCGGCGATGAAGTGCGTCACCTGTCCCTCGGTCTGCTCCCATATCTCGTTTGCTGTCGTGCGGTAGTGCGCTTTCCAGTTCTCGTCGTTCGAGTACTGGTCCGCATAGTAGTACAGATCCGGCTCGGCGGCCGCCAGCTCACGCGCCTTGCGGATCGCCCCGTCCGAACCATCGGCGGGATTCGTCCAGACCACGTTTGCGCCGTAGGCCGAGAGGTACTTCTTCCGCTCCGGTGACACATTCGACGGCATGCACAAGGTCACCGGAAAGCCCAGCGCCGCTCCCAGCATGGCATATGCGATGCCGGTGTTTCCGCTCGTCGCATCCAGCAGGCCGCGTCCGTCTCCAAGCAGCCCGCGTTGCTGCGCATCCAGAACAATCGCCGAGGCAGCGCGATCTTTCACCGATCCACCCGGATTGGCCCACTCTGCCTTCCCGAGGATCTGGATCCCCGGCAGGTGCGCGGTCAACCGCTCCAGGCGGATAAGCGGAGTATTGCCGATACGGTCCAGGGTGCCGTTTCCGAGTGCTTTGGCGGTTGCAATCATGCAGTTCTAACTCACCTTTATTGCCATCTTCGGCCCTGCCCGTTGAAGGAGGCCAGCGGATGTGCGACAGTTAACATCGAGTCTAACGTATGGCAAAGAAGACACCGCAACTCAGCTTCAACGACGTCCTCTCCGCGCTGGGTAGTCAGCGATTTGATGTCGCCCCCGCGCAGGAGGGTGCAAAGCGTACCCCCGGTGCCTTCCAGGTCCGCAAATTCGGCTGTGCGGCTGAGATCGCTGACGCCGGGGACGGCACCGTCCTTGTGCTCGCTCGTCCCGGCTACGTGTTGGGTGGCGAGATCTCGCGCATCCTCGACCGTGGCTACCAGAAGTTCCTGAAGACCAGCCGCCTTGAGATCCCGGCCACCGCCGACCATCTCCGCGCTATCCATGAGTTTAGCGAAGA
The DNA here is from genome assembly GCF_013410065.1 of Granulicella arctica. Lineage (NCBI taxonomy): Bacteria > Pseudomonadati > Acidobacteriota > Terriglobia > Terriglobales > Acidobacteriaceae > Granulicella > Granulicella arctica. The sequence continues at coordinate 2,019,360 of NZ_JACCCW010000001.1, forward strand.
GTTGAAACAGGCTTCAGGTGCCACCAGTCTCTACAACGAGTCGCTCGGCACCACCAGCGACCGCTACGTCTACGACCGGGTCAAGGGCAGGGAATAGCAGCTACCGCAGTCGCTTCTGCTCCCGCTGCAACTCCCGGTAGGCCTCGCTCTTGCCGATGCCGCGCTCCCGCGCCACTCGCTTCAGCGCATCCATCTCGCCGAGTCCCTCGGCTTTTCTGACTGCCGCGACCTCCTCGGCGATACTCGTCGTCCGCACGGTCGTCTCCGCAGCCGAGAGCGCCAGCAGCAGCACAATCTCCCCGCGCACGCTCGCCCGAGCCGCCAATATCCCGCGCAGCTCGCCCACCGGCCCGCGCAAAAACTCCTCATGCAACTTCGTCAGCTCACGGGCAACCACGACGTGCTGCGTAGCCCCAAAACTCGCCTCGACATCCGCAAGCGTGTCCACAATGCGGTGCGGAGCCTCGTAAAACACCTGCACCCCACCATCCCGAGGCAGCGCCTCCAACGCGGTCTTACGGGCACCCTCCTTCGCCGGAAGAAAGCCGTGGAAGGTGAATCGCTCCGTCGGCAGCCCACTTGCGATCAACGCCGAGATCGCAGCGTTCGCTCCCGGCACCGGAAACACAGCTATGCCCGCTGCAATCGCCGCCGCCGCAATCTGGCCTCCGGGATCGGCGATGCCCGGCGTCCCTGCGTCGCTCACAACGGCGATCCGAGCCCCCGCGGCCAGCTCCGCCGCCAGTTCCTCCGAGCGGCTCGCCTCGTTGTGCATGTGATAGCTCACCGTCGGCGTCTTGATGCCGAAGTGGTTCAGCAGCTTCTGCGTCTGTCGCGTATCCTCGCAGGCGATCCGGTCGACGCTCCGCAACACCCGCAGTGCTCGCAGCGTGATGTCTTCTAGATTGCCGATCGGCGTTGCTACCAGGTAAAGTCCCGGTGCCAGTGGCTTGTCCGGCGATGCTTCCTGCTCACTCATGCCTGATCGGTCGGCCGTAACTTGCGGCTCTGGTTCAACATCCCCATGGAGTGGGCCAGGTTCTGCGGCGTTATGATTCCCACCACCCGCTCGCCCTCCGTTACCGGCAGCAACTGCGCGCCGCGCCCCGCCATCACCCGACGCAGGGTCTTCACCAGCGAGTCGTCCGGATGCGCCGTCTGGAACGTCTTCGTCATCACGCCCTGCACATAGCCATTGCCGTCAGCCTGTAGCGCGTCGAGGATGCTCTGCCGCGACACCGCGCCCACGATGTTGACTCCGCGTACCACCGGATAGACATCCTGCAAGCTGTGGATCGACCGCTGTAGCGCGTCCTCCAGTGTGTCCGACGCCGACAGCATGCTGTACTCCGTCATCATCACGTCGCGCATCTTCACGGAGTCGTTATCGCCCTGCAACAGCAGCCCCTGGTCGTCCATGTGTGCGCCGATCAGTACAAACGCACCGATCATCGTCATCCAGATATTGGCGAAGAACAGGCCCCCAAGCATCAGCGCAAACGCGACGATCTGTCCAAGCCCCGCAGCCGCTCGCATCCCCTTCAGACCACCCTGCGCCTTCGCAAACTCGCCCCGGAACACCCGTCCCCCATCCAGCGGCACCGCTGGTAGCAGGTTGACGATGCCCAGCAGGATATTCACCCAGGCCAGCGCGCGTAGCAGATGCGCCGGCGTCACCCATGGGCGATCGATGAGGTTCACCTGCGGTGTCACCGTCATGACCAGCGCCCCGACCGTCAGGCCGAAGAAAATATTGGCCACCGGTCCCACCAGAGCCATCTGGCGCTGTATCTCGACCTTCGCCGCGCGTTCCGTGGTCTCGCTCGTCGCATAGGTGATCAAGCCGCCGGTCGGCAGCAGCAGGATGCTCCGCAGCTTCAATCCGCACCAAGCCGCGCCCAGAGCCCGCGCTACCTCACGCACCACCACCGCCAGCAACAACAGCAGCCACAACGCCAGTCCGCGGGCGCCGTTTACACCCAGAGCCGACGCATAACTCACCGACAGTCCCAGCAAGATGAGAAAGAAAAGATGGATGCGTACATCCACGCCGAGATATCTGCCGATCGGGAAAGACCACCCACGCATAGATCTTCATTGTATGCGCTAGCTCTCCACCGTCGCATTGCATCAGCCGTTACGATAAGAACTATGCGCGTCATCGCCGGTACCTATCGCTCCCGCATCCTCACCGCTCCCAAAGGAACCGAGACTCGCCCCACCAGCGACCGTCTCCGCGAAACCCTCTTCAACGTCCTGTCGCCGCGCCTCGAAGGATGCCGCTTTATCGACCTCTACGCCGGTACCGGAGCCGTCGGCATCGAAGCCATCAGCCGAGGCGCAGCCCACGTCTGGTTCAGCGAGAACGGCCCAGCCGCCATCACCGCTCTCCGCACCAATCTCGCCGCCCTCAAGATCACCCGAGGCTTTACCCTCGAAGATCGCGGCACCGGTGCGCTCCTCCAGCGCCTCGGCAAACTCGGCCAGCTCATCGACCTCCTCTACCTCGACCCTCCCTATGAGGCCGAAGCCGAGTACGAAGCCACCCTCAACTTCCTAGGCAGCGCCCGTGGCCGAGCCGCACTCTCACCCGACGCCCTCGTCATCGCCGAGCACTCCAGCAAGTCCAAACTCTCCGCTCGCTACGGCAGCCTCCACCACACCCGCACCAAAAAGCAAGGCGAAGCCGCACTCAGCTTCTTCGCCTATCCTGAAGAAGCCAAAGACCCGGTGGAGCAGGAGTAAGCCGCCGGTCATTTCGCTACCGCATGTTCTGCTACCGCACCCCACCCGTGTGAGTCCCCGTCTTCAGGCTCACACGGAACTCCATCTCGCGGTCCGTCATCAGATCCCACCCGAACCCGACCACGGTGTCCTCCAGGATCTCGGTGATCCGTACACCCTCCCAGCTCAGCTTCGCCGTCTGCCACACCTGCCCGTCGATGCCCCACGCCACGAGCGAATGAAACCCCACAAAAAGCAGCAGCCCCTGCTCCTCCAACACCAGCACCGACACCACAGGCTTCAGCCCGATCTGCACGCATCTCGCAGGCGCAAGCGTATCGACGATATACGCATACCCCCCGGCCACCGCACACATCTCGTCTGGATTGGGACAGGCAAACACCCCGGTCGGCATCGAAGCGCTCGTAAATCCCAGCGCGCACGTTGCTAAAAAGCTGCCTCCGGATTTTGGCCTGACAGAAAGCAACAGAGCTCCCCGCGCCAGCGCATCCTCTTCGCCGGCAATCTGCAACGGATAGGTAAACTGCCGTGCTGGAGCGATCATCGGGGGCTGCGCCAACACCTCTACAGTCCAGCTCTGTGCAAACGCCATCAGACCGTCGCCTCAAGCGCCTGCTCGATGTCTTCGATCAGGTCCTCTACCGCCTCGCAGCCCGCGCTCATCCGGATGAACCCCTCGTGCACCGCATCGCTGCCCCAGCGAGCCCGTCGTTCTGCTGTCGTCGTCACTCCGCCAAAGCTCGTCGCCTCGGTGACCAGCTTCGCCTTCGACAAAAACGTCTCCGCCGCCACCTTGTCCCGCAGCGTAAACGAGAGCACCGCTCCGAAATACTTCATCTGCCGCGCCGCAATCGCATGCCCCGGATCGCTCGGCAATCCCGGATATAGCACGCCTGAAACCTCTCGCCGAGCCGTCAGAAACTCCGCAATCCGCAACGCATTCTGCGATGAGCGCTCCAGCCGCAGCGGCAGTGTCGCCAGAGACCGCAGCGCCAGCCACGCCTCCATCGGTCCCACGATTCCACCCGTCAGCGTCCGCCACTGGTCGATCTTCGCCATCAGCTCCATGTCCCTCACCGCGACATGCCCCACCATCAGATCGCTGTGTCCGGTCATCGACTTCGCATCCGACGCGACGGAAAAATCCGCTCCAAGAGCCAGCGGAAGCTGCCCCAGCGCCGTCGCCGTCGTATTGTCCAACGCCACCAGAGCCCCGGCCTCATGCGCCCGCTCGCACAACGCGGCAATGTCACACACCTCCATCGTCGGGTTCGACGGCGACTCGATCCACAGCAGCTTCGCGCCCTCCAGCAAGCCCGCCTGCGCACCGCCAGCCGTCGGAGCCGTTCGCAGCGTCACCCCCATCTGGACGAAATACTCTTGCACCAACACCCGCGCCGCAAAGTACGCATTCGACGGCAGCACCACCACATCTCCCGGCCGCAGCACCGCACCAAACACCGCAGTACATGCCGCCATCCCTGATGCAAACACCAGCGCGCTCGCCCGGTATCCCGGCCCCGACTCCATCTGCCCAATCGCCTTCTCGAGCGCCGTCCATGTCGGATTATGCGACCGCGCATAACTGTATGCGGCATCTACCGGATCCCCCGGCGAATGGAACGGAGCGGCAAACACCGGCCCCTCGTGCAGTGCTTCACCAGCAACCGCCTGGGTCAAAGTAGCTCGAATGATCTTTGTGGCGTCGCGCATACCGCTATCTTCGCAGGTTGGCCCTAACTCTTGAAGTGCTCCCACCCTCCCGGCTGCAGCGGCTCCCGCCTGCCATCCGTACGCTGCAACATCACTCCTGCCTTTGCCCGAGTCGCCTTACCAATCGCCGTCACCGCTACCCCTGCAATCCGCTTCGGCACCTTCACCGATGCTGGTGCTGTAAACAGCAACTCATAGTCTTCGCCTCCGTCCAACGCTTGACGAAGTGTAGCCAGCCGATGCACCGGCAGCCGAGCTTCGTCCACCTCCGCTCCCACCCCCGACTCACGGCACAGATGAGCCAGATCGGTCGAGAGTCCATCGCTCAGATCCATGCACGCTCCAGCTAGCCCGCGCTTCAGCAGCCGCTCTCCTACAGCAACCCGTGGCTCCGGAAACATCTGCGGATGCGCCTCCGCCGTCCCGATCCTTACACGCCGCACGCGTCCCGTTTGCATTCTCTCTAGCTCCGCCGCTGCTCCACCCAGCGTCCCCGTCACGTACAGCACGTCTCCCGCACGCGCACCCGACCGCCGCAGCGCCCGTCCCGCCGCCGCCGTCCCAATCAGCACAATATCCGCCAGGATCTGCTCTCCCGGAGCCGCTGCTGTATCCCCACCCGCCAGTGGAACCTGATACCGCCCTGCCAATCGCCGCAATCCTACAAAAAAACGGTCAACCCATTCCTGATTAACGCCCACCGGCAACGCCAGCGAGAGGAATGCCGCCATCGGCGTCGCACCCATCGCCGCCAGGTCACTCAAGCCCCGTGCCAGACACCGGTGCCCTACCGACTCTGGCGCATGCCAGTCCCGTCGAAAATGCCGCCCTTCCAGCGTAAAATCCGTTGTGACAATAACTTCACTCCCCGCTGGCGGTCGCAAAATAGCGCAGTCATCCCCGATCCCCAGTGTCACGAACCGGCTGCGCCGCCCTCCCGACTCCCGCCGGATGCGCTCGATTAGCGCAAGCTCCCCCATCTGTTGGCTCTGTTTTTTCATCTCGATGGAGCATACCGCGCTCTTGAGTTGGGGAATTTCTAATACGCTCGGAATTTAACTTGCGTCGGGAGCGTTTGCGTGGAGGGGTGGCCTTTGTTAGCATTCACTATAAGTTCAAAAGGGTTTGCGCATCCTCAAATGGCGATTGCTAATCTTCATTTGCTTAGGGCAATCGTTTACTCTCGTACCGCTGGGCCACTTGGTCAAATTCTGGGACTTAGGATCTCCGTTTGAGTTTCAAGAAGCGCCATTACATTCTCTTCGTCACGCGTGACACCGACGGTAGCCTCCGCAAGGTTCCAGTTCCGCTCTACTATGCCTATGTCTTCGTGGCGGTAGCGGCGATTGGCCTCTTCAGCATCGCGGGACTGGCTGGCTCGTACTCGCGGATGCTCATCAAGACCGCCCACTTTAACGAGCTGCGCCGCGATCACGACTCCCTCCGCAAGGACTACGCCTCCCTCGAGAAGCAGGACCGCGAGAAGGACATCCAGGCCGCCTCTCTCGGCTCGCTCGCCAGTGAGGTTTCAGCCCTCTACGGCCTCACCGCCAGCAAGCTAGCCTTGCCCATGGCGAGACTCGGCTCCCACAAAGGCAAGAAGGAAGAGGTCTCTGTCAACGCGCCGATCTCCTCCGGCACGACTGCCGGCTTCACCGATCAGAGCTATTTCAAATCCCTTGATGCCTTCTATGCTCTGCGGACCTCCGCTATGAGCGGCGTGAACACGCATAGCAGCTTCGAGGCGACCGGTCTCAGCGGCAACTTTACCGGCATTACCGGCCTCGATGCCAGCTTCGATGGCCCCTCCATCTGGCCCGTCATCGGTCCCATCACCTCCAGCTTCGGCCAGCGTGAAGACCCTGTCCTCGGCAACGGCGAGGGTGAGTTCCACACCGGCGTCGACATCGGTGCGCCTAACGGAACGCCCATCATCGCCACCGCTGATGGCGTCGTTCGTTCCGCCGAGATGGCCAACGGCTATGGCCGCGAGGTCATCATCGATCACGGCCACGGCGTCGAAACCCTCTTCGGCCACATGTCGGGCTTTGCCGTCATGTCCGGTCAGAGCGTCACTCGCGGCCAGGTCATCGGCTACGTCGGACACAGCGGCCGTACCACCGGCTCGCATCTCCACTACGAGGTCCGCATCCGCAACATCCCCGTCAACCCACACAAATACCTGCGGATGACGCTGGCGCAGTTAGCCTCCGAAGGCCCCAAGGGAATGTAAACAGCTCATAGCCAGTTGGACATAGAAAAGGGACGGAGATCATCATGACCGCCGTCCCTTTTCTGCGTGATTCACTTCCTTTACTCCCCCTTGGCTGATCCCTTACCGCCGACATAGCTCACATGCCACACAATCCTCGATCCATCGTCCGATACGAAGAGTGAGCCGTCCTTAGCCACTGTCACACCCACCGGCCGACCCCATACATTACCGTCTGGTGTCACGAAGCCCGTCAGGAAGTCCTCATATGCGCCGGTGGCGTGGCCGTTGTGCATTGGAACCATGATGACCTCATACCCGCCGCGGCGCTTGCGGTTCCAGGATCCGTGCTCAGCCGCGAAGGCATTGCCCGTATAGCTGGCCGGGAACTGGTGTCCCTCGTAGAAGGCCATCTCCAGCGAGGCCATGTGCGGCTGCACCAGCACATCCGGCGTAAGCACCTTCGACTTCAGCTCTGGATGCGTCCCCACCAGTCGTGGGTCCTGATGGCCGCCCATGTAGTACCACGGCCAGCCATAGAAGCCGCCCTCTTCGATGTGGGTAATGTAATCCGGCACCAGGTTGTTGCCCAGCCGGTCACGCTCGTTCACCGAGCACCAGAGCTGGCCGGTGATCGGGTTGATCGCCTCACCCACGCAGTTGCGGATGCCATACGCGTAGATCTTCACGAACTTGCCCTGTGGTGTGTATTCGAGCACATCAGCGCGGTGGAACTCGTCCGGATGCGTATCCGGGTCATCCGCGTTCGAGGCGGAGCCGACCGAGACGAACATCCGCTCGCCGTCCTTTGAGAACACTACGTCGCGGGTCCAGTGGCCGCCGCCGCGCAGCTGCGCGTAGCCTGGCAGCACTGGCACGATCGTCTCCGGAGCGCCCGTAGCTTTCAAGTCGCCGTTCTTATACGCGAAGCGCACCACTGAGGTCGTATTCGCCACATAGACCCACTTCGGATTCTCCCCCGCCGGATAAAACGAGATGCCGAATGGATGGTCCAGTCCAGTCGCAAAGTCGGCGCTGGTCGCCACCTTACCGTCGGCCTTCACGCCACGCAGGATGCGCACTGTGCCTGCCTTGCTGTCTGCGAGGAAGAGGTCGCCGTTCGGCGCTGTACGGATCAGCCGCGGCTCCGTGAAGCCGCTCGCATACTCCTCCACCTTGAAACCCGCCGGCGCAATCGGCATTGCCCCATCCGGCCGCGGTGACAGGCTCGGTCCGTTATCGACCGACTCGTCCTCCTTCGGCTCCGGAAGATCGGCCAGCGTAAGTTTGCGCAGTACCCCTGGCTTCTGTTGCGAATAGTCGGCAAAGGCCGCCTGTCCGGTAATGGTCGTGGTGTCCTGGGCGTGCGCGGCAGGCAGCGCGACGAGCAGGAGCGGCAGGGAAGCGAGGAGCATCGGCATAGAGCGTCGGTAGAGCGTCATGGAAGTCTTCTCCGTGGGGTGTGCTGCTGGTTAATGGGATGCAGGCAACGAATCGGACGGCACCTCTTTTTCAGGCGTCGCCATATCCCGCAATAGTTCCATAGGAATGTTGGCCGTCACAACGGTACGGTCCTTGCTCTGGTCGATCTTGAGCGAATCGACCATCTGTCGCAGCGCCGCATCCGTCTTTGGCTGCGTCTGAATCTGCTGGATCGTCTTGAAAACATTCAGCACCGACGACAGCGCCTTCGTGGCCTCTGCTGCGTCCGCCTCGGTCGGCGACAGCTCCTCTATGCGTAGCCGGATGCTGCCCAGGTAGCGCACACTTGCCACAAACGTAGTGTCCTCCGGCAGCGGCAGTTGCAGCCCAAACAGCGTGATATATCCACGCTCCGAGAACGGCAATCCGATATGCCCGATCGCCCACGCGCTCGATAGCACCGGCACATCGCCGTATCGATCCGCTAGCAGAGACGAGCCCGCGAACGGCGACGCCCCCGCCCGATGCCGGTCCAGCATCGCATGAATCTGCTCCGTCGTCGGCATGTTGCTCGCGGCGATCGTATCGTAGCCAAGCTGCGTCACGCGCAGTTGCCGTCCCTTCGGACCCTTCACCTCGCCCACCGGGATGGTGAAGATCTCATGCCCGGCATAGCTCTCCGTCGATGTGGCGACCCCAGTCAGGTAGTGTGCCAGTTTTTCTGCGTCGAAGCGCCCCTCGAAGACCTCCGAGTAAGCCACCGGCCCGTTCGGCCCATTGGGATCGTCCATGCGATGCAGCGCAAAGGCGACCGCATCCAGGTCCCGTTCCGGCACGATCCCCGTTGCGTCGATAAACTGCTGGAACTCCGCGCTCCGAGCCACCACCGTCTTGTCGAAGTGCGTCGCCGTCCGCAGCGGCTTCACATTGGCGTACACGATTGCGTCGCACTCCGGCAGCAGCCGCGCCACCTCCGGCGGAGCCTTCGCCCGCAGCAACAGAGCCACACCAAGCGCCGCGACCAGCGCGAGCATCAGCAGCCAGGAATAGCGCGTGGGCTTACGCATGACCGATCACGAAAGGGTGGGGGCAGGGAAAGAGGGAGGACGGAGGTTCGCTCATCACTGCCAATCAGCATAGCCGATTCCACGCGTCTCGTTTGAGGCGTTTTGAACGGGAGTGACTCCAGCCGCGCCGTCATGCATCGAAAGAAAAAGGACTTGAGTCCCCGAGGGAATGCCTTGCCTCCAAATTGGCCTGTAGCCGACCGCTCTTCTGCATTGCGGCGGCGGCCATCCCTATGCTAAAGTTTGATCTTGCGGCGCACTCTGCGCGGACACGGTGGCACGTTTACTAGCCGGGCTTCGCAAGGGCAATGTAAGGCTGTTTTGGGCTGGCGTAGCTCAGCTGGTAGAGCTCCTGATTTGTAATCAGGCGGTCGGGGGTTCAAGTCCCTTCGCCAGCTCCAGTTCCATCTCAGTTGTTGGTTATAAGCACGACGGATTTGGTTGTACTGCTGCCGTTCTGGCCCGCAGACCTGCCGCCACTCCATCAAGAGGGACGACCACCCGCACGATTCGCGGCATAGGAATCGTTCGGAGCTTGACGGGCGAAGCAGAGGTTTGCGTAAGGAGTAGTTTGCAGGGATGTGCACAGGTGGCCGAGTGGTTAATGGCAGCAGACTGTAAATCTGCCACTCTTCGAGTTACGGAGGTTCGAATCCTCCCCTGTGCACCACTTATTGTGTAGGTTGCAAGACTGGGGATCGCACGTGGACTTCAGCCCCGCCGGGACCGGACGCATGATCGTTGCGCTGGCCATCTTGGGAGCGTTGGCGGCAAGCACATGGTTCACGATTGAGCCCGGCAAGTATCGGTCGCTGTGTTTGATTTTGCTTGTTTTTTTTGCCTTCCGTGTTCTTCTCGGTCGGCTGCGTTCTCGATAAATGACTTTAGGCATTTACTCGAGGTTTTTGTTAGTCTTGTAGGGTTGGTTGTAGCGCGCTGGCGTAGCTCAGTGGTAGAGCACTCCCTTGGTAAGGGAGAGGTCGAGAGTTCAAGCCTCTCCGTCAGCTCCAGACTTTTGTTGTACAGGCTTCAGTGTTTTGTTCTACGGATTGCGGAAACGCAGTGCGGGAGTAACTCAGTGGTAGAGTCACAGCCTTCCAAGCTGTTGGTCGCGGGTTCGATTCCCGTCTCCCGCTCCATCACATTCGGCAGTTGATCGTTGTTGGCAAAAGCTCCGCGGGAGATTGGTGTTGGGCACGATGTTTGAGCAGGCAGTTCTTTCGGTAGAAGACCCCCAGTCGTTCGGTGTGGTCCGCGCGGCCATCGAGTCATCCTTCTCTTCCGGCAAGGTCGCCGGCTTTCTCAAGTCCCTCGAGCGTTCCAGCCTGCGCATCCGGGACTTTGAGTCCGTCCTTCGCCGAAAGGCGCTCGGAGAGCCCGCGCTCGCGGAATACGCCCGCCTCGGCAATGCCGATCAGGGCCAGATTCGCGAATTTTACCTCGCCAGTCTGGAGCGGGTCGCTCCTGAGCTGCGCAACAAGTTTTTCAAGTTGTACGCGTACTACTGAGTTCTAGAAACCGTCACTGTTTCTTTTTCTTTATCCCCGGTCGCGGACCGGCCAACACGTTAGGAGACGAGCATCATGGGCAAGGAAAAGTTTGACCGGTCTAAGCCGCACGTAAACATCGGGACGATTGGTCACATTGATCACGGCAAGACGACGTTGACGGCAGCGATCACGAAGGTATTGTCGAAGCACAACCCTTCGAACAAGTTCCGTTCGTTCGACACGATCGACAACGCGCCGGAAGAGCGCGAGCGCGGCATCACGATCTCGACCTCGCATGTCGAGTACGAGACGCCGAACCGTCACTACGCGCACGTCGACTGCCCGGGCCACGCGGACTACATCAAGAACATGATCACGGGAGCGGCGCAGATGGACGGCGCAATCCTGGTGGTGGCTGCGACCGACGGTCCGATGCCCCAGACCAAGGAGCACGTTCTGCTCGCCCGCCAGGTTGGCGTTCCGTACATCGTGGTGTTTCTGAACAAGTGCGATGCGGTTGAGGATCCCGAGCTGATCGAGCTGGTCGAGATGGAGGTTCGTGAGCTTCTGTCGAAGTACGACTACCCCGGCGACGATACCCCGATCATCCGCGGCTCTGCCCTCGGCGGTCTGAACGGCGAGGCGGAGTGGGAGGCGAAGATCGACGAGCTGATGGAGGCGGTGGACAAGTTCATCCCGCAGCCGGAGCGCGCTGTGGACCTTCCGTTCCTGATGCCGATCGAAGACATCTTCTCGATCTCGGGTCGCGGCACGGTGGTCACGGGCCGTATCGAGCGCGGCAAGATCAAGGTGGGCGAGGCCTGCTCGATCGTTGGCTTCCGCGACACCCAGGCGACGGTCTGCACCGGCGTCGAGATGTTCAAGAAGCAGCTGGACGAGGGTCTTGCAGGCGACAATGCGGGTCTTCTTCTGCGTGGTATCGCGAAGGAAGATGTGGAGCGCGGCATGGTTCTGGCGAAGCCGGGATCGATCACGCCACACACCCAGTTCAAGGGCGAGATCTATGTCCTGAGCAAGGAAGAAGGCGGCCGTCACACCCCGTTCTTCAACGGCTACCGCCCACAGTTTTACTTCCGGACGACGGACGTAACCGGCTCGGCGAAGCTTCCTGAGGGCACCGAGATGGTGATGCCGGGCGATAACACGCAGCTGGAGATCACGCTGCACACGCCGGTCGCCATGGAGAAGGGCCTCCGCTTCGCCATCCGCGAAGGTGGAAGAACAGTCGGCGCTGGTACCATCTCCGAAATTATTAAGTAACAAGCAGCAGAGCCGGGGACGAGGAGACTCGTTCCCGGCGGTCGTACAATTAGGAAATCGTGGTTTTGCGGGTTAAGAATGAATTTCCCGCAAAATCGGTTAGGATAAAGAGATGCGCGAAATTATCACACTGCAGTGCCCCGAGTGCAAGAACAGGAACTACTCGACGACGAAGAACAAGAAGACGACCACCGGCCGCCTCGAGTTCTCGAAGTTCTGCAATACCTGCCGCAAGCACACGGATCACAAGGAAACCAAGTAAATAGGGACCAGGGCTCAGGGATCGGGGATCAGGACGTGCCGATACCCGCGTCACGAGTCCTCCTCCTGAATCCGGGGGAGTAAGCTCAACGGTTAAACTGTCGGTCTCCAAAACCGAACTTCTCGGTTCGAATCCGAGCTCCCCCGCCAGTCTTCCACGCTGAAATCAGCCGGATTCCTAGCGCGGCGCAGTAGAAGCACAGTAGAATTTTAAGTGGTACAGAAGGTTTGAGGCAGCACTATGGCCAAGGCAATAGCAGTGGCGGACGAGCAAAACACCGGAATCCAGCGGTTCAAGTCTCAGCCAGAGAAGCTGATGAGCTTCCTGCGGGATGTTCGCAGCGAGATGCGCAAGGTTATCTGGCCCGGGCGGGCAGAGGTTCAGGCGACCACGATCATTGTTCTGGTCACGGTCTTCATCTTCGCCGCATACTTTGAACTGGTTGACTTTATCGCCAACCACACGCTCGACCGGCTGCTCGTCTATCTGTCGAAGCACTAAACCGGTTCTAGGCGGCAGCGCAAGAATAAGCAGTAAGCAGAAGAAGGCACAACGATGGCGGCAGAAGAGCATATCCCGGCAGTAGAGCAGGCTCCCGAGGGCGAACAGCCTACAGAGAAGCTTGCCCCACCGGTTAACGAGAACTTCAAGTGGTATATCATCCACGCCTACTCCGGCTTTGAGCGCAAGGTTCGCGAGTCGCTCGAAAGCCGCATCACGGCCTTCGGCCTGCAGAACCGCATCGGCCGGATCATGATCCCCACTGAGCCCGTCACCGAGCTGCGCAACGGCAAAAAGTACACCATTGAGCGCGTCTTCCTTCCCGGCTACGTCCTGGTTGAGATGGAGCTCGACAACGATCTTTGGCACGTCATCAAGAACACGCCCCGCGTCACCGGCTTCCTCGGAACCGGCGACAATCCGGTCGCGCTCTCCGAGCAGGAAGTCAGCTCCATCCTCTTCCGCTCAGACGTCTCCAAGGACAAGCCCGTCCTCAAGGTCAAGTTCTCCAAGGGCGAGCAGGTCCGTATCAACGAGGGAGCCTTCGCCAACTTCAACGGCGCCGTCGACGACATCAACGAAGACAAGCAGACCCTCAAGGTCATGGTCAGCATCTTCGGCCGCCCCACGCCGGTCGAACTCACCTTCTCCGAGGTCGAGAAGATCGAGGAGTAATCCCGCACGGGAACGTTTTAGAACCATCATGCAGCAGCAGGGCTAAAGGCCCGCCGCTAGAAGCGAAAGAGGATTCACCGCAATGGCACCGAAGAAAATTACTGGATACGTCAAACTTCAGATCATGGCCGGCAAGGCCACCCCTGCACCCCCGGTCGGCCCCGCGCTCGGCCAAGCGCAGGTCAACATCATGGAGTTCTGCAAGCAGTTCAACGACCGCACCAAGGCACCCGATATGGCCGGACTCACCATCCCGGTCGTCATCACCGTCTATGCGGACCGCACCTTCTCCTTCATCACCAAGACACCTCCGGCTCCTGTTCTTCTGCTGAAGGCCGCTGGCATTGAGAAGGGCTCTGGCACTCCGAACAAGGAGAAGAAGGGTAAGGTCACCGAGAAGCAGATTATTGCTATCGCCACCCAGAAGATGCCGGACATGAACGCCGCTTCCGTCGAGGCCGCAGCCAAGAGCATCCGCGGTACCGCCCGCTCGATGGGTATCGAAGTCGTAGCCTAAGCAACCTGCACCATGCACAAAGGCGGAGCGCTGGTCGCTCCGCCTTTGTGCGTTTCTTCTCATTGTTTGATGGCGACGACATCCAGCTCTTCAAGCACCGGCACCATCAGCATCTTCAACTCGACGTCATGGCCCTCCCCGCCTCAGCGCCCGCTGAGCGATCCCTGTGGCTTGGAGTTGCACGATCAGGAAGAACAGGTGTTTTTATTCGCTTTCAATTAGCTTATCCTGCTAAGTTGTGCTCGTTGAACGATTCGTCCAGAGGTCATTGAGTACAATTCGCGCATGACCTCTCCTTGACGTGGGTGTCGCTTCCGCTGCGCTTCAAGCCCGACACGCCGATGAGCGACGACGTGTTGCTCCGCTTTTGCCCCTCCCAACGAAGTCCTGCGTGTCGAACGCGATGCCAAGGAGAGATCCTCGTGATGACGCCCGCAAGAAGCAGAGCAAGCAAGATCAATATGCGGATAGGTCGTCTGCTCGACAGGTGGGCCGAAGCCGACGGTTGCGGCGTTGTCTTCGATTCGAACGGAGGCTTTACCCTTCCCGATGGCTCAATGCGCGCCGCCGATGCTGCATGGATGCGGTTGGAAAAATGGGAGTCGTTGAGCGCAGAAGGTCAGGCTCGCTATGCTCCCCTCTGTCTGGATTTTGTGATCGAACTGCGGTCGCAAAGCGTAAGCTCCCCGATCTCGAAGCCAAGATGAAATAATGGATCGCCAACGGACCGCAGGTGGTATGGCTGATCGACCGGAGTGGGAAGTCGCCGCGACCTATCGCCCCGGCCAGCAGCCGGAGGCCCTCCACCACCCCGCATCCGTGCGGGGAAGTGGGGTGGTGGTAGGTTTTGAGCTGGTAATGGCGAGAATTTGGACCTGATTCGATAAGCGCCTTCACATTTGAATTGACGTAGAAGCAACCTTCCTGCATACTCATAAGAGCGTCTCAACCCTAGGTTGGGGCCAGTCGAGAACCACGCCCGAAACAAGACAGCGTTCGAGGGGTGGGAGACGAGGAAAAATGGCACAAAAGATATCCAAGAATTTGACGAAGGCGCGCGCGCTTGTTGAGCCCCGTCCTTACGCTCTGGTAGATGCAGTTCCCCTTCTTCAGAAGGCCAAGTATGCGAAGTTCGACGAGACCGTCGATCTGACCATGCGTCTCGGTGTTGACCCACGTCATGCGGACCAGATGGTTCGCGGGACCGTTGTTCTTCCCCATGGCCTGGGCAAGTCCAAGATTGTCGCCGTTATCACCTCGGGTGACAAGATCAAGGAAGCGGAGGCTGCTGGTGCCGAGTTTTTCGGCGGCGAAGAGCTGGTCGAGAAGATTCAGAAGGAAGGCTGGACCGCATTTGATGCGCTCATTGCCACTCCGGACATGATGCGTTCGGTCGGTCGTCTCGGCAAGGTGCTCGGACCTAAGGGCCTGATGCCGAACCCGAAGACGGGTACCGTCACCACCGATGTTGCGGCTGCGGTCAAAGAAATTAAGGCTGGTAAGGTAGAGTTTCGCACCGACAAGACCGCCCTCGTGCACGTTCCGGTTGGCAAGCTCTCATTTGATCCGCAGAAGCTCGTTGAGAATGCCATCACGGTCATCACGAGTGTGGTCAAGGCTAAGCCGTCCGCAGCCAAGGGTCGTTACATTAAGGGCATCACGCTCAGCTCTACGATGGGCCCTGGTATCCAACTCGATCAGGCAGTCGCCGAAGCCGCCGGCCGGGTCTAGCCGCAACGCATCAGCAGTCAAGTCACTCTGGCGCGTGAGCGAGGAGAGGCTACGAAAGTGAAGAGGATTGAGTCATGGCATTGAGTAGAGCATCCAAGAAGGTGAAGGTTGAGAGGCTCGCAGGAGAGCTCGAGCATTCGACCTCTGCGATCATCGGGACCTTCGCCGGTCTTACCGCATCGAAGGACTTCGAGCTCCGCAAGGCGGTTCGTAGCGCTGGCGGAAGCTATCACGTCGTCAAGAACAAGCTGGCTGCACGCGCATCGCAGGGCTCAAAGATTGAAGCTGCCCTCCAGGGGCTCAAGGGTGTCTCGTCTGTTGCGTACACCTCGGGCGATCCTGTTGCGCTCGCTAAGGCGCTTTCGACCTGGGTCAAAGATAACGCCGAGTTTACCTTCAAGCTGGGTATCGTTGACGGTAAGGTTATCTCGGTTGATGAGATCGCCGCCCTCGCAACCATGCCGGGCAAGGAAGAGCTCTTCTCGAAGCTTCTCTTCCTGATTCAGTCTCCCGCGCAGCGTCTCGCTACGGTCATCAATGCGACCGGTCGCGACCTCGCTGTTGTCATCAATCAGGGTGTCGAGAAGGGTAAGTTTGGTGGTCCAGTAGCTCCTCCTGCAGCTCCCGTGGCTGAGGTCGCCGTTGAAGCTGCGGCAGTTGAAGAGGCTCCTGTGGCAGAATCTGTCACTGCAGAGCCGGCGGCGGAGTAATCACAGGTTTCGCCTTGCTTGTCGGGTGCGCTGGTCTGGGCGCAACGGAAACCCGGTGAGCGAAGGCAATCGAGGCGCAATCCGGCTTCGAAGACGTACTCAGTAAGGCAAAGTTTAGATTAAATTGGAGATAGAACAATGGCAGACATTCAGCAGTTGGAAGATCAGATCGTTAGCCTGAGCCTCTTGGAAGCATCGGCTCTGGTCAAGAAGCTTGAAGAGCGTCTCGGTGTCTCGGCAGCGGCAGCGGTTGCAGCCCCGGCAGCAGGCGGCGGCGCAGCAGCGGCAGCTCCGGTTGAAGAGAAGACCGAGTTCACCGTCATCCTCAAGGATGCCGGCGCGAACAAGATCAGCACCATCAAGGCTGTACGCGAAGTCACGGCCCTCGGCT
Source organism: Granulicella arctica (assembly GCF_013410065.1). NCBI lineage: Bacteria > Pseudomonadati > Acidobacteriota > Terriglobia > Terriglobales > Acidobacteriaceae > Granulicella > Granulicella arctica. The sequence goes on from NZ_JACCCW010000001.1 coordinate 2,036,077, forward strand.
TGAAGGAAGCCAAGGATCTCGTCGACGGCGCTCCCAAGCCCTTGAAGGAGAACGTTTCGAAGGACGATGCAGCAGCTATCGCCAAGAAGTTCGAAGGCATCGCGACCGTCGAGATCAAGTAGTTTTTTCGCCGACTTGCGCGCCGGGGCGGAACGAGTTATCCTCATTACTTGAGGAGATTCGTTCTGTCTCGGCGTAGCGTTCGGCAAACGGTCTCAAATATATAAATTTTGCGGCACCCCGGTTCATCCTGCGAGGCAGGCTAAGGAGCCGGCCACTATGCGTCTCGGGCGGCGGACACGCATGGTGCAATTGCTTCAGCGAGCGGCAGCAAACCTTGAGGCAAGGCGAGCCTCAAAGGCGGCAGGTATTCACTTTATCAAGCCAGAACTAGTGCACAAGTCGACTTTTGCGCTCATGGGATGTGCTGTCCCGTCGAGCGCTTTGTTGCGTCTATCCTATTGCGCTCCGGTCTTTGCGTAAACGCGAGCCATACGGGCCGTTTGCGGTGTTTATATCAGCTAATCACCGCTAGCGGGTAGTAAAAAGTTGGGTCGTAAAAGTTATCCAGTTCCGGAAGCGTTCTTCCGGCAAGACATTTTGCGTAGTGGAGCAGTCGCATCGAGGGCGGCTGTATCCCGAAGTTTCATCGACGCACTGAGAAGCAAACCCGGAGGGCTGTACCCCAGTCCTCCACCTTGCGAATCCGATCCTGCCAGTCAGATGCCGGCAGATCGAATTCGGAGGCCTCGAAGTTAGTTCCAGGAGAGAGCATGCCCAGCGAAATGCGCGCGATCCGCAGCCGTCTTGATTTTTCCAAGATTCCCACCGCCATCCAGATTCCGAACCTCATCGAGGTCCAGCGCCGCAGCTATGAGCGCTTCCTGCAGATGGACAAGCTCCCCCAGGAGCGTGAGGACAACGGTCTCCAGTCGGTCTTTACCTCTGTCTTCCCCATCACCGACTTCCGTAACGTCTCCGAGCTCGAGTTTGTCGACTTCTCCATCGGCAACTGGGAGTGCAAGTGCGGCTACCTCAAGGGTCTCAACCACCTGCGCACGGCCTGCACCAACTGCGGCCACATGGTCATCACCGATCCCTTTCACCCGGGCGACGTCCTCTGCAACTTCTGCGGAACCTACAACAAGAACACCCCCGACTTCTGCACCAAGTGCGGCGACCCTGTCGGCTTGCAACTGAAGTACGACCAGGCTGAGTGCGAAGAGCGCGGCATGACCTACTCCGCGCCCCTCAAGGTCACCATCCGCCTCAAGATCTACGACAAGGACCCCGAGACCGGCGTCAAGAGCCTACGCGACATGAAGGAGCAGGAAGTCTTCTTCGGCGACATCCCACTCATGTCCCAGAACGGCACCTTCATCGTCAACGGGACCGAGCGCGTCATCGTCTCGCAGCTTCACCGTTCGCCCGGCGTCTTCTTCGAGACCGCCGCGAACCGCACCTACTTCCTCGGCAAGATCATCCCCTACCGTGGTAGCTGGGTCGAGTTCGAGTACGACCAGAAGAACACCCTCTACGTCCGCATCGACCGCAAGCGCAAGTTCCTCGGAACCATCTTCCTGCGCGCCCTCGGCCTGCGTACCGACGAGGAGATCCTCAAGACCTTCTACACTGTCGACACCATTCAGGTGAAGGACGGCAAGCTGAGCTGGAGCGTCGCCCCCGAAGGCACGCCCACAAACCTCCAGGGCACACGCCCTGCCGGAGCCATTATCGTCAAGGGTGAGGAGGTCGTTCCCGCGACCCGCAAGATCTCGGCCCATGCACTGAAGTCTCTGCGTTCGCACGCGGTCGCTACAGTTGAAGTCGAGACCAGCGAGTTCGATGGCGCCATGGCTGCCTCCGATATCGTCGATCTCACCACCGGCGAGCTGCTCTACGAGGCCAACCAGGAGCTCACCGCCGACAAGCTGCACAAGATCCTTCAGTCCGGCGTCGCCAGCTTTGAGGTCTTCTTCCCCGAGCGCGACGATGTGGGCAACATCATCACCAACACCCTCCGCCGCGACTCTGTGCGCAAGCCTGAGGAAGCTCTCATCGAGATCTACCGCAAGCTGCGTCCCGGCGACCCACCGACCCTCGATACCGCGACCGCACTCTTCGAGGGCATGTTCTTCGATCCGCGCAAGTATGACTTCTCGCGTGTCGGTCGTTTAAAGTTCAACATCAAGCTCTACGAGGATCAGGATCCCTCTGGCCTCGACAAGCGCACCCTCACCCCCGAGGACTTCTACGGGACCATCCGCTACCTGCTCAAGCTGCGCAAGAACATCGGTGTAGTGGACGATATCGATCACCTTGGCAACCGTCGCGTCCGCGCCGTCGGCGAGCTGATGGAGAACCAGTTCCGCATCGGCCTCGTCCGTATGGAACGCGCCATCAAGGAAAAGATGTCGGTCTATCAGGAGATGTCGACCGCCATGCCGCACGACCTCATCAACGCGAAGCCTGTCATGGCCGCGATTCGTGAGTTCTTCGGCTCCTCGCAGCTCTCGCAGTTCATGGACCAGACCAACCCCCTCTCGGAGATCACGCACAAGCGTCGCCTCTCCGCCCTTGGGCCCGGTGGTCTCTCCCGTGAGCGCGCCGGCTTCGAAGTCCGCGACGTGCACCCGACCCACTACGGACGCATCTGCCCGATCGAGACGCCGGAAGGCCCGAACATCGGTCTCATCAGCTCGCTCTCCTGCTTTGCGCGTATTAACGAGTACGGCTTCATTGAGTCGCCGTACCGCCGTGTGAAGGATGGCCGTGCGCTCGACTATGTTGCCGTCACCAACGCCGGCGAGTCCGGCCTGCGTCAGGGCGACTACCTCGAGACCAGCGAGGCCCAGAAGCTCAATGCGCAGCTCAAGAAGGACGGCAAGCGCACCATGGACCTCGAGCCGTTCAGCTTCTACCTCTCCGCGTGGGAGGAGGACCGGCACACGATCGCGCAGGCCAACGTCGAGCTCGACGCCGACCTGAACATCGTGCAGGACATCGTCGATGCCCGCCGTCAGGGTAACTTCGTCCTGGTCTCGAAGGCTGATGTGGACTACGTCGACGTCTCGCCGAAGCAGCTCGTTTCGGTCGCCGCCTCGCTCGTTCCGTTCCTCGAGCACGACGACGCCAACCGCGCACTGATGGGTGCGAACATGCAGCGCCAGTCCGTTCCCTTGCTCGTCGCCGAAGCTCCTTTCGTCGGGACGGGTATGGAAGGCGTCACCGCCCGCGACTCCGGCGCAGTCATCCTCGCCAAGCGCAACGGCATCGTGGACTCGGTCGACTCCGAGCGGATTATCATCCGCGTCGAAGGCGAGCATCACCCCACGCAGCTCTCGCGTGAGGTCGGCTCGGACATCTACCAGCTCACGAAGTTCAAGCGCTCCAACCAGAACACCTGCATCAACCAGAAGCCGATCGTTCGCCACGGCGACCGTGTCGTCAAGGGCCAGGTCATCGCCGACGGTCCTTGCACGGAGCAGGGCGAACTCGGCCTCGGCCGCAACGTCCTGGTCGCCTTCATGCCTTGGCGCGGTTACAACTTCGAGGACGCGATCCTTATCTCCGAGAAGCTGGTCCGCGAGGACTACTACACCTCGATCCACATCGAGGAGTTCGAGATCGAAGCTCGCGACACGAAGCTTGGACCAGAAGAGATCACGCGCGATATTCCCAACGTCAGCGAGCACGCCCTGCGTGACCTCGACGACTCGGGCATCATCCGCATCGGCGCGAAGATTGGCCACAACGACATCCTCGTCGGCAAGGTAACTCCGAAGGGCGAAACGCAGTTGACCCCCGAAGAGAAGCTCCTCCGCGCCATCTTCGGCGAGAAGGCCGGCGACGTTCGCGACGCCTCGCTGACGTGCCCTCCGGGTATCGAAGGCACCGTCGTCGACGTCCGCATCTTCTCCCGCAAGGGGCAGGAGAAGGACGAGCGCGCCAAGCAGATCGAGCAGGAGATGGTCGAGAAGCTCGAGCGCAACCTCGCCGATGAGATCCGCATTCTCACCGACGAGCGCCTCAAGCGCCTCGAAGCCATCCTCGGCAAGAAGGAGGTCCAGGCCGACCTTCACGACGAGCGTACCAACAAGAAGCTCCTCAGCAAGGGCGACATCCTCGACCGCGACACCATCGAGCTCATCAGCACTCGTAACCTCAAGCGCATCCGCTACGCAGACAAGGATCCCCGCGTCAACGAGCAGATCGATGAGATCGAAGAGATGACCTCGCGCCAGATCGATGTTCTCCGCAAGATCACCAACGAGAAGATCGGCAAGATGCAGAAGGGCGACGAGCTTTCGCCCGGCGTCATCAAGATGGTCAAGGTCTACATCGCCATGAAGCGCAAGCTTTCGGTCGGTGACAAGATGGCCGGCCGTCACGGTAACAAGGGTGTTATCGCTCGCATTCTGCCGGAAGAGGATATGCCGTACCTCCCCGATGGAACGCCTGTCGAGATCGTCCTCAATCCGCTCGGCGTGCCATCTCGTATGAACGTCGGTCAGATCCTCGAGACGCACCTCGGTTGGGCTGCTCACACCCTTGGCGCACAGGTCGCGGAGCTTGCCTCCACGATGCAGTCCGCCAACGAGGTCCGCGAGCTCTTCAAGGCGCGCTTCGCAGGAACCGCCGCTCTCAACCAGCTTCTTGACCTCGACGACGAGCAGACCCTCCGCGTTGCCGCCGGCATGAAGCGCGGCATCTGGTTCGGCACCGCGGTCTTCGACGGTGCACGCGAGACGGAGATCAAGGCTCTGCTCAAGTCCGCCGGTCTGCCCAGCTCGGGCAAATCGCAGCTCTACGATGGCATGCTCGGCGAACCCTTCGAGCAGCCCGCCACCGTCGGCTACATCTACATGCTCAAGCTGTCGCACCTCGTCGACGACAAGATCCACGCACGCTCCATCGGACCGTACTCCCTCATCACCCAGCAGCCGCTCGGCGGTAAGGCCCAGTTCGGCGGACAGCGCTTCGGTGAGATGGAGGTCTGGGCGCTCGAAGCCTACGGTGCCGCTTACATCTTGCAGGAGCTGCTCACCGCCAAGTCTGACGACGTCTTCGGTCGTACCAAGATCTACGAGGCCATCGTCAAGGGCGAGGCCGCGATCGAACCTGGCGTTCCCGAGTCGTTCAACGTGCTTATCCGCGAGCTTCAGTCGCTCTGCCTCGATGTTGAACTCATCAAGCAGGCCGATCAGAAGAAGGTTCCGCTGCCGTCCATCGCAGCCGCCGACTAGCTCGTCGTACCGATCCAGCCTGACCCGGTAGCAAGGGTCATCCTGCATGAGGCTCACGCTCAACATGCAGGATGACCGCCACCGGCAATGGCACAGAATAGAAGCAGGCGATGGCCTACCCTCCACCGCCCGGCAGAAGTAAAGCAGCAGCAACCCGCAGCATGGCTGAACCCAAAAGCCACCTACTGCACGGAGACGCAAACTATGTTCCGCTCCAGCCCCTTTGAACTAACCGGCCCGATCGCCGACTTCGACGCTATCAAGATCCAGCTCGCCAGCCCCGAGAAGATCCGCAGCTGGTCACACGGCGAAGTCACCAAGCCCGAGACCATCAACTACCGCACCTTCAAGCCCGAACGCGACGGCCTCTTCTGCGCCCGCATCTTCGGACCCATTACCGACTGGGAGTGTCTCTGCGGCAAGTACAAGCGCATGAAGCACCGCGGCGTCATCTGCGACAAGTGCGGCGTCGAGGTCACCCTCTCGAAGGTCCGTCGCGAGCGCCTCGGCCACATCGAGCTCGCCAGCCCCTGCTCGCACGTCTGGTTCTTTAAGGGCCTCCCCTCGCGCATCGGCCACCTGCTCGACATCAGCCTGCGTGAGCTCGAGGCTGTCCTTTACTTCGAGTCCTACGTCGTCGTCGATCCAGGCGACGCACCCGTCAAGGAGCGCGAGGTCATCAAGGACGAGACCCGCTTCCGCGAGCTCGACCAGCAGTACCGTCCCTCCGGCTTCAAGGCCATGATGGGCGCTGAAGCGATCAAGGAACTCCTCAAGCGCGTCGAAATCGCCGAGCTATCGATTGAGCTGCGCGAGCGCATGAAGACCGAGACCTCGCTCCAGAAGAAGCTTAAGTACTCCAAGCGTCTCAAGATCGTCGAGGCCTTCAAGAAGTCCGACAACCTGCCCCAGTGGATGATCCTCGACGTGATCCCCGTGATCCCACCCGAGCTGCGTCCCCTCGTTCCGCTCGACGGCGGTCGCTTCGCCACGTCCGACCTCAACGACCTCTATCGCCGCGTCATCAACCGCAACAACCGCCTCAAGAAGCTGATGGACCTCCACGCACCTGAGGTCATCGTCCGCAACGAGAAGCGTATGTTGCAGGAGGCCGTCGATGCACTCTTCGACAACGGCCGCCGTGGCCGCGTCCTCCGTGGCGCGAACAATCGTCCTCTCAAGTCGCTCTCCGACACCCTCAAGGGCAAGCAGGGCCGCTTCCGTCAGAACCTCCTCGGCAAACGCGTTGACTACTCCGGCCGTTCGGTCATCGTCGTCGGTCCCGAGCTGAAGCTGCACCAGTGCGGTCTCCCCAAGAAGATGGCGCTCGAGCTCTTCAAGCCCTTCATCTACCACCGCCTCGAGCAGACCGGCCACTGCACCACCATCAAGCAGGCTAAAGAGATGGTCGAAATGCAGGAGCCCATCGTCTGGGACATCCTCGAAGAGGTCATCAAAGATCACCCGGTCCTGTTGAACCGCGCCCCGACCCTCCATCGCCTCGGTATTCAGGCGTTTGAGCCGGTGCTTGTCGAAGGTAAGGCGATCAAGATCCATCCGCTCGTCTGCACCGCCTTCAACGCGGACTTCGACGGCGACCAGATGGCCGTCCACATCCCGCTCTCGCCTGAGGCCCAGATCGAAGCCAGCGTACTCATGCTCGCTTCGCACAACATCCTCTCGCCCGCCAGCGGTCAGCCCATCACGGTCCCCACGCAGGACCTCGTGCTCGGCATCTACTACCTCACCAAGTCGAAGGTCAACGCCATCGGTGAGGGCCGCGTCTTCGCCAACATCGAAGAGATCTACATGGCCCTCGAGGCCAAGCAGGTCGAGACCCTCACGCCCATCCGCCTGCGCTACACCGGCCAGGTATTGGACATGACCACCGCCTACGACGACCAGGACCTCAACCACACCGAGCCGGTCGAGTTCAACAAGCAGTTCATCAACACCACCGTCGGTCGCGCCATCCTCAACGATGCGCTCCCCGAGGGTATGCCCTACGTCAATGGCCTTCTCAAGAAGAAGGGCATCGGCCAGCTCATCAACTACTGCTACCTGAACCTCGGTCTTGAAGTCACCGTCAAGACCCTCGATCGCGTCAAGGACCTCGGCTTTACCTATGCCACGCGCTCCGGCCTCTCGGTCGGGCTCGACGACATGGTCATCCCCGACTCCAAGTACACCGTCGTCGGCGATGCCGAAAAGCAGGTCCTCGTCATGCAGCAGCAGTACCTCGACGGTGCCATCACCAACGGTGAGCGCTCCAACAAGGTCATCCAGATGTGGTCGGGAGTCACCGAGCGCGTCGCCGATGAGATGTTCAACAACATGAAGCGTGCCGACAAGGAAGGAGCCATGAACCCGATCTACATCATGGCCGACTCCGGTGCTCGTGGCTCCAAACAGCAGATTCGTCAGCTCTCCGGTATGCGTGGTTTGATGGCCAAGCCCTCGGGCGAAATTATCGAGACTCCCATCACCGCGAACTTCCGCGAAGGTCTCACCGTGCTTCAGTACTTCATCTCGACCCACGGCGCCCGTAAGGGTCTCGCGGATACCGCGCTGAAGACCGCTGACTCGGGTTACCTCACTCGCCGTCTCGTCGACGTCGCGCAGGATGTCATCATCTCGCACAACGACTGCGGCACCGTCGAAGGCATCTACGTCACCCCGATCATCGAAGCCGGCGAGACCATCGAGCCCCTGCGCGACCGCATCATTGGCCGCGTCTCGCTCGAGAAGCTCAAGGACTTCGAGGGCAAGGTCATCGTCGACATCAACGAAGAGATCGACGAAGACAAGGCCTCCGCAGTGCAGGCAGCCGGTATCGAGAAGGTCAAGATCCGCTCCGTCCTCACCTGCGAATCCAAGCGCGGCGTCTGCATCCTCTGCTACGGCCGCAACCTCGGCTCCGGCAAGATGGTGGAGATGGGCGAGGCCGTCGGCGTCATCGCGGCACAGTCCATCGGCGAGCCCGGAACCCAGCTCACCATGCGTACCTTCCACATCGGTGGAACGGCATCACGCGTCTCCGACGCCTCGCACCTCGAGGCCAAGAACGCCGGTACCGTCCGCTTCATCAACCTCGTCACCGTCCGCTCCAAGGAAGGTGGCCTGGTGGCCTTCAACCGCAACGGCTCACTCGCCATTGTGGATGATAAGGGCCGCGAGAAGGAGCGTTACGCCGTCGTCTACGGCGCCAAGCTCAAGATCGAAGATGGCGCACAGGTAGCTCAGGGCGATCGCCTCGGCGAGTGGGACCCCTACACCTTCTCCCTCCTCACCGAAATCGCCGGAACCGTCCAGTTCAAGGACCTCCAGGAAGGCGTCACCCTCAACGAAGAGGTCGACGAAGTCACCGGGCTCTCCCGCCTCGTGGTCGCCGACTCCCCAGACGAGAAGCGTCAGCCCGCCATCATCATCAAGTCGGCACAGGGTAACAAGCGTTATCTCATGCCATCGCGCGCCCACCTCATGGTCGCCGACGGCGATGAGATCTTCCCCGGAGACATCCTCGCGAAGATCCCGCGTGAAACCACCCGTACCAAGGACATCACCGGTGGTCTCCCACGCGTCGTCGAACTCTTCGAGGCCCGCAAGCCCCGCGATCCCGCGATCATCTCCAAGATCGACGGTGTCGTCCGCTTCGGCGAAGTCTCGAAGGGGCAGCGCAAGGTCTACGTCACCGCCGACAACGGCCAGGAAGAGGAGTACAGCGTTCCTCGCGGTACCTACGTCAACGTGCAGGAAGGCGAACGCCTCCGTGCCGGTGATGCCCTCATCGACGGTCCCCGCAACCCGCACGACATCCTCGAGGTCCTCGGAGAGCGCGCTCTCCAGCAGTACCTCGTCAACGAAATCCAGGAAGTCTACCGCCTGCAGGGCGTTACCATCTCCGATAAGCACATCGAAACCATCGTTCGTCAGATGCTTCGCTGGGTCAAGATCGAAGAGGTCGGCGACACCACCTTCCTTGTCGATCAGCAGACGGACCGCTTCCGCTTCAACGCCGAGAACCAGCGCGTTCTCATGACCGGTGGCCGTCCCGCCATCGGCCGCTCGCTCCTCCTTGGCATCACCAAGGCGTCGCTCTCGACCGACAGCTTCATCTCGGCCGCCAGCTTCCAGGAGACCACCCGTGTTCTGACCGAAGCCAGCATCAACGGCTCCATCGACACGCTCCGTGGCCTCAAGGAGAACGTCATCGTAGGCCGCCTCATCCCCGCCGGAACCGGCATGGAGTACTACCGCAACGTCCAACTCTCCCCAGAGCTCGAAGAAGCGGCAGCCCAGGTCCAGCAGGAAGTGACCGCAGCCATCGAAGCCGAAGAACGCGAGCTAGAGCAGATGCGCATGGAAGGCGAACAAGAAGAACTAGCCGCCGAGTAACTCCGGCGTACATCACCGTAAAGGGAGCAACGGAAGGGCACGACTTCAGCCGTGTCACCAAGCTCTTCAAAACCCAAAAGGGCGAACTCGAAAGAGTCCGCCCTTTTTCCATTGATAAGCTACGCTCCCTCTGGCATCATCGGCAGTGTGACTGATCAGGAACAAGCAGAGTAGCCTCGGCTCGAGTGAACATCAAATCATGATCTGGAGAACACAATGAACTCGCTTCGACGTGTTGGAACATATTTTTTGTTAGGCGTGTTTGGTTTCCTCTTGCATGCCCTTCCGGCATATTCACAAACGGCTCCGGCGGCAGCCGAAACTGGAGCGCAACAACTGCGCGATGGTCAACACGACTTTGACTTCCACTTCGGCACCTGGAAGACGCACATCCGGCGGCTCGTGCATCCGTTGTCGGGTTCCACCACCTGGGTCGAACTCGACGGCACAGTCACCACACGGAAGGTTTGGGATGGTCGCGCCAACCTGGAGGAGCTGGAGGCTGGGAACGCCACAACTCACTTCAAAGGATTGACCCTGTTTCTCTACAATCCCCAATCCCATCAGTGGAGTCAGAGCTTTGCCAACATCAACGATGGCACTCTTAGCCAAACACCTTTGATCGGTGAATTCAAAGATGGACGCGGCGAGCTCTTCGATCAGGAGACATTCAATGGCAGAGCCATCCTGGTTCGATTTGTATGGTCGGATATCACCCCGAATTCACACCATGTTGAACAGGCATTTTCGGATGACGGAGGCAAGACCTGGGAGACAAACTTTGTCGCGAATTTGACCCGGATAGCACAGTAAATGCACCGTCCCTTGTATATTGGTTTCACTCTTAAATAGGAGCACCCATGAAGCCCATCCTCCCCCTGCTCATCCTTTCGACGGCAACCCTGCTGGCCCAGCCGACCGTTCCCGGATCGTGGACGATCTCCGGTGACGTCCAGGGCTACCCGATCAACGAAACCTGCACCTTCACGCAGGCCGCAGACAAGATTACCGGCTCATGCGTCACCGATGGCAAAACATACGACACCACCGTCACTCTCAAGGACGATAAGGTGATCTTCGTCCACGGCGGCGAGTACGAGGCGCAGGCATTGACCCTCACCTTCACGGGAACCTACAACGACAAAGGCGATCTCAGCGGCACCATCGCTGTGGACCCCTTGGGCTATGACGGAACCTTCACGGCAAAGAAGACAGACAAGCCAGAAGCGAAGTAAGTTCAGCGGTTGGCAGAGATCGGATTGCAGCACCTGGGTGTCCACCGCCCGCGCAAAGTAGCTGACACCTCTGGCCCATTCGGCGTAAAATTCCCCCAATTCGCAGGGGATAGCCCAATGGTCACCGAACTCCAACACGCCCACTCATCCGAACCCTTCCGCTGGAAGCTCTTTCTCTTTGTCATGACCATCATGGGAGCGATCACCGCCGCCGCCATCGTCCTCACTCTTTGGGCGCACCCAGCCGCAGGCTCCCCCCACGAACCGCCGACTCAACCCATCTCCCAGGTAATTTTCGTGCCGACAGCCAACCAGAATCCTGCTACAGTTCTCTGAATTCATAGTTCCGCCGCTCGTCTCGGCGAACAGGAAAGCAGGATGGAATGTTTCATCTGATCTGGGTCATCATCATCGGTTTCGTCATCGGCATCATCGCCAAGTTCATCCTCCCCGGTGACAATCCAGGCGGCTTCATCGCCACCGTCCTCATCGGCATCGCCGGCTCCTTCCTCGGCACCTACCTGGGACGCTTCATCGGACACTACGGTCCCGACCAGTCCGCCGGTTTCCTGATGTCGCTCCTCGGCGCACTGATCCTGCTTGGCCTCTACCACCTCTTCACCCGCAAGCGAGCCTGAGCGTCCACAGCGACTAGATATTAGCGTTTTCTTTCCAAACTTTCTCCCCGAGTGCCTGAAGCATCTCGATGCGCAGCACCGTGGCCATATACGACTGATACCGCGGCCCCTGCGCCTTGAACCACGCGATCACGTCGACATCGACCCGCAACGTAAGCTGCTTACGCTTCGGCCTGTAGATGGAGCTGATCGCACTGCTGAACGGGTCGCCTCCATGAGCAGGCGTGTCGAACTTGGTGACCGTCCTCTTCGAGCTCGCGGCGAGCGCTATGCCCTCCGCCTTCTGCTTCGCACCGCCACCCTTGACCGCCTTAGCAGACTTGACAGACCCCGACACCTTCTTGACCATGACGCGTCACCTCGGGCCGATTATAACTACAAAAGTGTAACTACAAAACCGTAACTCCGCTTTTGTAGTTACACTTTGTTTTGGCCCTAAAAATGCGCCAAGAAAAGTGGCATGTTTTAAGCCCACTCACCCTTGCGCATCAGCGGCTCGGAGCTTCCATCGGCGGCGATTCCATCCACATCCATCTCGCCGGAACCGATCATCCAGTCCACATGGATCAGACTCGAATTCGCTCCTTTTCCCAGTAAAGTCGCCTTATCCATGCTCTCCCCACCCTTCAGACAGGTCGCATAAGCCTGCCCCAAAGCGATGTGGCTGGCAGCGTTCTCATCGAACAAAGTGTTCCAGAAAAGTACCCCACTCTGGGCGATCGGCGAAGAATGCGGCACCAAAGCCACCTCGCCCAGCCGCCGAGCCCCATCATCTGTTGATATCAAACGGTTTAGCACATCCTCGCCAGCTGTAGCGGTAGCCTTCACAATGCGCCCACCCTCAAACACGCAAGAAATATTCTCAATTAAAGTCCCCTGATGCGACAGCGGCTTCGATGCCTTCACGAAGCCATCCACCCTGTCTTTATGCGGGGTTGTGAAGCATTCTTCCGTGGGAATGTTGGCGTTGCAGAATACTCCATTACCCGCCTCACCACCACCACCCGCCCAGAGATGATCGTCCGCCAGGCCCACCGTCAGATCAGTCGTGCCGTCAGCGTTGTGAAAGCGTAGCGCGTGGAAACGCTTTTGATTCAAATAGTTGACTCGCTCATGCAGGTGCTTGCTGTGCGCCTTCCATGCCGCGACCGGGTCGTCCGAGGTAGCCCGCGACGCGGTAAATATCGCATTCCAGAGCTTCGCGACCGCCTCATCCTCAGACAGGGCAGGGAAGACCAACTTGGCCCACGCAGGCGTAGCGGCAGCGACGATCGACCAGTTGATGGCGTGGCGTGTAATCAGCTCCATCGCTGGCTTGTTTGCCTTCGAGCCCGCAATGTTTGCCCGGGAAACCTTCGCCGGGTCCTGCCCAGCCAGCAGTGCCGGATTCGCGCCCGCAATTGCCAGCCGTGCCGCGCCGCTTCCGAATGCAGCGGCGATACCATCCGCCATCCATTGCGCAGCATGGTCAAACGAGGCGTCCTGCGCGTACTTGTAGCGAGCCAGCGCGGTCTCATCGTCACCATAAAAAGTGGTGACCAGGAGTGCACCAGCCTTGTACGCATGCTCGGTGATGCGCCGTACCAACGGAAGCATCTCGATCGAAGCGGAGATCAGCAGCTCCTGCCCAGCCTGCAAATTCAAGCCGACGTGGACTGCGACCTTGGCAAAGCGGTCCAGCTTTTCTTCAAACGGGAGGGAGGCGAAATCGAAGGTTGCGGGCGCGGGTGCAACGGCGGTTGACATACCTCTAGCCTAGAAGTTGCCACCCACAAATAGCAAGCGACGCAGCCCGATTCATCCAGGCTGCGCCGTGTATTGTCCAGTCAAAATGCTATAGCTTCGTGTAGATATCGCGAAAGTCGTAGCTCCCTGGCTTCTGCTGAACTACCCATTCGGCAGCACGCACCGCACCTTCAGCAAAGCCACGCCGTGAGAAAGACTCATGCGTCAGCACCAGCCGGTCCGACGCATTGCTTGCTTCGAGCACATGGAGCCCCATCACATCGCCCTCGCGAATGGCTTCAATCGGTACATTGTCAACGCCTGCGGCGTTCTGGACCATCTCGCCCAGACTGATCGCCGTTCCGGAGGGCGCATCGACCTTGGTGACATGATGAGTCTCAGTGATGCGGAACTCGTAGCCCGCGCCCTTGAGCGCAGCGCCCATCGCGGTGGCGAGTTGAAGCATCGCCTGTACGCTCACGGAGAAATTGGTGCCATGGAGCAGGCTTCCGCCGCGTCGCTCTGCGAGGCCGCGCATGTCGGCCAGCTTCGCATACCAGCCGGTTGTGCCGACGACCATCTTCGCGCCAGTGGCTAGGCAAGCGCGCATATTCTGCACCGCCGCCTCTGGAGCGGTGAAGTCGATCACTGCATCGAAGCCCGCGACGAACGGCGGCGTTAGTGCCGCAGCGTCCTTGTTCTCCTTTGCATCCAATACATGGACGCTGTGTCCGCGCTCGGCCGCGACATCCGCGACCAGTTTGCCTGTCTTGCCCTGCCCAAGTACCAGAATCCGCATCGTGTTCCTCTCTAAACCTGTGTAGCTACCTGCGTAGCGAGATTCCGGGCTGCCAGATCGAAGACCGTCTCATCAGGTTCAGCGAAGAAGACCTTGTGCAGGCTGCGAATCGCCTCCTCCACATCATCCTCTTCAATCATGAAGCTCATATTGATCTCGCTCGCACCCTGCGAGATCATCCGCACATTGACGTGGCTGACTGCGGAGAAGACACGGCCCGCGATGCCATTGTGGCCGCGGATATCCTCGCCGACCAGGCAGACCAGAGCCTTGCGCCCCTCGTACTTGACGTCGGCGATCTTGCCCAGCTCCGCGCAAATCTCTGGCAGACGCTGGTTCGAATCGACGGTCAGCGAGATGCTGACCTCGCTGGTGGAGACCATATCGATCGCGCACTCGTACTTATCGAAGACGTCGAAGACGGCTTTCAGATACCCATGTGACATGAGCATGCGGCTGGCGACGACATCGATGATCGTCAGCCGCTTTTTGGCTGCTATGCTTTTGAACGGGCTGGCGCAGGGAGGCGCCATGGCCGTAATCTTCGTGCCCTCGTTCTCCGCGTTGCGCGAGTTGAGCACCCAGACAGGAATGCTCTTCTGAACCGCAGGCAGAATGGTGGCCGGATGCAGCACCTTCGCTCCAAAGTAGGCGAGCTCGGCTGCTTCTTCGAAGCTGATCGTCTTGACACGCAGCGCGTCGGGACAGATACGCGGATCGGTGGTCATGATGCCGTTGACGTCGGTCCAGATCTCGATGGCCCCAGCGTGCAGGCCACCACCGACGAGCGCAGCGGTGTAGTCGCTGCCGCCACGTCCAAGAGTGGTCGTAATGCCAGCAGCCGTCGAGCCGATGAAACCGCCCATCACAGGGGTTTTCCCAGCTTCGAGTAGCGGCAGCACCAACTCGAGCAGCTTGGCCTCGATCGCAGCCTCTTGCGGGGCCGCCTTACCGTAATGATCGTCGGTGATGATGCAGGTGCGCGCATCGACATGTGCGCCGTTGAGCCCCTTCTGGTCGAAGGCTGCTGCTACCATCTGGCTGGATAGCCGCTCGCCGAAGCTGACGACCAGATCATTGGTGCGCGGAGTCAGTTCGCCGACTGCGGAGATGCCGCGCAGCAAGTCGTCCAACGCGTCGAACTCGTGATTGAGGACATTCTGCATTCCAGCGAAGCGCTCGCCCTGGAGCAGTTCTGCTGCCGTATCGATGTGCCGGTGTCGCAGACGCGCACTCAGAGCAAGAGCTCCGGGCTTATCGCCGCGTCCGGCTGCATCGGACGCAGCCAGTAGCATGTCGGTGACCTTTGCCATGGCCGAAACCACGACGGCGGCTTGGAGACCACGCTCGCGACGGCCCTGTACGATCGCTGCCGTGCGCAACATCGCCTTCGCATCCTCGACCGAGGTCCCACCGAACTTCATGACAACGATGTGTTCGCGTGCTGCACTCATGCGCCCACCGCCACTGGGCTGTTTGCAGCCTTCTTCAGTGGGTCGAGCTTGCCTAGCAGGGCGAGCACCTCCGCATTGAGCACTGCCGCGCCTGCCGCGCCGCGAATGGTGTTGTGCGAAAGCACGACAAACTTCCAGTCCAGCAGCGAGCACTCACGCAGCCGTCCCACGGTTGCTGCCATGCCATTGCCGCGCATACGGTCCAGGCGAGGCTGCGGACGATCTACCGCCGTGTCATACTCCACCGGCTGATCGGGGGCAGTCGGCAGATGGGCGCTGTCGAGCGGCGCAAACTCGCTCCATGCCGCGAGAATCTCCTCGCGTGTCGCCTTCTTTTTGAACTTGATGCTGACGCACTCCGTGTGCCCGTCTTCCACAGCGACGCGGTTGCAGTGCGCGCTGACCTTCGCGTCCAGCATCTCGATGTGGTTGCCGGAAAGACTGCCGAGCAGCTTGCCGACCTCCTCCTGCATCTTCTCTTCCTCGTTCTTGATGTAAGGGACGACGTTCCCCATGATGTCCAGCGAAGGCACACCGGGATAGCCAGCGCCGCTGACCGCCTGCATCGTGCTCACGAACAAACTCTCGATGCCGAAGCGCTCTTCGAGAGGCTTGAGCGCGAGAACGAGGCCAATGGCTGAACAGTTCGGATTGGTCACGATGTATCCGCCACTCTCTTTGCGCCAACTCTGCGTCTCGATCAGAGACAGGTGATCGGAGTTAACCTCGGGTACCACCAGCGGAACATCCGCAACCATACGGAAGGCGCTCGAGTTCGAGATGACCGCGCATCCCGCCGCGGCGAACTTCGGCTCCAGCTCGCGTGCGACGTCCGCGTCCAGCGCGGCAAAGATAATCTTCGGCAGCTCGCCGGTCGCGCCCTCGGGGACGTTCGGCTGCACCGTCATCGCGGCGATCTTTGCCGGCAGGGGAGTGTCCAGCTTCCACTTGCACGCCTCGCCGTACGTTTTGCCTGCGCTGCGATCGCTCGCCGCCAGCCACGTAATCTCAAACCACGGATGATGATTCAGTAATTGAATGAATCGCTGCCCGACCATGCCGGTCGCGCCGAGTATGCCAACCTTGCGCCGTTCCATAATCTTTCAAGGATAACGCGGCATGGGCATCCTTGGCACGATTTCCATCGAATGAACAGAAGCAAAATCGGCAACGGGACCCAATCGGTCCCGTTTTCTTGCAGATTAAAGGCTAACCGTCGTACTGGCGTCCGCGTCGGCTCACCTGGTGACCGCCTCCGCCCCAGACCAGCAGCAAGGCTACGGCATGGATCAGAAACCAGATGCTGAACCCCTGGTCCTGATAGATGAGGAACAGGATCAGGATGCGTGGCACCAGCAGCGCAAGCAGGGGAGGAATCAGGCCGGTTCCGAGGTGAAAGTGCACCAGGTCGCGGTCGAACCAGGCAATCAGCAGAGCGATGCGAGGTAAGAACAGCGAGAAGACTAAGAACCACAACGGTAGCCAGTGAACGATCATCCGCACTCATCCTTTGAATATGAGATGCCGAATCCTACTTCATCGTGAAGGTAAAATCGCCCTTTGCCGTACCTTTTGCTGGGACCGTCACGGTCAGGGTCTGTTCGCCCAGCTTTTCCTGGACCGCTCCCAACACGTACTGGCCTGCGGGGAGGCCCTTCAGGTCGAATTGGCCGAAGGCATCGGTGACC
The DNA here is from genome assembly GCF_013410065.1 of Granulicella arctica. Classification (NCBI taxonomy): domain Bacteria; kingdom Pseudomonadati; phylum Acidobacteriota; class Terriglobia; order Terriglobales; family Acidobacteriaceae; genus Granulicella; species Granulicella arctica. Next base: position 2,053,257 of record NZ_JACCCW010000001.1, read on the forward strand.
GCGAAGAACGGCGTCGCCGAGATGTTGATGAAGGCGTTCATCCAGGGATGGTTGTTGCACCGAACCGGCAGCATCACCTCGGCGTCCGGGAACTGCTTGATCACTGGAGTCCCCTTCGGCCCTTGCGAGATGTCGATCGCTTCATTGCCGACGACGGTAGGCATGGTGTGGATGTTGTGCATGGTGACGTCGGAGTTGCGGAACTCGACGTAGTCGCCTGCTTCGATGGCGATGACGTGTGGGGTGTACCTGCAGCCCTTCTGGTCGAGCACCGCAGACGGTGTCTTACCGCTGGTGATACGGGCGCGGATCATGCCCGGGCCGCTCTTCACGTAGACGTAGACGTTCGCGAGCTTGCCATCGTTGACTACATACTGCTCGGAGGTGAAAGCCGCGCTCCCCGACATGCCGCATGCCGGGTCCATGCTGGTGTCGATCTTTACCGGGACAGGTGGTTTGCCCTTGAGGCGAATCGTTCCGCTCACTTCGCCGAGCGTCGCCGGATCGAGCGGTGCGGCCTGCGCCTGCGGTGCCGACGCCGGTGTAGCCTCGCTTGTCGAGGCACCCGACGGAGCCTCCTTCGACTTGCATCCCTGCACCAGACAAAGAACCAGTGCCGCACAGACCAGACCGCTCAAACGCTTCATATTCATCTCCAAACCGTTGCTGAAGAAACTAAGCCGCAGACTCCATCGCCGCAATCACGGCATCCGCGAAGGCCTTTGTTCCGCTGGTGCCGCCGACATCCTTCGTCAGTGTCTTGCCCTCGGCGTAGACAGCTTCAATGCCCGCCTGTATCCGCTCCGCCGTTGCCGGTTCATCGAGATGGTGCAGCATCAGCACAGCACTCTGGAGCAGAGCAGTGGGGTTCGCAAGATCCTTGCCTGCGATATCCGGAGCCGAGCCGTGCACCGCTTCGAAGATAGCGCACTCAGCTCCGAGGTTCGCGCCTGGAACCAGCCCAAGGCCGCCGACGAACGCGGAGCAGAGATCGCTCAGAATGTCGCCGTAGAGGTTCTCTGTCAGCAGAATGTCGTACTGGTACGGGTTCATCACAAGCTGCATGCAGGTGTTGTCGACGATGTGTTCCTTGTACTCAACCTCGGGGAAGCCAGTGGCGACCTTGCGCGCGCAGTCGAGGAAGAGACCGTCGGTCAGCTTCATGATGTTCGCCTTGTGGATCGAATGAATCTTCTTGCGACCGTGCTTTTTCGCATAGTCGAAGGCTGCCTTCGCAATCCGTGTCGAACCCTTCTCAGTGATGATCTTCAGCGACTGCGCCACACCCGGCACCACCATCACCTCGAGCCCCGCGTACAGATCCTCCGTGTTCTCACGGAAGATGATCAGGTCCACACCCGGATAGTTCGTCTTCAGTCCCGGAAGATTCTTGATCGGGCGGAAGTTCGCAAACAGGTCAAACTTCTTCCGCAGTGTCACATTGATCGAAGCGAAGCCTCCGCCGATCGGCGTCGTCACTGGCCCTTTCAGCGCAACGCGATTTTGTTCGATCGAGTTGTAAAGAGCCTTCGGGATGTACTCACCGGTCTTGGCGAACGCATCGGCGCCCGCATCGAAGGTGTGCCAGTCAAAAGCTGCCCCGGTGGCTGCACCCGCAGCCTCTACAATCTTCACTACCGCTGTAGTCACCTCGGGTCCAATGCCATCGCCCGGAACCAGCGTTACCTTGTGAGTCTTCGCCGCCATCATCTCTCCTGTTTTCGTTTTTTCAGATCTCTTATGTCGAAGCCTGTCTTCTTGCTGCTCAGCAGTTCTTCGAGCTCCGCCTTGAACTCACTGACGTCCTTGAAGTCCCGATAGACGCTCGCGAAGCGAATGTAGGCCACCGTGTCGATCGCCTTGAGGCGTGACATGATCAACTCGCCAACCTCGCTGGTGGAGCGCTCGCGCTCCGCCGAATCGACGACAAACGCCTCTGTCTCGTCGACAATTTGTTCGAGCTTCAATGAACCAACAGGGCGCTTCAGGCAGGCATGCATCAGCCCGTCGAGCACCTTGTGGCGGTCGAACTTCTCGCGACGGCCGTCCTTCTTGACGACCATGTACGGAATCTCGTCGATCCGCTCATAGGTAGTGAAGCGTTTATTGCAGCGTTCGCACTCCCGCCGCCGGCGGATCGAGTCCGCCTCTTTACTCTCCCGCGAATCGACAACGCGGTCTTCGGCAAATCCACAGTAAGGACACTTCATTGCAATCTTCTGATTTTAGCAGTGCGGATCAATCGGCCACGACTACTGTCCCTGCCTCGGCACTCTCGTCGGTAACCCGTGTCAGGCTTACCTGCTCGAGCTGCGCGAAGATCAGCCCCACAGGCACGATACTCAGCGTCGTAACGATCAGCAGCAGAGCGCCGCAAGCGGTGGCTGACTCGATGGGAGCGCCATAAAACGCTTGCATGGCCGCCGCCATCGCCGCGATCTGGGTGAACCAGCCGATCACAGGAAGCGTCAACAGGCCGCCCCCAATGCTTGCCGCCATCAGCAACATGGTGCTCGAGAAGGTGAGCGTGGCCAACTGCGGCGTCTGCACAAACGCGTGCGCCGTCTGGTAGTAGGCACTGGCGATCATGCCCCACATCGTCAGTGAAAGGACCAGCACGACCAGGAACTCGCGGAACGATGCCAGCGTGTTCAGGCCATCGCGAAAGCCGAGGATCTTCGTGGCGAAGCTCTCGCCCGCGGGCTTGGACAGCCGCCCGATGGTCTGCCGTGCGAAGCCTGCGACCGCTCCTCCAGCGACGCGGACCGCAACCGCGAAGAGGGCGATTGCCACGGTGACCACTAAGCTGCCGATGCCGACCCGCACGAACAGCTCATGATGCGGCAAACTCTTTGGCGTCACCGCCATCGCGCTCGAAAAGATGATCGCCGCGGATCCCAGATCGAACATCCGCTCGATGGTATAGACCGCAACCTGCGAGCTGAGCGACAGTTCGACGCGTTTGGCTAGCAGATAGGGGCGCGTCAGATCGGCCAACCGGCCGAAGAGCGCAACCGCTGTAAAGCCGATGAACTGCGATCCGAGCAGCCGTCCGGCGTGCACCTTTTTGGTCGGCGAGAGGAAGACGGCCCATCGGAGCGAGCGCAGCCAGTACGTCCCGTAGATCAGTGCTATCCCGGCGGCGAAGTGTCCCAGGCTGATATGACGGATCTGTTGCCCAAACGTTCCCCAGTCAAAATGGATTCTGCCGCGATTCAGATACACCGCGACCGCAAGGACGACCACGACGACTAGGATGATTCCATTCCGCTTCTTCATGGTCCTTTAGTTTCCGTTCGGATATTTGGAGTACGAGGGGGCCCGACAGCTATTTTGCACTGGCCATCATGGTCATCTGCTTGCGGCGGTTGAACTCGCGGATAACACGAGCCACATAGGCGCGCGTCTCGCGGTAGGGCGGAACGCCATGCCACCGGTCCACCGCTCCCGGTCCTGCGTTGTATGCGGCGAGCGCGAGGGCGACGTTGTCGTGATACCGCGTCAGCAACTGGTCAAGATACGCTGTTCCGCCCGCGATGTTCTGATCTGCCCGGAAGGAATCGGCCACGCCAAGCTGTGCCGCCGTTCCCGGCATCAACTGCATCAGGCCACGCGCTCCGGTTCGCGAGACAGCATGTACCTGTCCGCCACTCTCCGCCTTCACAACGCTTGCCAACATGTCTGCATCGATATGATGCTGCTCACCTGCGCGGGCCAGCATCTCATGCATCTCTGCTGCTGTGGGAGGAGCCTCACTGCTGTCTATTGTGGACTTGATCGCAGTGGGAGCGGCTGACGAAACAGGAGCATCCGGCACCGTCTCGATACGCTGGATTGAGGCTGAATCGACCTCAAGATAGTTCGCGGAGTTTTCCGTCGTGCCCGCAAAATAGAGCCGGACGCGCTCGCCATCCACCTCGCGCCGAACACAGTCCAATTCGAATCCGTTCTTCAGGGTCACGTGCTCTGCCGCATGCGCCAGCGGAGCGAATGCCCCCGCCGCCGCCAGTATGCAGAGTGTGCGCCGAACCAGATCGGAAAGATCCATACTCCTCAAAGCCTACCACCGCCCCAGAGCGCTGGCTGGCTCAATTGAGACACCAGCCTCCAGAAGCGGTTCAATCGCTTCAGCCACGCCATCGGCATCGTGGTGACCGCCCAGCAGCCACCCTCGTTCGGCAGCTAGCTCCTTCAGGTCTTCTGGAGCGTTGTCCATCAGTACGGGCCGTCCGGCGATCTCAAGCATGGAGACGTCATTCCAGTTGTCGCCGACCGCCATCAGCTCCTCCGGCCGGATATCCCAGTCCTCGGCCAGCCGCAGCAGCGCCGCTCCTTTGCTGCATCCTGCGGGCAGAATGTCTACGATGCTCAGGTCGCGGTCCGGGTATTCAGTGCGGCTCAGCGCAACCTTAGCCCCCGGTTTGGAGCCGGGCGGCGTGATGCCGACGGCAGAGACGCCCGGATGCTCCAGCAGACGAGCCTCGGCGCGGCGCATCCGCTCGACCGTTCCGCACAGCATCATCTGGATTGGAGCGTCTCCCGCCAGGGCCTTTTCGATCGGGACAATCCGTTCGATGTACGGCGCGTTCGCGGTCATCCAGCGATCGATGCTGCCGTGCAGCTCTTCCAGATGCTCGACAACCAGGGCCCCGCGAGCGTCCTCGCCATCCGCTCCCACCCGGTCAAAGGTCATCACGAGTGCATTGCGGAACTCGGCCAGATGCTCGCACAGCCAATGTGAGGTCTCGATAGAGAGGAAGTTCCGGTCCAAAAGCCGCGACCCCGCTCCCAATGTCCGCGTCACCGTGCCGTTTGAGCTGACCAGCGCGTTCTCCTCGCTCAATCCGAGCCCGCGAAGCTGGCGCATCGCATAGCAGTGCCGCCGTCCGGTCGCGATCACCACCTGTATCCCGGCAGCCTCCGCCGATTTCAATGCAGCCAGATTTCTGGCGCTTATCGTGCCGTTCGAGCCCAGCAGCGTCCCATCCATATCGAGGGCGATCATGCGAATCATAGTTGGCTCGTTCACCCGTATATTCTCTCATTTGACTGCATACTTATTCATAAGTAGCTGTATAAAAAGCATTTACGGGAAATTCACGCGGTTATTATTCCTTTGCGGAGGATAATGAGTACAGGCACCACAAAGGCTTGTTTATGTTTCACAAAAATGCACTGAACTCCGCGAGGAGTATTTCCACAGCTTTACCTGTCCCTCAAGAGCAGTATTCGCAGCAAAATCCCTCCAACCCCGTGCGCCTGACGCTTGTTTCCTCCGGCAGTGGCGGCACTCCCCAGACCCAGGCAGTTTCCTCATCGCTGGTCGATCTGATCGCGATCTCCGCTCACCGTTGTTCAGCCTTCTTCGCTGAGGCGGCGGTTCTCGTCCTTGTGCTGGCGCTGCTCGACCGGTTCATGGCGAAGGGGCGTATGGAGATGGGCTGGATCGTCAGCGCGTTCGCCATCAGCCTCGTGCTGCTGGCGGCCAGCATCGTGACGGACTTCACCGCGCGCCGCTGGCTCAAAGCGCATTAGTTTCCTCAACCTGCACTCGCTCTTCACGCCCCTGAGGCGTGAGCCCCTGTGCGCCCAAAATCCTCGCTGCCTCGTGCTTGGGATACGCTAACGAGATAGTTCGTTATGAGGTGATGCTGACGTGCAGGTGAACTTTGCGGAGCGGGCGGACAACCACAACTGGAAGCTGGACCCAATCGTGCGGTCGCTGCTCGATACGGACTTCTACAAGCTGCTGATGCTCCAATTCATCTGGAAGAACTTTCCGCAGGTTCATGTCACATCGGAGATCGTGAACCGGACGAAGTCGGTGAAGCTAGCCGATCAGGTATCCGTTGGTGCGCTGGTCGATCAGATGGAGCACGTGCGCGGGCTCAAATTCCGCCGATCAGAGTTGGTGTGGCTGGCGGGCAACACCTTCTACGGGACGCGAAGCATCTTCGAGCCTGGCTTTCTGGATTGGCTCGAGCACGACTTCAAGCTGTCGGAGTACGAGGTCTCCGAACAGGATGGCGAGCTGCTGATCCGCTTCTCCGGCCTATGGTGCGAGGTGATGATGTGGGAGGTCTACGCGTTGTCCCTGGTCAATGAGATGCGGACACGCAGCGCACTCGGACAACTCAGCGAACTGGAGTTGGACGTGCTGTATGCCCGAGCGAAGACGCGTCTCTGGGACAAGATCGAGCTGCTCCGAGCGGTTCCTGCTGTGCGTGTGTCGGACTTCGGAACGCGTCGCCGACACAGCTTTCTGTGGCAGGAATACACGGTGAAGGCGATGCAGGTATCCCTCGGCCCGAGCTTTACCGGCACCTCGAACACCTTTCTCGCATACAAGCATGACCTCGAGGCGATCGGAACGAACGCGCACGAGCTGCCAATGGCGTTGGCTGCGCTGGCCGACACCGACGAGGAGCTTCGTGCCGCGCAGTATCGTGTGCTTGAGTTGTGGCAGAAGAGCTATGGCGGTTCGCTGCTGATCTTGCTACCCGATACCTTCGGCACGACGCAGTTCCTCACCGGCGCTCCGGATTGGGTCGCGGACTGGACCGGCCAGCGGATCGACAGCAAAGACCCATTTGTCGCAGGGGACGAGTACATCGCATGGCTGATGAAACGTGGCAGAGATCCGCGAAAGAAGCTGCTGATCGCCTCCGATGGGCTGGACGTCGCGGAGATTCTCCGCCTACATGCGTACTTCACCGGGCGCATCCGTTTCAGCGCGGGCTGGGGAACATTGCTGACGAACGACTTTCGCGACTGCCATCCGCGGAACGAGACGGTGCTCGATCCCATCAGCCTGGTGTGTAAGCTGATGACGGTGAATGGCCGTCCCGCGGTGAAGCTGTCCGACAATCCGCGCAAAGCGACCGGACCGAGCGAGGAGATTGCGCGCTATCGACGTGTCTTTGGCAGCGAGCTTCAGGAGCGCGCTGTGGTGGTGTGATCAACGGCTCGTAGTTATACTTTGCGCATGAGCAGACTCTCCTCCGCGCTTCGTATTTCAGCCGCAGTGTTCCTTCTTCCTGTGATGACGGTGCAACAGTCCTTCGCGTGGGGACCCGTCGGGCACAAGATGATCAACCAACTGGCGGGCATGGCGCTACCTACGGATGTTCCTGCCTTCCTGCGGTCGCCTGAGGCTATTGCAGCACTGGGATACTATGGCCCGGAGCCGGATCGGTGGCGCTCCACCGCAGAGCCGGAGTTGAATGCAGCACAGGCTCCTGAGCACTTCATCGACCTCGAGTATGCCGACTTAGTGGGTCCACTGCCGCGCCGCCGATATGACTTCATCCGCGCACTCGCGAAGGCGCAGGAGGCGCATCCGGATATTGAGCTGACACCGGAGAAGGTCGGTCTGCAGCCATATGTCACCCTCGAAGTCTACGAGCGTCTGAAGAGTGCGATGCGTGAGTATCGAGGTCTGCTGGCGGCGAAGGAGGATACCAAGCCAGTCGAGTGCGAGATTACGTTCCTCGCCGGATGGTTGGGGCATTATGTCGGCGACGGCTCGATGCCACTGCATACGACGATGCAGTACAACGGATGGAATGGTCCGAACCCGAATGGATATACGACCGAACACCACATCCACGCACTGTTCGAGAGTGTGTACGTCTCGGCGAACGTAAAGGAGAAGGATGTCGCTCCGCTGGTGGTGTCAAAGCCTGTCGTGATGAACGATGTGTTTGCCGACTACATGGAGTATCTGCGCCACTCGCACACGCTGGTTGAGAAGGTCTATCAACTGGACAAGACCGGAGCATTTACTGGCGCAGGAACACCTGCTGGTAAAGAGATGGTCGATCAACAACTCGCGGCTGGCGCAACGGAGCTGCGCGACATGATCTACACGGCATGGATCAAGTCGGCCGATCCTGTACCGCCATACCGTCCAGCGAAAGACTAGTGCGCGGTAGTCGAGCCGTGATGCTTGATGGTAGGCAGAATCGGATACTGATGACCCTGGATGCGGATTAACAGGTGGCGCAGAAGTGGTGTGAGAACCAGCGCAAGGAGCGGAGTGATGACGATGGCCAAGACTGCCCACGTGACCAACGCATGCCACTCCCAAAGCCACAGCCTGCGGGTCAGTGCGATGGGTTCGGTGCGCGCCGCATGCATCAGGGATGCGGGCGAGAGTGGCATCGGATCAGTATGGAAGATGAAGCTGCCGAGACGGATAAAGGGAATGACCAGCAGCAGCTCGAACGGATAGAGAATGTGGTTGGCAAGCTGCGAGGCGGCGATGTTGAGACGGAAGACGAATGCGATGGCGAGGCAGAGAAGCGTCGTCGTGCCAAGCATCGGGTTGATGCCGATCACAGCTCCTACGGCAATGCTCCAGGCAAGCTTCTCTGGCGTCGCGCCCATGCGCAGCAGTGCGAGGATCGGCAGTATGAGGCGGCGATAGAGCCAACCGTGGTGGATGGTAGAGTTCACGTCTAAGAAGATAGAGTACGCGACTACTGTTGGAAATGCAGCACGGTATGCTCTTTGGATCGGGGAAGCGAGGGATCGGTTGAGTTCAGGACGGTGGATGCGGTCGGCGACGCGAAGCGCCATGTTGGTGGCAATGTTTGCCGAAGCGGGATTGGAGTTGATTCTCACGCGTCCATCGACGCGAGAGAAGCGTGCCGACTGGCTGCATCGCTTCTGCGCCCGCTCGATGCGGAGGATGGGGATCACGATCACGGTGCATGGAAGTTTTCCGGAGCATGGCTCTTTGATCACGAACCACCAAACCTATCTGGACATCGTGACGTTGGCTACGTTGCATCCGTGTGTCTTTGTCTCCAAGGCTGAACTGCTAAAGGTTCCGGTACTCGGATGGATGACGAAGATGGCGGGCACTGTTTTTGTGGAGCGCGGACGAGGCGGATCGGCGTTACGGGCGAGCGCGGGAATGAAGTCTGCATCCGCTTCAGGTTTGCCTGTCGTGTTTTTTCCTGAAGGGACGACGAACCCGGCGAGTGAGCTGCTACCGTTTCACTCGGGGCTATTAGCGCAGGCGATGGCGGCGGATGAGCCGATCACCGCAGGCTATCTGCGCTACACGATCGGTGCGGAGAATGGTCCCGATGTCTCGGTCGCAGAGAATGTGGCATGGGGCGATCTGCCTATGTTTACGCACATCTTCCGGTTCCTTGGGTTGCGCGGCGTGCATGCGGAGGTGTTCTTCGCTCCATCTCCGATCGCGTTCACGAGCGATACGCTGCACCGCAAGGAAGCCGCGGTAGAGGCGAGGAATGCTGTAATAGCGCTAGCCGAGCAACGGCGTCCTATAGAGGTGTTGTAAACGAATCGTAACCATTGATTCAACCAATCTTTACCTCATGTAGACAACCTGTTAGAAATACATCGCCAAGATGGTATCGAAAGCTCCTGGTTCCAAACGTTCTAAGGAGAGTCGATGCCAAGTGCAACAGGTTTGCCGCTTCCAGTTTCTGTCCCAGCTTCGATTCCGTCTCTGCTTCCCGCCGTCTCTTCCGTCGATCAACTGCCGTCCAAGCAAGATATCCGTCTCGAAATGGGACCATATATCGCACGGCTTGCGATGACGGATCGCGAGCGTATCGCTGCGTTTCGGCTGCGATTCCTGGTGTTCAACTTGGAGATGCAAGAGGGGCTCGAATCCGCGTATATCGACGGCTACGATGTCGATCGCTACGACGAGGTGTGCGATCACCTGATCGTCGAGGAGCGGGCGACGGGCGAGATCGTTGGGACATATCGGTTACAGATGGGCGATGTGGCCAAGCGGTTCTTCGGGTACTACAGCGAGCAGGAGTTCGACTTCACGCCGTACGAGTCGATGCGCGAGCACATCGTAGAGCTTGGGCGCGCGTGCATTCATCGCGACCATCGCTCGACCGAAGTGCTGCATCTGTTGTGGCGCGGGATCGCACGGTATGCGCTGGCCAACGGTGCGCGCTACATGATGGGCTGCTGTAGCCTGACCTCGCAGGACCCCGAGATGGGACAAGCGGTGTATCGTTCGCTGGCGGCTTATATGGTCGAACCGGAGCTACAGACGATGCCGACGGCTGCGTTTCGCATGCCGGAGAGTGTGACGACGATCGAGGATGTGCGGGCGCCGAAGCTGCTGCGTGCGTATCTGACGATCGGAGCGAAGATCTGTGGAGCTCCGGCGATCGACCGCGAGTTCAAGACGATCGACTTCCTCACGCTGCTCGATCTCCAGACGCTGCATCCGCGTGTGGCGACGCGCTTCCTCGAGGGCTGCTGAGCGTAATGCGCATCTTCCGTTCGATCTGGCGGAGTTTGTACCTTCTGCTGCTCCTGATTGCGGCGAGGTTGGATGGACGCTTCTTCAGTCGGCCTCGCATGGGAGCGGAAGGGGCGATCTGGATTCATGGCTGGTCGAAGCGCATCGTGCGTGCGATGGGAATCGAGTACAGCGTGGGAGGCAATCTGCCGCTGAGCGGAGCGGTTGTGTCGAACCATCTGAGCTATCTCGACATCCTGCTGTACAGCGCGATTGCGCCGTTCGTGATGGTGGCGAAGCGACAGGTGCGAAGCTGGCCGTTGCTCGGCTGGCTGACTGCGCAGGCGGGAACGGTTTATGTGGAGCGGTCGGAGGATGTTATTGGGCGCAAGCGGCAGACTCATGCTGAGGTGAATGCGCAGATGGCTGCGGCGTATGCGAGCGGATTGCCGGTTTTGTTCTTTCCTGAGGGAACGACGACGGATGGAATGCAGGTGCTTCCGTTTCGGCGCGGGCTGTTTCACTCGGTGCTGAATGATGAAGTTCCGCTGCGTGTGGCTACGCTGCGTTTCGAACTGGGCGAAGGCAATGGCGCGGCGACGGTTGGTGAGGATGTTTGCTTTGTGGGCGATGCGCTGTTCGGGCCGCACATCTTTCGTTTTCTTGGATTGCGCGGAGTTACGGCGAAGGTTCGGTTTGGAGAAGAGATTGTAACCAGATCGGATCGTTTTGTTTTATCGCAGGGTGCGCAGGCGCGTGTGGCGGAGATGGTGATGCAGTTAGGGCAGGAGAGCGGCGCTGTGGAGGCGCTGCATGACCTGCTCGACGGACCAGTCAAGCGAGTCGGTGCCTTCGACGGTTACAGAAGCGTGCGCGGCTGAGGGCAACACGTAGAGATCGGCCATTGGGCGAGCGGTTGCCTCGTATTGCTGGCGGACGCAGCTTTCGGTGCGACCGCGCTCGCGGATGTCGCGGTGAAGGCGGCGCGTGAGACAGAGCGAGTGGGGCGCGTTGACGTAGATGCTGAAGTCGTAGAGCTTTCGCAGCGACTCGTAGTGAAGGGCGAGGATGCCTTCGACGATGAGGACTTTTGTTGCGCGGATGGATTCGGTGCGGTCGGGAACGCGAGTGTGCGTCGGGAAGTCGTAGATGGGGCGATCGATGGGTTGGCCGTTGGCGAGTGCTTCGATGTGCTGGGTGAGCAGATCGGACTCAATCGAATCGGGGTGGTCGAAGTTCTGAAGAGCCCGTTCAGCGGGGAGTAAGTGGCCGAGATCGCGATAGTAAAAGTCGAGTGGAAGCAGGGTGGCGTCGAGTTGGCCGGTAAGCTCACGGGCGAGGGTGGTTTTGCCGGAGCCGGAGCAGCCGCCGATGCCGAGGATGAGCGGTCGGTGATGGTAGAGCGGAAGCTGTTCGGTAGTACTCACGCTTGGTTTTCGGCCTCGGTTGCGATCTTTGGAATGAGGGCGGTGAGCAGAGCGGTGAACTGCTGTTCGGCTTTGCGACCGATCTCCATGACCTCTTCATGATGGATGGACTCGTTGACTACGCCGGCGGCCATGTTGGTGACGAGCGAGAGACCGAGGACCTTGATGCCCATGTGGCGGGCGATGATGACCTCGTGGACGGTGGACATGCCGACAAGATCGGCGCCGAGGGTGCGGAAGGCGCGGATTTCGGCGGGGGTTTCATAGCTGGGGCCGAGGACGGCGAGGTAGACGCCTTCGGTGAGGAGAAAGCCCTGGCTTGCGGCCTCTGCGACAGCGAGGGCGCGCAGGTGCGGCGCGTAGGCGGTGCTCATGTCGAAGAAGCGCTGTCCGAAGCCGGGCGTAACGGCGAAGCGCGGCTCGTTGGGGCCGAGGGCGGCGTTGGTTCCGGTGAGGTTGATCTGGTCGGCGAGGACGACGAGCTCGCCAGGGCGAAGCGTGGTGCGGATGCCGCCCGCTGCGTTGGTCACGATGGCCGAGTGTATGCCGAGCAGGCCGAGGACGCGCATGGGAAAGGTGACCTCGGAGAGCGGATAGCCCTCGTAGGCGTGGACGCGGCCCTGCATGACGGCGACGGGGACTCCGCCGATGGTGCCGAGGACGAGGCGTCCTGAGTGCCCCTGCACAGTGGACTGGGGGAAGTGGGGGATCTCAGCGTAGGGGATGGCGACGGCGTCGGCGACCTGCTCGGCGAAGGCACCGAGGCCGGAGCCGAGAATGATGCCGAGGGTCGGAGCGAGGCTGGTGCGGCTGCGGATGTGGTCGGCTGCGGCTTGCGCGCGTGTGTAGAGATCGTTCATTTCAGATACTGGGAAGGTCCCCCCTCCCCCCCCCCTATATGATTCGACTAAAGCTTTTGTAATGAATATGTTGCGAGATTTCAATCCTGCAAATATTTCATTCTAAACGGGTTACGGCTAAATATTTCAAAACAAACGACTTGCGTGCACTGAGCGATACCGGGGCGTTTTTTTCTCGCTGTACTTCCAGTGTACCGATTTGGATGGAGGAGACATGCCATGTTTTGGAACTATATTTTTGCGTTGTCGTGTGATGCGGAAAGCCGCGACTGGAGCGGGCCTTTCGAGATGCGGCGATGCATGAGGCGAGTCTATTTCCGCTACATAGGGGATTGACAGGATTTTGGCGGCGAAGCGATTGGCCTACTTGATGAGCATGGAGACGATGCTGGCGGACATGAGGTTGGCCATGGTTCCGGCGAGCATGGCGCGGAGGCCGAGGCGGGCGAGGTCGTTGCGGCGGTTGGGGACGAGTGCGCCGATGCCGCCGATCTGCATGCCGATGGAGCCGACGTTGGCGAAGCCGCAGAGGGCGAAGGTGGCGATGGAAAAAGTGCGCGGGTCGAGGATGGATTTGAGCTTGCCTAGCTCGGTGAAGGCGACGAACTCGTTGATCATGGTGCGGGTGCCGAGTAGATTGCCGATGGTCTTGCAGTCGTGCCAGGGGATGCCGATCAGCCAGGCAACAGGCGCGCCGACGACACCGAGGATGGCGTTGAGCGAGTGTGGAAACGGGATGTGGCCGTGCAGCCCTAATCTGGAAGGCAAAATCCAGGCGAAGTTCGAGATGCCGAGCATGATGGCGTTGAAGAGGCCGACGAGGGCGACGAAGCTGATGAGCATGATGGCGACGTTGAAGGCGAGTTGGCCTCCGTCGATGGTGCCGCGGGCGATGGCGGCGATGAAGTTCTCGTTCTTGTGCTCTTCGTTGGGCGGCATCTTGACGGTGCCTGCGGTGGCGGGGACTTCGGTCTCGGGGACGAGCATCTTTGCGACGAGGATGGTGCCGGGGGCGGTCATGATGACGGCGGAGAGCAGGTCTTTGGCATTGATGCCGAAGAGGATGTAGGCGGCCATGATGCCGCCGGAGACGTGGGCCATGCCGGAGGTCATGATGGTCATGAGCTCGGAGTTGGTGGCTCCGTTGAGGAAGGGGCGGATGGTGAGCGGGGCTTCGGTCTGGCCCATGAAGATGCTGGCAGCGACGTTGGTCGATTCGGCGCCGGAGGTTCCCATGGTGCGCTGCATGATCCAGGCGACGACTCGGATGATCTGCTGCATGAGGCCGATGTGATAGAGGATGGCGAAGAAGGCGCTGACGAAGATGATGGTCGGGAGGACGGCGAAGGCGAAGACGGCGACGGCGCTCTTAGGGTCGCCGAGGGCTCCGAAGACGAGCGATGAGCCGTCGGCGGAGTGACCGAGAAGGCCGGTGATGACGCCGGAGACCTTGGCGAGGATGGTCTGGCCGTAGGTCCACTTGATGACAAGGAAGGCGAAGATGAGCTGGAGGCCGAGGCCCCAGGCGACGGTGCGCCAGCGGATGGCACGGCGGTCGGTGGAGAAGGCGTAGGCGAGAGCGAGGAAGGTACAGAGCCCGAGCAGACCGGTGAATCGTGCCAAGAAGTGCTCCTGTGAGAGAAGGGAGTCGATCTCAAGTGTGAAGTGAGTGTAACGAATTGTGGCTCACCCGGCGAATGGATTTCGCCGGGTGAGTGATTGCGAATCAATTCTTTGCGGGAGCGGTGATGATTTCTCGGATGAGAGGCTGGCGGATGGACGGTGTGTCCAAAAGGAGCAGCGTGCTGCGGAGCATGGATGCGGGCTCGTCGAGGAGGGCGGCGTCTTCGCTGAAGAGGGTGACGAGGGGCTGACCGGCTTCGATCCAGGTGCCGAGCTTGGCGTGCATCTCGATTCCGGCGTGTGCGGAGACGGGATCGCCGGGGCGGGTGCGTCCTGCGCCGAGTCGTTGCACGGCCCATCCGACCTCGGCGCAGTCCATGCCGGCGAGGTAGCCGCTGCGGTCTGCGGTGAGGATGCGGGTGGCTGTGGGCTTGTGGTGCGCGGCGGGGTCGTCGAAGGTGCTGGTGTCGCCGCCCTGGAGCTTCACCATGGCGAGCCATGACTGGTAGGCTGCGCCGGATTGCAGCATCTCGTCGGCGAGGGCGGCGCCTGTCTCGGGGCTGTCGACGCAGTCGCCGAGGAAGAGCATCCATCCGGCGAGGATGTTCGAGAGCTCGATGAGATCGGCGGACATGGGATGGCGGATGCCTTTGAGGATGTCGACGCACTCCCAGACCTCGATCCAGTTGCCGGAGAAGCGGCCGAGGGGCTCGTCCATGGAGGTGAGCAGAGCGGCGGTGCGGGTGCCCGCGGCCTCGCCGGTGGCGACCATGAGGCGGGCGAGGTGTTGTGAGTCTTCGTAGCGGCTCATGAAGGCACCGCTGCCGGTCTTGACGTCGAGGACGAGGCCGTTGAGCCCGGCGGCGAGCTTCTTGCTCATGATGCTGGCGCAGATGAGGTTCGGGGACTCGACAGTGCCGGTGTGGTCGCGGAGGGCGTAGAGGATACGGTCGGCGGGGACGAGCGATGGGGTTTGGCCGACGATGCTGGCGCCGCATTGGGCGATGACGTCGGCGAACTCTTTGAGGGAGAGCTGGGTGCGGAAGCCGGGTATGGTCTCGAGCTTGTCGAGCGTGCCGCCGGTGTGGCCGAGCGAGCGGCCAGAGATCATGGGGACGGCGAGTTTGTGCGGCGCGGTGAAGCCTGCGGCGGCGACGATGGGAGCGATGAGCAGCGAGGTCTTATCGCCGACGCCGCCGGTGGAGTGCTTGTCTACAGCGAAGGCGTTGAGTGGCGACGAATCGAAGACCTCGCCGGAGAAGCGCATGGCGCGGGTGAGCGTGGCGAGCTCCTGTGCGTTGAGGCCGCGCAGCCAGACGGCCATGAGGAAGGCACCGATCTGGGCATCAGAGATGGTGCGATCGACGACGGCGCGGACGAAGGTTTCGATCTCGGCGTCGGTGAGGGTGAGGCTGTCGCGTTTATGGCGGATGATGTCAATCGGATGAATGGTCATGTGTGTGTCTCAGCGTGGGAAGACGAAGCCGATGGGAAGGATTTCGCCGATAGCTGCGCCGGCGACGCCTCTGGTGGTGGGAAAGAAGACCCATGTATCGGGGAAGCCGAACTCGAGGATCGTCTGGCGGCAGGCCCCGCAGGGCTCGCTTGCGGTGTCGTTGAGGTTGGCTACGGCGACGGCGCGGAGCTTGATTCCGGGGCCGTACTGGCCGACGGCGGTGACGATGGCGGACTGCTCGGCGCAGGTGGTGAGCCGGTAGGATGCGTTCTCGACGTTAGTTCCGGTGACGATCTTGCCGGTGTCCAACAGAAGGGCAGCACCTACGCGGAAACGACTGTAGGGCGAGTAAGAGTGCTGGGCGGCAACGGCTGCGCGCTGGCAGAGGTCGGCGATCTGTTCGTCTGAGAGGCCGCTGGGATGATCGTGCTGTGCATTGTGCTCCATGATGAATGGAGGTTACCGGGTGCTGTGGCTGGTGGCAAGTGCGCGGCGATGTTCATGGCATCGACAGGGTGATGTGCTTCTGCATCGAACTGGATGGATAGCGGATATTCTGCTGAGAGCGATTGATCGATGCCGGGTAACTTTTCCAATTCGAAGAAGCCGAAGAGTTCTACGACGGATGGGGCGCTGGGGTTATTTCATCCGATTACGGCGGCGTGGTTTCGGGCTGCCTTCGATGGGCCGACGGCTCCGCAGGTGGAGGGATGGCCTGCGATCGCTCGTGGCGAATCGACGCTGATCCTTGCGCCGACAGGAACGGGCAAGACGCTGACGGCGTTCCTGTGGTGTCTCGACAAGCTGATGTTGCGGACACCGATCGATGCGAAGCGCGGTTGCCGCGTGGTGTATCTGTCTCCGCTGAAGGCGCTGGCTGTGGATGTGGAGCGCAATCTGCGCATGCCGCTGGCGGGCATTGCGGATATGGCGCAGCGCGAGGGCGTTGCGGTGCGGATGCCGGAGATCAGCGTGCGCACGGGAGATACATCGCCGAAGGAGCGTGCGCGGTTTCGGCGGCATCCGGGCGATATTTTGATTACGACACCGGAGTCTTTGTATCTGCTGTTGACGTCGGAGGCGGGGGAGTCGCTGCGTTCGGTCGAGACGGTGATCGTCGATGAGATCCATGCGCTTGTGCCTACGAAGCGTGGGGCGCACATGGCGCTGTCGTTAGAAAGGCTGGAGGCGCTGACGGGACGTAGGTTGCAGCGCATTGGACTGTCGGCGACGCAGAGACCCCTTGAAGAGATAGCGCGTTTTCTGGGTGGTGCGGAGACTGAAAATATTTCTGTAACTGAATTAGTTACAGAAATGCCGCAGGCGGATGAGATCGGCGCGGAGGCGTCGAGTGTGCTGATGGAGGTTGCGGGAGACGAGGGAGAGCGCAGTGCCGATGATGATCCTCGCTATCGTCCTGTGACCATTGTGAACGCGGGAGCGCGCAAGGTGCTGGACCTGAAGGTAGAGGTGCCTGTAGAGGATATGGTGCGGCTCGGTGAGATCGAAGAGCAGCCGAGTGGGCAGGAGTCGCAGGGGCCGAAGCGGACGTCGATCTGGCAGTCAATCTATCCGCGTTTGTTGGAGATTATTCGTTCGCGCACCTCGACGCTTATCTTCGTCAATGCGCGGCGTGTAGCGGAGCGACTTGCTGGCTCGTTGAACGAGTTGGCTGGTGAGCAGATTGCGCGAGCGCATCATGGTTCGTTGGCGGCGGCACAGCGGAGCGAGATCGAGGAGATGTTGAAGGCGGGAACGATTCGTGCGCTGATCGCGACGTCGTCGCTCGAGCTGGGGATCGACATGGGCGCGATTGACCTGGTGATTCAGATTGAAGCGCCGCCGTCGGTTGCGAGTGGGATGCAGCGTATCGGACGCGCTGGGCATCAGGTGGGCGCTCCTTCGTCGGGCATTATTTTTCCGAAGTATCGTGCGGATTTGATTGCATGCGCGGCGGTGACGCGGGCGATGCATGAGGGGCATGTTGAGTCGACGCGTTTTCTGCGCAACCCGCTCGACGTGCTGGCGCAGCAAATGGTTGCGGTGATCGCGCATCCGCCGCTTGATGCTGCACATGCAGAGATGCGCTCACATGCGAAGACGGATGAGGAGGGAGGTCCGGGCATCAGCTATGCGGGGCTCTTTCGGCTGATTCGCAGCGCCGCTTCGTATGCGGGTTTGAGTCAGGGTGTGTTCGATGGTGTGCTCGATATGCTGGCGGGCCGCTATCCGTCGGATGAGTTCGCGGAGCTTCGCCCGCGTGTGACGTGGGATCGCACTCGCAATTGGCTGACGCCTCGCAGCGGCGTGAAGCGCATCGCGATTTTGAATGGTGGAACGATTCCGGATCGCGGTTTGTATGGCGTGTTTCTTGCGGGCGAGCGAAAAAAGCCTGTGCGTGTGGGCGAGCTGGATGAGGAGATGGTCTTCGAATCGCGTACGGGGGACACATTCATTTTGGGTGCGTCGACGTGGAGGATCGAAGAGATTACGCATGACCGTGTGCTGGTGTCGCCTGCGCCGGGCGACCCCGGCAAGATGCCGTTCTGGCATGGCGACCGTCCGGGCAGGCCGCTGGAGTTTGGACGGCGCATCGGTGCGCTGGTGCGTGAGTTGCGTGAGATGCCACGTAGTGTGGCGGTTACACGTCTGACGCAAGAACATGATCTGGAGCCAGACGCGGCGGAGAATGTGCTGCGGTATCTTGCTGATCAGGAGCTGGCGACGACGGTGGTTCCCGATGATCGGACGATCGTCATCGAGCGTGTACGCGATGAGCTGGGTTACTGGAGGGTGTGTGTGTTGACGCCGTTCGGCAGTCGTATTCACGCGCCGTGGGCGATGGCGGCGACGGCGAAGATTCGTGCTGCGGGTGGGCCTAATGTCGAGTCGATGTGGAGTGAGGATGGCTTCGTGCTGCGCTTTCCGGAGACGGATGAGGCGCCCGATGTGACACCGCTTCTGCCTGGGCCGGAGGAGGCGGCAGAGTTGGTCTTGCGGCAGCTTGGATCGACGGCGCTATTCGCAGCGAAATTTCGCGAGAGTGCGGCGCGGGCACTGTTGCTGCCGCGACGTCGTGCCGATGGACGAACGCCGCTGTGGCAGCAAAGAAAGCGTGCGTACGATCTGCTGAGTGTGGCGTCGCGGTATGCTTCGTTTCCGATTCTGCTCGAGGCGTACCGCGAGTGCCTGCGCGATGTGTTCGATATGCCTGCGCTGATGGAGACGCTGCGAAGCATTAGCAACGGTAGCTTGCGTGTGCATACGACGGACTCGCGGACGCCGTCACCGTTCGCTTCAGCGCTGTTGTTCAGCTACGTGGCGAACTATATCTACGACGGCGATGCGCCGTTGGCGGAGCGGCGGGCACAGGCGCTATCGATCGATCAGGATCAGTTGCGGGAGTTGATGGGCGATGCGGATCTGCGCGAGTTGCTCGATCTGCATGCGATCGAGGAGACCGAAGAGCAACTGCAATGCATAGCGGATACGTATCGCGCGCGGACGATGGATGGCGTGCACGATTTGTTGTTGCGGCTTGGCGATCTGACACGTGAAGAGCTGTTGCGACGATGTGTAACTGATGAAGTGACAAATAGCATTACGAAATTACTGAAAGCTCGGCGAGTGCTTGAGGTTGGGATAGAGGGGCAGAAGCGATTGATTGCGGTGGAGGATGCGGCGCGGTATCGCGATGCGTTGGGTGTGACTCTGCCGACAGATTTGCCTGTGGCGTTTTTGGGTGCGATGCCAGAGGCGATGCTCGATCTGCTGCGGCGTTATGCGCGGACGCATGGGCCGTTTACGACGGCGGAGGCGGCGCGACGTTTCGCGTTGCCGGTTGAGAGTGTAGAGGCGACACTGCACCGTCTGGTGCAGTCGGGACGCATTGTGGAAGGCGGCTTTCGGCCTGGTGGTGTTCATCGCGAGTGGTGCGATCACGAGGTGTTGCGGGCCATTCGTAGAAAGTCACTGGCACGGTTACGTAAAGAGGTAGAGCCGGTTGAACAGCGGACGCTGGCACGGTTATTTACGCGCTGGCAGGGGGTGGTGCAGCCGCGACGTGGGCTCGATGCGCTGCTCGATGTGATTGAGAGTTTGCAAGGAGCGCCTCTTCCTGCGTCGATCCTTGAGACGGAGATTCTGCCTGCACGTGTGGCGAACTACAGGGCTGCGGATTTGGATACGCTCATTGCAGCGGGAGAGGTGGTGTGGTGCGGGTTCGATCCGATTGGGGAGCGGGATGGGCGGATCGGGTTGTATCTTGCGGAGAAGCTGTCGCAGTTGTGGCCGCCTGCTTCGTTGCCGGAGTTGAATGATGCGACGCGTGAGAGTGCGGTAGTGGATTACTTGCGGTTGAATGGAGCGTCGTTCTTTGGCGATCTGCATGAAGGAGTTGGTGGAGGATATCCCGGTGAGACGCTGGATGCGTTGTGGAGTCTGGTGTGGAAGGGGTTGTTGACGAACGACGGAATGGCTGCACTGCGAGCGTACTGCGAGCGGCCGGCGACGAGTGGCAAGCCGCGGCGGACGCATCAGCAGACAGGCTTTCGTTCACGGCGTACGACGCCGCCGACGGCGCAGGGGCGATGGGCGTTGCAGGCGGCGGCGTTCGCGCAGAATCGAAATGCAACGGAGTGGTCTCATACAATTGCGCAGCAGCTGCTGACGCGGTACGGTGTGGTCTTTCGGGAGACGGCATATGCGGAGAATCTTCCGGGAGGATTTTCGGCGATCTACGATGTGATGAAGGCGCTGGAGGAGAGTGGGAAGGTTCGGCGTGGGTACTTTGCGGCGGATCTAGGCGCGACGCAGTTTGCGATGCCAGCGGCGGTGGATCTGTTGCGGAGTTTGCGTGTGGGGACGCAGGATGATCGGTCGGAGATGCTGCAATTGGCGGCGACCGATCCGGCGAATCCGTATGGCGCTTTGTTGCGATGGCCTGCGGCTTCGGATGCTGGGTCTTCGCTGACGCGCAGTGTAGGGGCGCGGGTGATCCTGTGCGATGGCGCGCTGGTGGCGTATCTGCGGCGCGGCAATCCGAACGTGCAGATTTTTCTGCCGGAGGAAGACCCGTCGCGGTCGCAGGTTGCGCGGAGTCTGGCGGAGTTTCTGGTGCGTCGGGTGCAGGAGCAGGGAGCCGATCCGGGAGCGCGGGCGGGGATGCTGATCGCGAGTGTGAATGGGGTCGCCGTCGCGGAGCATCCGTTTGCAAAGTTCCTTTTGGATGCGGGATTCAAAGCGGCTCCGCTGGGGTTTAACGTGCGGCGGAATCTGCCGCCGTTGTCGGGGCATCGCGAGACGGTGGCGAAGGTCTGAGAAGCTGTTTAAAACTGAGGAGCGATGGAGTAGTGCGATGATTCCCTCAGGGGCTAAAGCCCCGCTTCTTTCGACTGTTTACGGCACGGCTGAAGCCGTGCCCTTTCAAAGCTTTCATCTTCGATAGCAGGCGATGCGTTACTGCGGCTGCTGATCGGGCGGTGGGGTCTGCGTTTGTTTATCGCCGCCGCCGCCGAAGAGCCTGTGGAAGAAGCCTTTCTTCTTGGGCGGTTCAGCTACGGTTGGGTTTGGGTTGAGAGACGTTGCCGGTTGGGTTGGTTTTTGCGCGGTGGATGGATTGGGTGATGTCGATGGCGTGGCTCGATTGACGGGCGCTGCGGGTGCGGGCTCTTCTGAGGAGTGGCTGCCGAAGATTCTTTGAAGGAAGCTTGGGGAGCTGTCGCCCATGTGGCTGCAGGTGCCTTGTGGGGCCGTACCGTCGAGGAATGCGACGTTATAGTCGGTGGGGCAGGTGGCATCGGCGGGAAGGTTTGTGGCCCTGTCGAGACGGACGACTGAAACGCCGCTGGGCGCGGTGAAGGAGGTCATGTCCGAGTACTGCGGCAGCTTGATGGCGCGGTTCATGAACTCGGCCCAGATGGGTGCGGCTGTGTCCGCGCCCTGCACTCTGCGGGAGAGCCCGGTCGAGATGTCCGTGTAGTCATCGTTTCCGACCCAGATGATGCAGAGGAGGTTGGAGGTGTAGCCTGCGAACCAGACGTCGTGGGAGGTTCCGGTCTTTCCGGCGGCGGGCGCGAAGAAGCCGTACTTGCGCACGGCGGAGCCGGTGCCGAAGCTCATCACATTTTCGAGCAGCGACTGGGTGAGGAAGGCGGTGCGGGGATCGAGGACCTGTTTGGCCTCGGGGGAGAAGTCAGCAACGATGTCGCCGTTGGTGTTGCGGACGCTGGCGAGCATCCAGGGCTTGAGGTGGACGCCATTGTTGGCGAAGACGGTGTAGGCACCGGCCATATCGATTGGCGTGGCATTATAGGTGCCAATGGCGACCGACGGAGTACCGCGTGCGTTGACGATTCCTGAGGAGCGGGCGAGGGAGGCGACGTTGTCGTAGCCGACCAGCCGGGCGAGGTTGATGGTGGCGATGTTGAGCGAATGGACGATGGCCTGGACTGCGGTCACCATGCCGGGGTACTCGCCCTTTTCGAAGTTGCCGGGGGTGTAGTCTTTGCCGCCGAAGGCGAAGTTGGTGGGGTCGTCGTTGAGCTTGGTGAGTGCGGTGAAGACTCCGTTGCCATCGATGTTGGTGCCGTTGAGCGCGGTGTTGTAGGCCGTGGCGTAGACGAAGGGCTTGAAGATCGATCCGGTGGGTCGCTCGGCAACGGCGTGATTGAGCTGTGAGGTGCCGTAGTTGCGGCCACCTACAAGGGCGAGAATCTGGCCGGTGTGTGGGTTGATGGCTACGAGCGAAACCTGAGGGTAGGTGATGGGCCCGGGAGATCCACCTTTGGGCGTGCGGTGCAGCTTGCGGATGAGTTCGTCGACGCTCTTCATCCCGGCATCGACGGCGTCGGAGGCGGCTCGCTGCAACTCGGGGTCGAGCGAGGTGTAGATGCGCAGGCTGTCGTGTCCCATTGCCTGATCGCCGATGCGTTGCACGAGTTGCTCGTGGACGAGATCGACGAAGTAGGGCGCTTCGCTGCCGTCTACGTTCGGCGGTGCGAGACCGAGGGGCTCGGCCTTCGCGTGTTCTGCCTGCGCCTCGGTGATGGAGTTGGTCTTGACCATTGCGTCGAGCACGAGGTTGCGGCGCTCCATGGCGCGCTCGGCGTGACGGTAGGGGTTCAGGCGATTCGGGCTCTGGATGGTGCCGGCGAGCAGGGCGCACTCGGCGAGATCGAGCTGGCGCATGTCCTTGCCGAAGAAGGCCTGCGATGCCTCACCGAAGCCATTGATGGCGAAACTGCCGCGCTGGCCGAGGTTGATCTCGTTGGCGTACATCTCGAAGATCTGCTGCTTGGAGAAGCGCGCTTCGAGCTGGAAGGTGATGAGGATCTCGCGGAACTTGCGGACGAATTTTTTGTCGGGCGAGAGGAAGAATCCGCGGGCGAGCTGTTGGGTGAGCGTCGAACCGCCGCAGTTGAGGCGGTGGGCGATCACATCCTGGACGGCGCACTTGGCGATGCGAAGGTAGTCGATGCCGCCGTGCTCGAAGAAGCTGCGATCTTCGATAGAGGTGACGGCCTGCACGAGTTGCGGTGGGATGTCCTTGTAGGTGACGAGGCGGCGCTTGGTGCGGTTCTTGTCCTCGGAGAGCGCGGTGATGAGTTGCGGCTCGAGCTCGTAGGCGCGCAGGGCAACGCCGTTTTCTGCGGTGATGCTCTGGACGACACCGTCGGCTGCGTTGATGGTTGCGCCGTCAGGGGAGTGGTAGCTCTGCGGGCCGGGCTTGATGAGGATATTGTCGCCGTTGACCTGGTAGGAGCCGAGCTGGGTGTTGCCGTTGTATCCGGCGCGACGCAGGTCTTGCGCGATCTGCTCGACGGTCATCTTCTGGCCGGTGCGGACCTCGCGTGGCGCAGCGTAGATCTGCGCCACGCTCGCGAAGAGCGGTCCGGCGGCGAGGCGGTCGTCAACGACGTTCTCGTAGTGGTGGTAGAAGTAGCCGAAGATACAGGCGCCGACGAGCAGCACAGCGAGCACCATGACGAGGAGGACCCGCGCAATGCGCCAGCCCAGGCTGATCGACTGCGGGGAGCGGGGGGTGTTCGCGAGCTTAAGTTTGACGGCCAAGGGTTTCTTTCTCTTCGGATGCATCTACGGCGGTTTAGGGTGTGTGGTGGCGCTAGGCGGTGAGAGCCTCGCGAATCGTTGCTACGGTTTGGTCGAGTGCGATGTCCTTGTTTGCAGCGGTGAGACGGTTGACGAACTCGACCTTGCCCTCGGCGACGCCTCGTCCGATGTTGATCCGGTAGGGGATGCCGACGAGATCTGCGTCTTTGAACTTGACGCCTGCACGTTCGTCGCGGTCGTCGAGGAGGACGTCGAAGCCTGCGGCGTCGAGCTCGGCGGCAACCTTTTCTCCTGCGGCGAGCAGTGCTGCGTCGCCGACGTTGGTGATGGTGACGACGACCTCGAAGGGCGCAATGGCTGCGGGTAGAGCGTAGGCGTCGCCACCCATCTCGGCGGCGGAGGTCTCGATGGCGGCGGTCAGGATGCGCTCGATGCCGATGCCGTAGCTGCCCATGATCGGCGTGGTCTCCTTGCCGTCGCGGTTGAGGACAGAGGCTCCCATCGACTTCGTGTACCGAAAGCCGAGCTTGAAGATGTGGCCGATCTCGACTGCCTTGCCAAGACGCAGCGGGCTGCCGTCGATGGGGCAGCCTTCGCCCTCGAGCACGTTGCGGACGTCAATGGTGACGGTCGGCTTGAAGTCGCGACCTGGCGTGACGTTGCGCAGGTGGTACTCGGCTTTGTTGGCCCCGGCGATGAGGTTCTTCCGGTCGGCGAGCGCGGCGTCGAGGATGACGAGTGTGCCAGGCTTCTTGGGATGCGGCGCGGCCTCGACGCCGATGGGGCCGAGGTATCCGGCGGGAGCCTTGAAGGTGGTCTCGATCTCCTCGGGTGTCATCGGGCGCAGCTCGGCGGCGCCAGAGACGGCGAGGAGCTTGGCCTCGTTGACGGTGTGATCGCCGCGCAGAAAGACGACGACGGGACGTTCAGCTCCGACCTTGCTGTCGGCTCCCATGATGGCGGTGAAGGCCATGGTCTTGATCTGGTGCTGCGGCTGGGTCTGGAGGAACGCGCTGACCTCGTCGATGGTGCGGAAGCCGGGCGTGTGGACGAGCTCGGGTGTGCCGTCGCCGGTGGGGGCGAGGTCTTCGACGACCGAGGGGCGCGAGATGGCCTTCTCGAGGTTCGCGGCGTAGCCGGAGGCTGAGCTGGCGATCAGGTCTTCGCCTGCCTCGGTGTAGACCATGAACTCCTGCGAGGCGGAGCCGCCCATGGCGCCGGAGTCAGCATCGACCGAGACGAACTTCAGCCCGCAGCGAGTGAAGATCTTGCGGTAGGCCGCATCATGCTTGTTGTAGCTCACGTCGAGACCGGCCTCGTCGATGTCGAAGGAGTAGGCGTCCTTCATGATGAACTGGCGGACGCGGAGCAGGCCGGACTTGGGGCGCGGCTCGTCGCGGAACTTGGTCTGGATCTGGTACCAGATCTGGGGGAGCTGTTTGTAGCTGCGCAGCTCCTTGCGGGCGATGTCGGTAACGATCTCCTCGTGGGTCATGGCGAGGCAGAGCTCCGCGCCCTTGCGGTCCTTCAGGCGGAACATGTTGTCGCCCATGACGTCCCAGCGGCCGCTGGCCTCCCATATCTCCCGCGGGTTGAGCGCGGGGAGCAGGAACTCCTGGCCGATGCGGTCCATCTCCTGCCGAACGATGGCGACGATCTTGTTCACAGACCGGTTGCCCAGGAAGAGATAGCTGTAGATGCCTGCACCGAGCTGGCGAACGTAGCCAGCGCGCAGCAGGAGCTTGTGGCTTGCGACCTCTGCGTCGGCCGGAGCCTCGCGAAGTGTAGGAATAAAGAGTTGTGACCAGCGATGCATAGATTCTGAGCAACCTTCCAACGTGCGGGAACGGGTAAACCGCCGAAAATCTTATTTTACCGTTCGAACGGGCCTTCGACCTTGAGTAGGGGGTGAGCGAAAAGGCTCCCCGCCCGATATCTCTCTGTCGTGTGGCGAGCTGTAGACAGACCTGTTGGCGGAACTGGTTCATTCTGATGGAGAAATCTCGTTCCTTATGTTGCCTGTAGGACAGACTCCGGCGAAGGTCCAGCGTATGTTCGAGGGATTGCCAATGACCTTGAGATGAACAGGGCGGGCCTTGATATACGGCGAGGAACGTGCTCCTCGTCTAGGGGAGTATTTTGTCGAACGGACCTCCGAAGGGAAATGAGTTGCCGGGATTGCGCGGGGGCGCACTCCTGCAACCGGGCGAATCACTCGGAACACCCTCCTCGGGGAACGGGCATGCGAGGCCACGAAACTACATTCTGGCGCAGATGTCGGATGCGCAGTCCGCCAGTATCGCGAAGTCTCTGGTGCCGGTCGAACTCCCGCTGGGTCTTTCACTCTCCCTGCCGCATGAGGAGATCGAGTATCTCTACTTTCCGACCAGCGGCCTGATTTCGACGGATGCATTGACGGAGAGCGGCGACTCCATCGAGGTCAGCTTGATCGGCCGCGAAGGGTTTGCCGGGGTGTTTGGCCTGCTGGGTCACTCCCAGATGGCGCACAGCGTCATCATGCAGGGTGCCGGGTTTGGCTATCGCATCCGCATGTCACTCTTCCGGGAGGAGTTCCTGAAGGGCGGCCCGCTGCTGCAACTGGTCCACTCTTTTCTGTACATGCAGATGACCCAGATGACGCAGTCGGTCCTCTGCAACCGTCTGCACGCGGTCGAGGCGCGGCTTGCCCGCTGGCTGCTGGCCTCTGCGGACCGGATGGAGTCCGAGGAGCTGCAACTGACGCAGGAGTTCCTGGCGCAGATGCTCGGCTCGCGCCGGTCCACCGTGACCGTGGCGGCTGGAAGCCTACAGCGTGCAGGGTTTATCGACTACACGCGCGGCCGGATTCATCTCGTCAACCGCGCCGGACTCGAAAGCGCTGCCTGCGAGTGCTACCGGATCGTCCGAGCGACCTACGACCGTCTATTGCCCAAAAACTTCTAATAGCACCATCCCGTCCTCACTTTGCGGCTAAACTTAAAGTTGGAGCGGTTGGCCTCCATGCCCGTTCCCGAAGGAATCGCAATGAAGAGAAGTGCGCTGGTCGTTGTTCTCCTTATCGCTGGAATTTCGCTGATGCTCTGGGCGGGATGGCATAACCTGCGTGAGCGTCGTCTCGCGATGCAGAAGGCACAGGAGAGCCACGTGATCCTAACGCCGGCGGCTCCGGCGCAGGGTGGAGCGCAGGCCACGGAGTCCAATCCGGAGCCGCAGCTTCGCGGTAAGGCTGCTCCGGCCTTCACGCTGGTCTCGCTGGATGGCAAAAAGGTTTCGCTCGCGGACTATAAGGGCCGCCCGGTGCTGGTCAACTTCTGGGCGACGTGGTGTGCTCCGTGCAAGCTGGAGATGCCGTGGTTCGAGGAGTTTCGCGCGAAGTATGCGGGACAGGGCTTCGAGGTTCTCGGCATCGCGGAGGACGATGCGGGTAAGGATGAGATCGCCAAGGCGGCGAAGAAGCTGGGGACGACCTATCCGATCCTGTTGACCGACGGCAAGGTTTCGCCTGCATATGGCGGCATCGACTATCTGCCGGAGTCGTTCTACATCAACGCCAAGGGAGTCGTGGTCGAACAGACCGCCGGGCTCGGCTCGAAGGATGAGATCGAGGCCAACATCAAGAAGGCGATTGCAGCCACAGGTACGACTACGGCAGGTGCCGAATGATGCGCTCTCTCCGATGGATTGCCAGTGCTGCGCTGCTGGTCGGCTTTCAACCATTGATCGCTCAGGATGTGGCAAAGCCGAAGAGTACCGTCATCTATGTCGCGGAGCAGCAGACTGTTCCTGCTGGCAAGAAGGCGGTGGTTGAGGTGCACTTCGCTGTGGTCGATGGCTACCATGTCAACTCGCATACGCCGAAGTCGGACTTCCTGATTCCGACTGTGCTGAAGGTACAGCCGGCAGCGGGAGTCACCGAGGCTGCGCCGGAGTACTCCACTGGGCACGACTTCAGCTTCGCCTTCGATTCCTCGACCAAGCTGGATGTCTATACCGGGACCTTCACGGTGAAGCTGCCCGTGGTTGCGGCGGCGGGAAGCCATACGCTCGACGCGACGCTGCACTACCAGGCGTGCGACCATGCGGCGTGCTACCCACCGAAATCACTCCCGCTGCAGGTCTTGTTTACGGCACAATAATAGAAATAAAAAACGGGCGACAGAACGCTCAGGAGCAGTCCGGAACACCATGGAAGAGTTTAGAAGGCTTACCCGTCTCCCCGCATATGTCTTTAACATCACTGGCGAGCTGAAGGCCGCCGCCCGTCGTCGTGGCGAGGACATCATTGACTTCGGCATGGGCAATCCCGACGGCGCGACGCCGAAGGCGATCGTTGACAAGTTGATCGAGGCGGCGCAGCGCACAACGACGCATCGCTACTCGCTCTCGAAGGGCGTGCCGCGGCTGCGCAAGGCGATCTGCAACTGGTACAAGACGCGCTACGACGTCGATCTCGACGCGGAGACGGAGGCCATCGTCACCATCGGCTCGAAGGAGGGCATCGCGCACCTCTGCCTCGCCGTGCTCGATGACGAGGACACCGTCGCGGTGCCGAATCCAAGCTACCCGATCCACATCTTCGGGCCGGTCATTGCTGGATCGAAGGTGCAGACGATTGCGATCGACAGTGCGCCGGATGGCGACTCGAACGCCTTGATCGAGCAGCTTGAGCACGATCTGCCGCTCATGTCGCCTCGGCCCAAGCTGCTCATCCTCAACTTCCCGGCGAACCCGACGACGCAGTGTGTCGACCTGGCGTTCTTCGAGCGTATCGTCGCGCTCTGCCGCGAGCTGGGCATCTATATCATTCACGATCTCGCGTATGCTGATCTCGTCTTCGATGGCTATCGTGCGCCGTCGATCCTCGAGGTGCCTGGCGCGAAGGAGATTGCTGTCGAGTTCTTCACGCTCTCGAAGAGCTACAACATGCCGGGTTGGCGCGTCGGCTTTATGGTCGGCAATAAGAAGCTGGTGGCCGCGCTGGGTCGCATCAAGAGCTACTTCGACTACGGTACGTTTACGCCGATCCAGGTGGCAGCGATCTCAGCTTTGGAAGGCGATCAGAGCTGCGTGAAGGAGATCGTCGAGAACTACAAGTGTCGTCGCGATGTGCTGGTGCCGGGGCTGAATAAGCTTGGCTGGAACGTGGCGCTGCCGAAGGCGACGATGTTCGTCTGGGCGCGGATCCCGGAGCAGTTCAGTGCGCTGGGATCGATTGAGTTCTCGAAGAAACTGCTACTGGATGCAAAGGTCGCGGTCTCGCCGGGCATCGGCTTTGGCGAGCATGGCGACACGCATGTGCGCTTCTCGCTGATCGAGAACGAAGAGCGCACACGGCAGGCACTGCGCGGCATCAAGCAGATGTTCAAGGCGGGCTGACTAGACTTCGCCGTAATGAGGAAAACAAAGTAGCGAATGATTTGCGCCTATTTGGATGAGACTGGCAACACGGGAAACGATCTAACCGACCTTTCGCAGCCGGTTCACTATGTCGGCGCACTGTTAGTTCCAGAGACAGTTTGGGCTGCCACTAAGGCAGGCGTAGATGAGGTGAAAGAGTTTGCATATTCGAGAGGGTTTACAGATGATACCTGTGAACTACACGGTAAAGAAATCCTCCATGGGAGCAAAGGTTGGCGCCGTGTTTCTGTTGCCGATCGCCTCAGCATATTAACCCAATGCGTTGAGGTGATGGAGAAAAATGACCTGCGGCTGGTGAGTGGAGGCTGTAATAAGGTTCTCTTGAGAGAGCGATACGCGCATCCTGAACATCCTCACTCGATAGCTTTGTGGTTGTGTTTAGAACGAATTGCAACTTACGCACGACAAAGAAATCAGTTGGCAGTGATGATTGCCGATGATTGCAGTAGTGACCACAAAGAGCTATCTCACAAGACGCTCGTGAGATATAGAACTCATGGTGCTCCGTTTGGTCCTACTATCGACTTCTCAAGGCTTATCGATACGATTCATTTCATGCCGTCACACGATTCTGCGCATATCCAGCTGTGCGATGTCGCAATGTATATCAATCAGCGCTATCGGATGAAAAAGGATTTTCGTATCCAGCAGTTGTGGTATCGCTGCAACAATCTCTATATGGGATCGAACGTCATTCCTTATTAGGGAAAGTTGTACAATAGATGAGACGACTGATAGTAGGCCGCGTATAAGCGACCTCGGGAGTAATATCCCTCAGCCGTCCCTCCTATTTAAAGAACTTTAGATCAATGTCCCGCAGCCTCAGGCGACGGTTTCTCGCGCTTCTTTGGCAGACGCATGAGGAAGGGCAGCGGGACAAGGCAGAAGAGCAGTATGGATAGCAGGACAAAGGCGTTGTTAAAGCTAAGCATCTCGGCCTGAAGCTGCATCTGTAGATACGCCTGCCCAAGGGCCGCTTTGGTGGCTTGTGCGGTGGTCATGCCGCCGGCTATGAGTACATCCTGCATGCGGCTCATGTAAAGGCGGTAGGGTACGCTGTCGCGCACGACATGAGCGCTGAGCGTCTGCTGATGCACCTGCGAAGTTCGTGCAATAAACGTGGTGAGCAGCGCTGTGCCCGCGCTGCCGCCAATGTTACGAGCGAAGTTCGAGAGGCTGGAGATCTGGTTCGTCTTGTCCGCTGGGACGCCGACGTAGTTCAGCGTGCTAATAGGAATGAAGATGAAGGGTAGCGCCATCATCTGGAGAACACGCCACTCGGTGACTGCTGCGAAGGAGGTCGTCAGGTCGAGCCGGGTGAGGTTGTAGACCCCGACGGCGGTAAAGAAATAGCCTGCTGCCGCCATGGCGCGTGGGTCGATCTTGCCGACGGTCCTGCCGGCAAGGAGCATCATGAACATCAGCACAAAACCTGCGGGCGAGAGCACTTCTCCGGCGCGTTCAGCGCTGTAGCCGAGCAGTGTTTGCAGATACTGTGGGATGAGCACGGTCGAGCCGAAGAGCACCATGCCGAGGACGAGCTGTAGAAAGACAGCAGTGCCGAAGTTGCGGTTCTTGAGCAGCTTGATGTCGACGATCGGGTCCGGGTGATACCACTCCCAGAAGACGAAGAAGATGATGAGAACGATCGCGGCGATGAAGGTGGTACGGATCATGGGGTCCGAGAACCAGTCCTTCTCCTGGCCCTTGTCGAGCGTGAACTCGAGCAGGCCGACGCCGAGCGCGACGAGGCCGAGGCCGGTGAAATCGACTTTGAGGTGCTTGGAGGCCTCTTTGCGCGCGATGAGATGCGGCGGATCTTCGACCATGCGGTTGCTCAGGTAGAGCGAGAGCAGGCCGACGGGCAGGTTGATGAAGAAGATCCAGTGCCAGTTGAAGTTATCCGTGATCCAGCCGCCGAGCGTAGGGCCAATGGCGGGCGCGAAGACGACGGCCATGCCATAGACGGCAAAGGCCTGTCCGCGTTTTTCGATGGGAAAGGTATCGGCAAGGATCGCCTGCTCGCTGGGCGCAAGACCGCCGCCGCCAAGACCTTGCAGGATGCGGGCGAGGATCAGAATGGGCAGCGTCGGTGCGATGCCGCAGAGCAGGGAGCAGACGGTGAACATGGCCACGCAGGTCATGTAGAAGCGCTTGCGGCCGAAGCGGTTCGAGAGCCAGCCGGAGATGGGCAGGATGACAGCGCTGGCGACCAGATAACTGGTCAGAACCCAGGTTGCTTCGTCCTGGCTTGCGCCGAGCGAGCCGGCGATGTGTGGCAATGCGACATTGGCGATGGAGGTATCGAGAACCTCCATGAAGGTCGCCAGGGTGACCGTCATGGCGATGGCCCAGGGATTGTGGTGCGGCTTCCATGGAGCGAGCGAACGTGGAAGCGGTTGTGCGAGGGTGGCCATATCAGTCTCCTGATAATATTATCAGGAGACTGATATAAATGGAGCGCAAGACGACAGAGAATCTACAGGATGGCAGAGGGCTGGCCAGGCAGCGGATGAAGCGGATTCTCCTTCACTTTCGCTCCCGGTTGGATGAGGAGCTGCGCCCGCAAGGGGTGACGATGGCGCAGCTACAACTGCTGTACGCCATCCAAAGCTCTCCGGGAAGCTCGGGTGCGCAGCTCGCACGAGGCTGCTATGTGACGCCGCAGACGGCCCAGGCACTGATCCGTCGGCTCGAAGAGGACGGCTGGATCGAACGGCGCAAAGGCAACGGGAATGATCGCATTCTGGCAGCGTCACTGACGGCGGCTGGCGAAGAGTTGTTGCAGACGGCAGAGACAATTATGAAAGGAACCGAGGCCATGCTGTGGCACGAGATTCCAGACGACGATATTGAAGAGTTGAACCGGCTGCTGGGACTGTGCCTGAAGAATATCGTTGAGGAGTAGAACGACCGCGTGGTCCCGATGTACGAATGCCCCTATCCGATTTGCGGACAGGGGCATTCGTGCATGAGGGCTTTACTTTCTGCCGTTGGCCAGCTTCTTCTGCGTTTCGAGAAAGCGGCGGAGGCGGTCGATGCTGCGCGCTTTGCCGAAGATGACGAGGCTCTCGAGCAGCGGTGGCGACATAGTGCTTCCGGTAAGGATCGCACGGAGCAGCATGAAGTTTTCTTTCACGGACCAGGTCTTCTCTTCGCCCAGCTTCTTCAGTGAGGATTCCATGGCTTCTGTCGTCCAGTCGGTTGCTTCGAGGACGATGAGCTGCTCGGCGGCGAAGGCTAGCGTCTCTTCGAGCGTGCGCTTCTTCGGCAGGAAGACCTCTTGCGGGGGCATCACGTTGTCTGCGAAGAAGAAGCCGGTGAGGTCACCGAACTGGCCGAGGGTCTCGATGCGCGCCTGCATGATCGATGCGATGTTGCGAATGTAGCTGTCGCCGAAGACCTGCGTGCGGACGGCCTCGAAGAAGGCTTCGGGCGAGAGTGCACGAAGATACTCGCCGTTGAGCCACTTGAGCTTGGTGAGATCGAAGACTGGTCCGCCGAGACGGATGTTATGGACCTCGAAGCGTTGCACCATCTCGTCGAGCGAGAAGATCTCCGTCTCCTTTGAGCCGTTCGCGACCTCGACCGGATTCAGCGTGGGCATGCCGCCGCCCATCAGGCCGAGGAAGTTGATGATGGCTTCGGGCAGGAAGCCGCTCTCACGGTAGTAGATCAGTGAGACGGGGTTCTTGCGCTTGGAGATCTTCGACTTGTCGAGGTTGCGTAGCAGCGGCATATGCCAGAAGCGCGGCTGCGCCCATCCGAATGCCTGGTAGAGCAGCACGTGCTTGGGCGTGGACGAGATCCACTCCTCGGCGCGGATGACGTCGGTGATGCGCATCAGGTGGTCGTCGACGACGTTCGCGAGATGGTAGGTGGGGAAGCCGTCGGACTTCATCAGCACCTGATCGTCCACATTGCTGTGATCGAAGGTGATGTCGCCGCGCAGCTCGTCGTGGAAAGTGGTACTGCCTTCGAGCGGTACGGCCATGCGGACGACGAAGGGTTTGCCCGCTGCGATATTTGTACCAATATCGGTTACAGATAGATGACGGCAGGTTCCGGGGTAGCGTGGAGGCAGCTTGGCGGCCATCTGCTGCTTGCGTGCGGCCTCGAGCTCTTCGGCGGTGCAGAAGCAGCGATAGGCGGTGCCGTTGTCGAGCAGAATCTGCGCGTGCTCGCGGTAGATCTCCGTCCGCTCCGATTGCCGGTACGGCCCATACGGTCCGCCGACGTCGGGGCCTTCGTCCCAGGTGAGGCCGAGCCAGTGAAGCGCATCGAAGATCATCTGCTCGGAGGTGGCGACGAAGCGTGCACGGTCGGTGTCCTCGATGCGGAGGACGAACTGGCCGCCACGCTGGCGTGCGTAGAGGTAGTTCAGCAGGCCGATGTAGGCGGTGCCAACGTGCGGGTCGCCAGTGGGCGACGGGGCGATGCGGACGCGGATGGGAGCAGAGTTATCGATCAATGTCATGGAGGGCCAAACCTCAATCTTAACAGAGCCAACGCGCCACGGCCACTCTCGGTCTAGGAGGCGGACTCGCGGGAGCGGGCGCGCCAGATATCGAGCAGGGTTGCGGCAACGGTGAAGGAGACCGGGCCGATGATGATCCCCGTGATGCCGAAGACGGCGACGCCGCCGATGATGGAGAGCAGAACGGTGACGGTATGGGCGCGCAGGTGGGAGCCGACGAGGATCGGATAGAGGATGTTGTCGATGGTGCTGACGATGACGCCTCCCCAGACTGCGAGCAGCGCGGCCTTGCCCCAATGGCCGCTGAGGCCGAGGTAGACCGCGATGGGAGCCCAGACGAGCACCGCGCCCACACCGGGAATCATGGCGAAGGCGCAGGTCGTGAAGGCCCAGAGGATGATGCCGGGAACGCCGAGGACCCAATAACCGAGTCCGGCGAGGATGCCCTGAATGGCGGCGATGGTGAGCCGGCCGAGCGCGGTGGCCTTGATGGTGTCGTCGACGCGCTCGAGGAGTTCAGTGGCCTCGTCGTCACGGAGCGGCAGGAGGGAGCGCACGAAGTTGAGGGTGATCTCGCGATCGCGGAAGAGGAAGAAAAGGATGAAGAGCAGGAAGACGAGCTGCGTGATGACGACGACGGAGTGACCGAGGAGCCAGAAGAGACGGCGGCCGAGGAAGGCTGCGGTGGCTTTGATGGTGTCGTCGACGTCGAGCGAGTCGGTGATGGACTGGACGCGGTCGGTGAGGGCGGGGTGTTGGGCGAGGAGGGCGAAGAAGCGGTCGTGGGTAGCGTCCTGCCGGAGTGCGTGGACGGCGACGATAGCCTGCTGGACGATCTCCTGCGCAAGGAAGAAGCAGGGAATGATGATCGCAAGGATAACGATGACGAGCGCAAGAGCAGCGCAGGCCGAGCGATTCTTGACCTTCGTCGCAAGCCAGTCATAGGGGGTTTGAAGCGCGACAGCAAGCACGACAGCCCCAACAATGGCCGAAAAGAGCGGCTGGAGGATGAATGCGCAGACAAGCAGTGTGCCGCCAGTAAGGAGGAACAGGGTGATCTGGTTCCAGGGTGGGCGGGTGGGTTGGAGTTGCACTCGGCGTCTTGCTCCTGTGGGCTGGCTAGGCTTTCGAAATTACCTAAATTGTAGGATGCACGAAGGAGGAGGATGGAAGTTGATGCGATGGTAGAAGTAGATTGTCTCTGGATGAGACCAGCCTCAAGGGATCAAGATACTGAACATTCGGTGCATTCTACAAAAATCAGAAGCTATGATTTCGAACGAACAGCCTACCAGCTTGAGAGGAAGTAATAATGGAGACTACGCATTCAACGCTGTCATTGCTGGCCGACGCCCGCAAAGTCCTGAGTGAGACGAAAAATACTATAGAACAAGCCGATATCTGGCTAAGAAAGAGCAGTGGGCTTGATCTGATTCTCGGCGCTCATCTCCGTCGCGCAGTTAGGACAATAGAGTCAACACTCATGCTTGCTGAAACGGGGGCGGGTCATGATGCTACTGTGCTCGCGCGAGTAATTCTAGAGCATGCTATTAGCGCGGTATCGGTTTCTATGAGTGATGATCCTGAACGAGAAAGCTATATTTTTATTACGGCTCAACACAGGCATGTTCGTGACTCTCACATAGCATTGAAGAAATATTATCCTGATCTTTCAGATCCAGATGATGAGACGTCCCTTTTAGTGGGGAAACTAATAGCGAAAGTGGACGAAAGCGACTTTTCAGAGCGCCTGCATAAACTCGTACTTCGTTTAGATCGGAGTTATTCTCCTAGTGAAAAAATGTTTAGCTGGCTCTACGATGTTCCCTATCGTGCGATGTCAAATTATGCCCATCCGCGAGCTCTTGGGCTTCGCACAATGGCCCCGCCGCTCGGAGAGCCGTTCAGGTTTGGCTTGGAAGTTGAAGAAGACTTGTGCATGAATGCTGTTAGGCACAGCATTGTCGGGTTATTGGTGATTTGTCTTGCAGTGGCCCGCTCTTGGACTTCGACTCAGTTAGAACGACGAATTTTGGAACCGATCGAAGAGTTTGTTCGGACCATGGGGCGGGCTGGAGAAATCAATACATTTGAAATTTAGTTCTAAATCTCAAAGTATGGTCTCACCGCGTAGCTTATGGCAGGTGATTTGCAAGAGGCCGTACAGAAAGTGATTGAGCAATTCAAGATACTAAAGCTCCATCGCGAACTGGGTGCTAGAGCTAAGAGCTTCTGGTTTTGCCTCTGCTGACAAGTCAAGAATCAGTCGTTCCAGCACGAGGAGTTTATTCGCGGGGCTGGAGCGTAGCTCCAAGTCCGCGCGGGCGACGAGGCGGAGGGCGCGGGTGAGCTCGCGGCGGCTCTTGTAGCGGCGTGCTTGCTTGATGAGCTCTTCGGCGGCGAAGGGCGGCATGCGGAAGCCCTGCCAGAGGACCTGCCAGATGGCGCGGGAGTCGCGCACGTTCTTCTCGAGGATGATGAGCATCTGGCGGAAGGTGCGGGCAAGCATGTAGAGGTGGCCGATGGAGGCGTCCTCGCCTCCATCGGATGCGTTGAGCAGGCCATGCAGCAGCGCAAGGGCGCGGGGGCGGTCCTTGGCGGTGATGGCGTCGGTCAGCTCGTAGAGCGAGCGCTGCTTGGCGGCGAGCACCATCGTTTCGACGTCGCCGAGGGTGATGCGGCCGCGGCCCTCCGTGTAGAGCAGCAGCTTTTCGAACTCGCTGGCGATGAGCATCATGTCGGCGCCGAGCGCGTCGACGAGCTCGCGGGCGGCGTCTGGGTCGAAGCGTGTGTCGCGGGCCTGCGCGGACTCGGTGACCCAGCGGACGGCGTCGGTCTCGTCGACACGGGCGAGCTCGACCGTGCCGCACCACTCGCCGAGGGTCTCGCGGATGCGCTCGAAGCGCTCCTTATCCTGATAGTCCATGCGGCGGAGGTCGGTGGGGATGCGGAGGTGGTCGGCGACGAAGAGCAGCAGCGCCTGCGGGTTCGGCGAGCGGAAGTAGGCGTCGATCGCGGCGAACTCTTCCTTCTTGCTGCCGCGTCCGTAGAGGTTCTTCAGGCCGCGGATGAAGAAGACCTGGAACGGAGCCATCAGCGACGGTGTCTGGGCGCGGTCGAGGATCTCGAAGATGCTGATGTCGGCGAGGTCGATGTCGTTCAGGCAGAAGTCGCGCATCTCCGGCGGAACGAGCGCCTGGAGGACGCCTTTGCGACAGCGTTCGTAGAGAAAGATCTCGTCGCCGATGAGGATGTAGCCGGCACGCGGCGTGGGCGAGGCAATCTCCGCGAGAAAGCGGTCGGTCGAGGCAAAGCTGCGGAGCGGCGCCATTAGAACGACTCCAGCATGTCGCTGACGACGGCTTGCGCGAAGTCCCGGGCGATGCGGCGCACGGCGGGAGAGTCCTCCTGGATGAAGCCGCTGAGGTCCTGCGTGGACTGATACTGCTCGCGGTAGCCGAGCGCGTCGTTCTGGTAGAGGATGTGGCCGTCGTGGTCGGTCAACACAACCTTGGCCGTGATGGTGATGAGGTAGCTGGAGGTCTGGCTGGTCGACGAATCGTACGTGAGCGGCGCGACCGACTGGCTGATAATCGTGCCGCGCAGGATAGCGTCGGCGGCGTCCTTATCGCTATCGGAGTTGATGATGCGGTACTTCGTGCGGGTGTCGAGCTCGCGGATGACGGCCTGGGTAAAGACCATCTCGGAGTGGTAGGCCGTTACGCGGGTCGTGAAGATCGGCACGGCGAGGGTGCGGACGTTCGCAGGCAGATGGGTCGCCGAACCGGCTGTGTGGTAGCCGCAGCCGGTGAGCGCGAAGAGAAGAAGAACGGTGAAGGAAGTAAGTCGCATCCGCCTTGTTATTGTCGCACCGGGAGGGGTTGTGAAGGAAAAAGGAAAAGCGGCCCGAAGGCCGCTTTATCGTAGCGAATCAGATACGTTTATGCGGGAGAGGGCTGACCCTCGCCGAAGCCGGGCTTGCGTCCGCTGTCCGCTTTGAGGATCTTCTGGGTCTCGCCGGAGTCAGGATCGACGCTCGAGAGCGGCGACCGGGCAGCCGGCAGCTCCTTGCCTTCGATGATCAGCTTGATCTCGGCGGCATCCAGAGTCTCGCGCTCCAACAGGGCCGCAGCCATGCGGTGCATGATGTCCTGGTTGGACTCGAGGATGGTGTAGGCCGACTTGTAGCCAGCATCCACGAACGCCCGAACCTCGGCATCGATCTGCCGTGCGGTGTCATCGGAGAAGTCGCGGTGCTGGGCGATCTCGCGGCCAAGGAAGATCTGCTCTTCCTTCTTGCCGAAGGTCATCGGACCGAGCTTGCTCATGCCGAACTCGCAGACCATCTTGCGGGCGAGCTCGGTGGAGCGCTCGATATCGTTGCCCGCGCCGGTGGTCATCTTCTTCAGGAAGATCTCTTCTGCGCAGCGGCCGCCCATGAGGGTCGCCATGCGCGTCTCGAGATAGTCCTTGGTGACGGTGTGGTTATCCTCTTCAGGCAGGTAGACGGTGACGCCGAGCGCCATGCCACGCGGGATGATTGTGACCTTGTGCAGCGGATCGGAGTGCTCCCGCAGCGCGGAGACCAGCGTGTGGCCCGCCTCGTGATACGCGGTAACCTTCTTCTCCTCGTCGGTCAGGAGCATGGACTTGCGCTCCGCGCCCATCATCACCTTATCCTTGGCAACCTCGAAGTCGTACATGTGTACGGCCTTGCGGTTGAAGCGGGCAGCGGTGAGGGCGGCCTCGTTGACCATGTTGGCCAGGTCGGCACCGGAGAAGCCCGGTGTTCCACGTGCAAGAACGTTCAGGTTGACGTCTTCCGCCATCGGAACCTTCTTCGAATGGACCTTGAGTACCTCTTCGCGACCGCGAATGTCCGGACGATCGACGATCACGCGGCGATCAAAACGGCCTGGGCGGAGAAGAGCGGGGTCGAGCACGTCGGGACGGTTGGTCGCGGCGACGAGGATGACTCCGTCGTTCGACTCGAAGCCGTCCATCTCGACCAGTAGCTGGTTGAGGGTCTGCTCGCGCTCGTCGTGTCCGCCGCCGAGACCTGCGCCACGGTGACGGCCAACTGCGTCGATCTCGTCGATGAAGATGATGCAGGGAGCGTTCTTCTTGCCCTGCTCGAACAGATCGCGGACGCGGCTTGCGCCGACGCCGACAAACATCTCGACGAAGTCCGAACCGGAGATCGAGAAGAAGGGAACGTTGGCCTCACCCGCGACAGCGCGGGCAAGCAGCGTCTTGCCGGTTCCCGGAGGTCCGACGAGCAGCACGCCCTTGGGGATGCGGCCGCCGAGCTTCTGAAATTTCTGCGCCTCGCGCAGGAATTCGATGATCTCCTTCAGCTCTTCCTTGGCTTCATCGACGCCGGCGACGTCCTTGAAGGTGATCTTCTTCTGCTGCATGGAGAGCAGGCGGGCGCGGCTCTTGCCGAAGCTCATCGCCTTGTTGCCGCCTGACTGCATCTGGCGCAGCAGGAAGAACCACAGGCCAACCAGCAGGACCATCGGCGCGAACTGGATCAGGACGTTGAGCCACGCGCTCGAGTTTTGGTCCTTGATATTGATATTCACGCCGTGGTCGCGGAGTGTCTTATAGAGATCGTTGAAGCCGGTCGGAATGGTTGTGTGGAACAGGGTCTTGTCACTGTAGTGACCGGAGACCTGCTCGCCATTAACCGTGACATCGCTGATCTTTCCCTGGTCGGCGTCGTTGAGCAGTTGGGTCAGGCTGATGCCCTTATCTGGCCCCGAGTTGCTGCCCTTGACGAACTGCCACAAACACACGAGGCAGGTGATCATAAAGACCCAAATTAGTATCTGTTTCACGGTCGAGTTCAAGTGCATCTCCCTATCTCCGGTCTGACGGTAGCGCCGCTGCGACGTTCGTACAACCGGATCGGTGCAATCTCGCGCACCACGGTTCCCTGGTTAGACGTTGAAACGAGGCGAAGGTCGAGTGCGGGAACAGCGCTCGGCTCCGGTCGTGATCGTGCTCCGTCAAATCACTTAGATTCTACTCTTCGCCCGACGATTCAGCCGATCATTCCTTTCCCGATCTTCGTCAAAATGCCGATTCGGACCCAAATTGATCCAAATGAACCCTTTGCGGTCAATTTTCCTGGCGAAACAAGCGAAGCTCCCGGGCAGATCGCTGCGCCCGCAGCTCTCCGGCGAGGTGAAGGCTGGCTGGACCGGGTGCCTGGTCGCACATCGCCATCAGCCGAGCGGTCTCGTCGAAGCTGAGCCGTGCCCCCATCTGGCGGGCCGCCGACCGCAGAACCCGCCGTCGTGTGGCCATATCCAGCGAGCGCAAGCGTTCAAGCTCGATCGCCACCGCCGCCTGTCCCGGAAGCGTGCTGACCGACCGCCCCCCGCCCCGTACCGGCTTTCCCGGCAGCAGCAACTGCGGGACGAGCTGCGCCATCGTCCGCTGCCAGTGCGCCTCGTCTCCTCGGGCGAGCTCGGAGAGGTTGGCGAGCGTCTGGTCAACCACCGGGTTGAACTCGCGCAGCAGGGGCATCAACTGGTGACGCACGCGGTTGCGGGTGTAGATCATCTCCGAGTTTGAGGCATCCTCGCGCCATGGTTGGCCTGAATCTCTCAGAAACGCCTCGATCTGCGAGCGGCGGACTCCAAGAAATGGGCGCAGAATCTTCCCCCCACGCTCTTTCTGAACGACTACCACAGGATGAATCCCGCCCAGACCCTCCGTCCATGCCCCGCGCAGCAGCTTCATCAGGACCGTCTCGGCCTGATCGTCGAGCGTATGGGCGGTCAGGACCGAATCCGCCTGTCCGGAGGCGATCAGCGACTCGAAGAAGCTGTAGCGGATGCTCCGGGCAGCCTCTTCGACCGTCTCGCCGGTCTGTCGTACTCTCTCCGGAACGCTCTCATGGTGGACGTGCAGCGGAATATCCAGTCGGCCGCACAGCTCGCGCACAAAGTTGAGGTCGGCGTCGGCCTCCTCGCCGCGCAGCCCGTGATGCACATGAGCCACCGACAGCCCCACGCCGAGCGGCTCACGCGGAGCTGCATTCGCAGTGTGCAGTGACAGCAGCAGCGCAACGGAGTCGGCCCCGCCCGAGACCGCGGCGCAGATGCGGTCACCCGGACGAATGCTGTCACGGTTCAGCGGAAGTGGAGTGGGTATGGCCATATCCTCCATCCTATCGAGCAGCGGGGCTGGTCAGTGGCAGCGCTCGCCACGCATACCGGTCGGCTGCATCCTTCGTGCAGATCTCGACCGTATCGGCGACACCGGCCGCTCCTGGGACGAAGTTCAACATGCCCCGGCTACCGGTGCCGCAAGTAGCTGATGCAGCACCATGGATCGTCACTGTGCCTGCTGTCAATCTTCCCTTGCCGTCGTTCAGCGCGGTGTCGTCGATGCTCACGGCATCTCCTGGGCTGTTGGCGAGCACGGACATCGTCCGGACTCCGCCCGGCACGCCGAAGACGCTATTTCTGTTGCCGAAGTAGCTGGTGCTGTGCGTCGCCGGGTCATAGCGGAAGCCCACGAAATCGCCGTCCGGACCCTGGCCGTCGAACAGGTCGTACGGGGTCCAGATTCCCTGGGTGCAGGGGCCTGCATCGCAGAGCACGCGAACCGCCGCCGGTGTAGCCGTGTTGCCAAGTCGTGCGGTCGGATAGCTGGTTTGATAGGCCGTCTGGACCGGTCCCTTCGATCGGAATCCGATCGGAGGCGACATGCGGCCCTCGCCATGAAGCCCCGGCACATAACTCTTGCCGTCTGCGGAGAGCACACCGTAGTAGTCGGAGAGCGGTGTACGGTTGTTGAGCGCAAACATTGGCTGATTGCCCTGTACGCCGTTGAAGCCCATGGTGAAGTACTCGCCGTAGCGGCCACTCTTGCCCATCCACGTGCTCATCTCGATGTCGCTGTCGAGATACTGCTGCCACCAGTAGCCGAACTCCACAGGATCGCCGACGGCAAACTCGGACGACGTTCCTCCGGCGACCATATAGCCGTCCGTCGAGGCCGTGATGCCGAATTGCTGCAGATACGCGATGGACTTTGGGTCTGTCGTGAACGCCGGGTCGCGGTTGCTGCGCGCCCACAGCATCGGATAGATGCTGACCGGGTTCGGATACGTGGACTGGATCTGCATCTTCAGCGAGCTGCAATTGCCCGGCTGATCGGTCACCGGAGACACCGTCAACTCGTGGTTGTTGATCGGTACATAGACTGTATGGGCGACAGGCATCGTCGTGCATACGCTCCCGGTAAAGTCGATGGCTGGCGGGGGCAGAAAATCAGCTCCGGTATTCGTCTTCGAGTTCGTGTGATAGTCCCCATGGCTGGCGATGCTCCAGTTTGCGATACCGTGGGAGACCGGGTCGAGCTTCGGCGTGAAGGAGGCTGGAACACGCGGCGTGTTCGCATCGAAGGCGCGCGTCTTGAGCTCCACCCCTGGGGTCACGGCGGCATCCACCCACACTACGATCCTGTTGTTTGCGAGCGATGCCACGATGGGGTATGCCAGTCGCAGGGTCGACGCGTTGCTATTGCCGAACCCCGGTACGGTCTGCGGAGCCATATCGTCGTTCGCCATGCTCAATGCGTGGCCCACCGCGCCGCCCGTCGTCAGCATCTCGCCTGCGGCATGGGGCTTCGCGAAGCAGGCATGGATCGTCCCCCTGCCGACCGAGAGTACCGTCGGCTGCTCAAAGTTGTCGCCACCCGACGAGATGGTGAACGTCGCGCCCCGCGTGAAGATGCTGCTGTCGGTGACTGGCACATCGGCGCAGACTGGCCCCGCCGCGAAGGGGTTTGGTCCTGGCGTATCCGCAAGATCGGCGGTTAGCTGGGTCATCCGCGAGATCCCATACCTGCCGGTCCAGTTTGTCGCGGTGTCTCCATCGACGCACATGTAAAAGGTGCTGTTGAGCAACGTCGCGGGGCATTTCTCGATATCCGCCACGTTGCCCTGCGCGTAGATCTTTGCCGGGTTGGTGTTGATCAGCGGGCCGTTCTCCATCGACGCTTTCAGGTCATGGCCAGGGCTGGCCCTGGGAGACCCATTCAACTCCTTCGGCGCAGTCAGAATTGCTTCGCCCATCGCGTCGGTCGTCAGCGTTTGGATCACGATGCCGTAGTTGTTTCCATGGAACTGGCTGAAGACGCGGAATAACTTGTTTCCTTCATCTGTCCCTCGGCTTATGCCAGTACTGGTATTCTCCGCGGCGAACAGGACATTGTCGCCATGACCATAATGGACATTGCTCATGCCGAGTGCGCCACCGTTCTGTATATCGGTATTGGAGACTGAATTCAGATCGAGGATGATGCCATTCTCAAAGCTTCCCGCGACTGTCTTCGGCTTCAGCCAGGTATCCGCGCCCATGAAGTTGCCGCCGCCATGCTGGTAATTCACGGTAATGCTCATGCCGCCAATGACGTCGTTGTGCGCAAACCGCTGTGAGACCGTATTGATAAAGTTCCACGGTTGCAGCCGTGGAAAGTCCCCGTTCGTGCTCACAGGGCTGATAAAGTTGCGTGCGGTGTTGAGCCCTGCGGCAACGGGCGTCTCTGCGGGAGACAGGGTCTCCGTATTCGGGACGACAGCCTGAGCGGTTGCGGCTGTCTGGGCGTGTGCGACAAAGCTACAACCGAAGAGCAAGAGAGCTCCAGCACGGATCTTCAAGGGTGTCGACATGGAAACCTCCTGGGCTCGGACGTCCAAGAGCCGTTCTTCTACAGCCTACCGAAATTTCGCTGTCGCCACGCGTTCGCAGCATGCACGCATGGCCATCTTGTATACTCCGGTGGTTATGCGTGTTTTTGTAATTCTTCCGGCAGCAGGTATTGGGACGCGGATGGCTGCGAGCGGAGCCGCCAGCGGCGGTGCTCCAGCCGCGCCCAAACAGTTCCTCACCATCGGCGGCGCTCCTGTGCTCCTTCACTCGCTGCGGGCGTTTCTCGCGGTCCCACGCGTCAAGGCCATCTACATCGCTGTGCGAAAACAGGAGATCGACCGAGTTCAGGCGCATGTCGAGGAGTACGGGCTCGGAGCGAAGATCCACGTCGTCGAAGGCGGGGACAACCGTCAGCACTCTGTGAGCAACGCTCTTGCCTCGATCATCTGCGCCAGCGACGATATCGTGCTTGTGCACGACGCTGTCCGCCCTCTGATCGACACGGCGACCATCGAACGCACCATTGATGCCATCGTCAAACACGGCGCAGCCATCGTCGGCCTTCCCGCCGTCGATACCATCAAGCAGGTCGAACGCACCGCCGATGGAGCCATTGTTACCGCAACCATTCCTCGAGAATTGATCGTGCAGGCACAAACGCCGCAAGGGGCGCGGTACGATCTATTGAAGCGGGCTTTTTCCGAGGCCGAGGCCGACGAGTTTGCCGGAACCGACGAGGCCAGCCTGCTAGAACGCGCAGGTATCGCGGTCGCGGTCGTTGCCGGTTCGGCAAGAAATTTCAAAATAACCCAGCCCGGTGACATCGAGCTGGCTGAGTTTTATCTGGCGGCTGCTAAGTGAGCATGAGAATTGGATACGGCTTTGACTCGCACGCCTTCAAGGCGGATGTTCCGCTGATCATCGGTGGCCTGTCCATCGAACACCCTGAGGGGCTCGCCGGACACTCCGACGGCGACGTTCTCCTTCACGCCATCACCGACGCGCTCCTTGGCGCGGTCTCGGCGGGCGACATCGGCACCTTCTTTCCTCCGAGCGATCCTCGCTGGAAGGGCGCTGCCTCCAGCGTCTTCCTCCA
The DNA here is from genome assembly GCF_013410065.1 of Granulicella arctica. NCBI lineage: Bacteria > Pseudomonadati > Acidobacteriota > Terriglobia > Terriglobales > Acidobacteriaceae > Granulicella > Granulicella arctica. Next base: position 2,097,598 of record NZ_JACCCW010000001.1, read on the forward strand.
GACGGCGCTCGAAGAGGTGGCGACGGCGGGCTACAAGATTGTCAACATCGACACCGTGCTGGTGATGGCGAAGCCGAAGATCGTTCCCATCGCCGGAGAGCTTCGCGAGAGCGTTGCGCGGCTGCTCGGAGTCAAGCCCGGCGAGGTTGGCATCAAGGCCAAGACCCCCGAAGGGCTGAACCAGGATCATGTCGCCGTCGCCCACGTGACCGTGCTGCTCGAAAGCCTCAACGTCCCCGAGCCGCAGAGCCTGCGCACGATCGCAGCCGAGGCGAACTCCGATGCCAACGCAGAAATTGACTTGGTGGTAAAGGGACTCGTCGGCGATTCGCGAGATGTCTCCGCGCTTGGCCGCAAGCTCCCCAGCTTCGACACCGACGACCTAACTTAATTCGCAACCCTGGAGGACGTATGATGCGCATCCCCGCTCTCTTACTGTGCAGCGGAGTCTGCGCGCTCTCGTTCTCTGCCTTTGCTCAGGTAGACCCGCTGCTCGCCGTGCCACACGCGCCCGTCCACTGCACCGATGTGCCGAAGGACGCGACCCCCGCCGAGGCCTCCTGCTACCAGACAACGCCCAACTACGCCGACACCATGGCCTACCTGCATAAGCTCGCAGCCAAGGCTCCGAGGCAGGTGCACATCGAGCCCTTCGGCACCACCGGCGAGGGCCGCGAGCTCGACATCGTTATCGTCTCGAAGGATGGCGTCTTCGATCCGGCTGCCCTCCACGCTGCAAAGCGCCCCATCGTGCTCGTCCAAAACTCCATTCACGCCGGCGAGATGGATGGCAAGGACGCCTGCCTCGCGCTGCTCCGCGACATGGTCGTCACGAAGACCAAGGCCGCGCTGCTCGACCGAGCCGTCTTTGTCTTCATCCCCATCTACAACGCCGACGGTCACGAGCGCCGCGGCCCCTTCAACCGCATCAATCAGCTCGGCCCCGACGAGATGGGCTGGCGCGGCAACGGCACCAACCTCAATCTCAACCGCGACTACCTCAAGGCCGACGCACCCGAGACTCGTGCCTTCATGGCGATGATCCATCACTGGCTGCCCGACTTCTTCGTTGACGATCACGTTACCGATGGCGCGGACTATCGGTACGACGTCACCTTCACCATCGACGACGGCCCTAACCTTCCTGCCGCCACAGCGCAGTGGGTCGACAGCACCGTCACGCCATCACTCGAAAGGTATGTTGACGCGCACGGCCACCTTGCCGCGCCCACGTACATCATGCTGGTCGACGATACCGACCCCGCGAAGGGCCTGGGCTTCAACGACGACCCGCCGCGTTTCTCCACGGGCTACATGGTGCTCGAAGGCCGTCCCGGCATGTTGGTCGAGCTGCACATGCTCAAGGACTACCGCACCCGCGTCACCGGCAACTATCAGATCCTCGCCGGCTTGATGGAGCTGGTCAACCGCGACGCCGACAAGCTTATCGCCCTCAACGCCAGCGCCGATGCGGAGGCCAAACAGCTCGGCTCGCAGCCAACAGTACCTTACCCGTTGGCCCTGGGCTGGAGCGGCCAGACCACGCCATTTACCTTCCACGGTTACAGCTACACGCGCACACTCAGCGAGATCTCAGGCGCAATGCGCGTCAACTACACGCACACCCCCGTCGACCTGACCGTACCCTTTCAGACCGGCTTCAAAGCCACCGCCGAAGCCACCCTCCCCGTTGCCTATATCATCCCCGCACAGTGGACCAAGGTGATCGATGTGCTAGCCGCCCATCAGGTCGAGATCGAACGCACCAGCGCGTCCTGGACCGGTGAGGTCGAGAGCTACCAGTGTGGCGGCATGACCTGGCAGGACCCTCCCTTCGAGGGCCGTCACCCTACCTTCAACGGCGAAGCCGCACGCAGCCCCGGCAAGTTCGGCACCTGCGAGCTGGTGCATCGCCCGATGACCTACCCCGCTGGCTCTGCCGTCGTGCGCCTCAACCAACGCCTGTCGAAGGTCGTCGCCGAGTGGCTCGAGCCCGCCGCGCCCGATTCTGCATTGCAGTGGGGCTTCTTCGACCCCATCTTCGAGCAGAAGGAGTACGGCGAAGCCTACGTCGTCGAACGCCTCGCCCGCGAGATGATGGCGAAGGATCCCGCGCTCAAGGCCGAGTTCGAGAAGAAGATCGCCACCGATCCAGCCTTCGCAGCGAACCCCGGTGCCCGCCTCGACTTCTTCTACAACCACTCGCCATGGTTCGCCGCAAACCGCGTCGGCGAGTACCCCGTGGGTCGCCTGAAGAGCATCGAAGGCTTGCCCCTGGCGACCCGCTAACGCTACGCGTTGCCGAAGGGATCTTCGAGCGACGGGCTCTGCGGCGTGAACATCTGCCCGCCATCCGGCGTCACCACCCAGTCGTCCTCGAGCCGTACGCCGAACTCGCCCTTGATATAAATTCCCGGCTCGTCCGAGAACGTCATGCCCGCCGCGAGCTGCTGCGTGTTGCCGCGGACAAGGTATGGCCACTCGTGCATGTCCATTCCGATCCCGTGGCCCACGCGATGCGTAAAGTGCGCGTAATCTGGGCCGAAACCAGCCGCCGTAACAACGCTACGCGCCGCTGCATCGACGGCCTGGCACTCCACGCCGGGCCGAGCCGCCGCTACAGCCGCGGCCTGTGCCTTATGCACAATCTCGAAGACGCGCTTCTGTTTGTCTGTCGGCTTACCCAGCACAAACGACCGCGACATATCCGACTGGTACCCCTCGACGAAGCAGCCATCGTCGATCAAAATCATCTCGTTCTCGCGGATCACCTGCGGCTGCAACGATCCATGCGGCAGCGCCGAGTACACGCCCACCTGGCAGCTCGCCTCGCCCTGCACGCCACACCGCGCATACGCCGCGTCGATCAGCTCCGAAAACTGCCGGTTCGTCATCCCCGGATGTGCCGACCCATAGGCCGCTTTGTACACCGACAGCGTAATGCTGTTCGCAAGCCGCATCAGCGCCAGCTCTGCGGGCGTCTTCACACTGCGACACCCCGACACCACCGGGATTGCGCTGACCACCTTCAACGCCGGACACGCCTGCGCGATACGCTCGGCAAATACGAACTGCACCCGCTCCTCTATCCCCAGCGTGCCGGTCGTCACGCCTGCCTCGCGCAACGCCTTCGCGACCAGCGCATACGGATCGTCGTCCTCATTCCACGTATAGATCTTCGTCGCCGCGCCATCCGGCACCGAGTCCAACCGCTCGCGCACGCGGTCCTCTTCAAACACCGGGCACACGATAAACGGCGCTCCCGTCGCAGGCAGCAGGAACGCAAACAGCCGCTCCGACTGGCCCCAGCGGATGCCGGTGAAGTAAACCAGCGACGTCCCACCCGTGATGCAGATCGCGCCCATCGCCTCGCGCTTCATCAGTGCGCGTGCCCGTTCAAAACGCTGCTCGCGCTCCGCGAGCGTGATCGGCACCGCCTCGCCGATGCGACTCTTCAGGGCCGCAATCGCCGGTGGCAACGGGGCTGTTGGTGCAGCGTCATGCCGCTGCGCCTCGAGCGAGACGGCCGGTGCGGCAGCAAGAGCGGCAGACGAGAGCAGAAACCGGCGACGATTGAGCAGGGAAGTGGTCTGGGTCATAAGGGTTGCCGCAATTGTAGCGTCCGGATTGGCCCTGTCCGGAATGCGATGCTAGAGTTTTTTATCGGTTGAATTTATTCCGAGAGATGAGGATTGCATGGTCGTCACCGTACAGCAGCACATTCAGCAACAACAGGCGGACATCACCGCCGCCAGCGGAACCTTCAGCCTGCTGCTCGGCGGCATCACGCTCGCAACCAAGATCATCGAGGCCAAGATCCGCACCGCCGGCCTCTCCGACGTGCTCGGCGCCTTCGGCCAGACGAACGTGCAGGGAGAGGCCCAGCAGAAGCTCGACGTCTTCGCCAACAATGCCCTGCTGCACTGCCTCGGCGCACGCGACATGGTCGCCGCACTCGTCAGCGAAGAGGACGAGGAGCCCGTCACCTTCGACCGCAGCCCCGACAAGGGAAAGTACATCGTCGTCTTCGATCCCCTCGACGGCTCTTCCAATATCGATGTGAACGTCAACGTCGGCACCATCTTCAGCATCCTCAAGCGCCAGCCGGAGGGCGACCTCCAGGCGTCGGTCCTGCAACCGGGGTACAAGCAGGTCGCCGCAGGCTACGTCGTCTACGGCCCGTCTACCGTGCTCGTCTACACCACCGGCAACGGTGTGCACAGCTTCACGCTCGACCCCACCATCGGAGCCTTCGTGCTCACCGCTGAAAAGATGCAGATGCCGAAGCACGGCCCCTACTACAGCACCAACGAAGCGAACGCAGAGGAGTGGCCCGCAGGCTACCGCACCTACATCGACACGTTGCGCAGCGGGACGGCAGGCACCTACAGCTCGCGCTACATCGGCTCGCTCGTGGCCGACTTCCACCGCACCCTGCTCAAGGGCGGCGTCTTCCTCTACCCTCCCACAAAAAAGCAGCCAAAAGGCAAGCTGCGCCTGCTCTACGAGGCCAACCCACTGGCCTTTATCGCGGAACAGGCAGGCGGCATGGCCTCGAACGGCACCGGCCGCGTCCTCGACATCCAACCCGAGGCCATTCATCAGCGCACACCATTCATGATCGGCAGCGAGCGGGAGATGACCCTTCTCGCCGAGGTGCTAGCGCGGTGACCGTGTTCGAAGCAGAGGTGATCGACATCCGCGAGAGGTCGCGCAACGGCCGCCATCAACGCTGGCAGATGTTGCTCGACCGAACCGCCTTCTCTCCGATCGCGACCAGCGGCACACTCGAAGCCGTCTCTCCCAGCGGCGCACGGCTACAGGTTCCGGTCCTCGGCATCGTCGTCGAAGGCGAGGAGATATGGCATCTGGTGGACAAACCACTAGCCGCCGGAACCCCCGTAACGGGCAGTGTCAACGACTCCGACGCGATAGCCGGTTGAGCAGCGTCTTCTCTGCTGCTACACTCAAGGAGTTGTTTCCTCGGCGTTTGGCCTGCGGGAGCTTTCCGCGGCAAGCGCAGGTTGAGGGGCTGTAGCTCAGTTGGGAGAGCGCCTCGTTCGCAACGAGGAGGTCAGCGGTTCGATCCCGCTCAGCTCCACCAAAGCAAGGTCGCCGCCAATATGCGGGCGGGAGTAGTTCAGTGGCAGAACGTCAGCTTCCCAAGCTGAATGTCGCCGGTTCGATCCCGGTCTCCCGCTCCAAAGATCAAGTTCTCCGGCTATATTTGACCCCGCTTTGATTCCAGATTTTAGGCATGAAAAAGGCTCCCAACCGGGAGCCTTTTCACATTCCGATGCAGCCTTAGTGAGACAGGCTGGCCGTCTTCACATTGTTGTTTTTAGTATGGTCGGCAAGCGCCTGCGCTTCGGGGACGAAGGTCACAGCTTTGCTGATCTCCGGATCCCAGTCGGCGCGGATCTTCAGCCCTTCCAGTTGACCGAACTGCGACGTGAACAGCTCGCTCTTGATGCTCATCTTCACCCAGTCCTGAACGCCGCTGATATCCGCATCCGTGTAGTCGATGCTCTTCGACTTCAGGAAGTCCTTGAACTGCGCCAGTACCGCATCGTCTACCTGAAAGTCCTTCGCCACGGTATGGCTGGCGAGGTAGTGCTTGCTGAAGTTGAAGAACGCGTAGTGCTGGAGCAGGCTGTCCTCAAACTGGTTGGGCTTCGGTGTATCGATTGTCTCGTCCGGCGTAATGCCGCCGCCGCCATAGACCGTGCGGCCGGAGTCGGTCAGCTTCACCTCACGGTTCGCGCCCTTCTCCACGCCATCGCGCAGGTAGTAGTAGTCGTACAGCGAGATATTGCTGTAGTTTCGCTGGATCAGCCGTCCCGACGGTGTGTAATAGTGATAGGTCGTCAATGCCAGGCCGGTATTTTCGGAGACCTGAAAGACCGTCTGCACCAGTCCCTTCCCGAAGGTCGTCTCGCCGACGATCAGCGCCCGATCATGATCCTGCAACGCGCCCGACACAATCTCTGCCGCCGATGCCGTATTGCGGTTCACCAGCACAACAATCGGGTACTTTGGACCCTCTTCCCCATGTGTCGCACGATAGACCTGGTCCGGGAACGCCCGGCCCTTCTGCGACACGACGATCTGCCCCTTCTGGAGGAACTTGTCCGACATGTTCACGGCTTCGTTCAGCAGGCCGCCCGGATTCCCGCGCAGGTCGATGACCAATCCCTTGATATCGCCGAACTTGTCGAGCGCATCCCCCACCTCACGGCTGGTCGTCTCCATAAAGCTCGTGACGTGGATATAGCCAATGCCCGGCCGAACTAAGAATGCGAGATCGACCGAATTCCGTGGAATCTCGTCGCGGATCAGATCGAACACCAGCGGCTTGGACGAGCCTTCACGGTCCATCGCCACGGCTACATGCGTTCCCTTGGGTCCCTTCAGCAGCGTTGCGACCGCCGCCGAGTCCATACCCTCCGTCGCCTTACCGTCGACCGACACGATAATATCGCCCGGCCGGATGCCCGCCTTGTACGACGGCGTCCCCTCAAACGGAGTCAGCACCACGATCTTCATCACGCTGCCGATCAGTTGCGGCTGGATCGACATTCCCACACCGTAATATTTGCCGTGCTGGTCCTCCCGCATCTGCGCGTAAGACTTCGGATCGTAGAAGTTCGAGTGCGGGTCGAGCACATGCAGCATTCCCGGAATCGCCCCGTCGTAGATTGCCTTGTCCGTCTTGTCACCCGTCAGCGGTTCGGCATAGTTCTGCTCGACGACCGAATAGACGTTGGTGAACGAGTGCAGCGAGTCGCGCAGCGTCGATTCGTCCGAGGCGGACTGAGCAGCGACCTTCTGATTGATGACGGAGCCGAGGATGGCGCATGTCGTGAGAAACAGCGTGGCGGAAAAGAGTGCGCGGCGGGTACGTGGAGCCATCGGCAAAGGAACCTCGGAAGAAAAGCAGCGCGAGAAAATGCGTCCTGCGTTGGACGGAGTATACACCGTGAGGTGAGCATCGAGGGCCGTTTCACGCCGCATCCGGCAGGCTGCCAGTCCTCATTCGGCACTCTCTCCACCTCGAATTAGCCTGTTGCCCGGTATGGCAGTTAGAATTGCGTATCGGATGTCGGCGGAATGTGGAACGAGTCCAAAGCGCAGGGAATGGCCGGTGGCTGGGAACTTCCACCGTGGATGTAGATTGAGTTACGAACGAGTGACGATGACCCTAAGAATTTCGAAGTACGCGGTAGTGTGCGGGCTCAGCCTGCTGACATTGCCGGGAGTGGTGACCGCCCAGGTTCCGCGGTACCAGAGCCCCATAACGACGCCAGCGCCGCAGACGAAACTCAATCTGCCGGCACCCAGCGCGATCACGCCTAACGGCGAGGTCGTCGAGGATGTCGTCGTTCAGGTCAACGATCAGATCATCAGCCGCAGCGACGTCGAGCGGAGTGAGCAGCAGCTCGCACAGGAGCTACAGCAGACCAACGCCAGCCCCTCCGATGCCGCCGAGCGCCAGAAGAACCTCCTGCGCGACATGATCGACCAGCAGTTGCTGCTCTCTCGCGGCAAAGAGCTCGGCCTCAACGTCGACAACGAGGTCATCCGTCGGCTCGACGAGATCCGCAAGCAGAACAAGCTCGACAGCATGGAAGACCTCGAAAAGGCGGCGCGGCAGCAGGGTGTCTCGTTCGAGGACTTCAAGGCGCAGATTCGCAATAGCCTCATCACGCAGCAGGTCGTCCGCGACGAGGTGGGTCGCCACCTGCAGATGACCCAGGCGCAGGAGCAGGCATACTACGATGCTCATAAGCAGGAGTACGCTCAGCCCGAGCAGGTCCACCTGAGCGAGATCCTCATTCCCACCGCGGCGGATGCGAACGATGCCGCCGTCGCCCAGGCGCAGGCCAAGGCCGCCGAGGTCGAAACCAAGCTCAAGGCCGGTGCCAAGTTCGATGACCTCGCGAAGACCTACTCAGGTGGTCCAACTGCCTCGCAGGGCGGAGACCTCGGACAGTTCAAGCGAGGCGCGCTCGCTAAGGTGCTGGAAGACCAGACCTTCAGCCTCAAAACCGGTGAAAACACCGCGCCCATCCGCACCCGGCAGGGATTCGTGATCCTGAAGGTGGACCAGCATGATGAGGCAGGCACTCCGCCGCTGAAGCAGATCGAGCCGCAGATTCAGGAGGCGATGTACTCCGAGCAGATGAATCCCAAGCTGCGCGAGTACCTCACGCATCTCCGCGAAGATGCCTATATTGACACCAAGCCAGGCTATGTGGACTCCGGAGCCAGTGCGAAGCAGACCAAGCCGGTCTTTCTCGCCTATGCGCCTCCCGTAGTCAAGAAGAAGAAAGTCGTCGAGAAGCAGCGCTTCGATCGAGGTGGCAGGTTCTCGACCGCCAGCAGCGCCCCGGACGCTCCTGTAGCGACTACAGCCGGTGCAACGGCGGCGGCCACAGGGACGGCCTCGGCAACCTCTTCCCCGGCGCTCGCGAAGATCAGCCGAGGTAAGAAGGTCAAGAAAGAGAAGATCCGCTTCGGACAGGCTCCGCGCAACTCGTTGCCTGCGCAGCCGACCGGCATGGCCGCGGACGAAGGATTGGGAACGGATCACGCAGGGGAAGGTCAGGCCGCTGCGGCTGCTCCCGGCACCGCGATCGCCCCAATCGATCAGTCCAGCACCAACACTGCCGACGCCAATCCGCTTACCCCGGTAGCACCCGCCCAGAAGAAGACGCGCTACAGCGCGCGGGCGAAGCAGGTAGCGGTGGCCAAGAAGCAGAAGAAGGTCGCGAAGGTGAAGGAGAAGAGCCTCGCGGCTCCCACGCCGATGACCGCTGAGGAGAAAGCAGCAGCAGCGACCCAGGCCGCTCCGCTGGGCCTCAACGGTGACACTGCAACGAAGAAAAAGAAGAAGAAGCGGGCGAAGGGAGCGGCGAAGGAACGGTTGCAGAATCAGCAGCAGAAGCCCGCACCACCTCCTCCGGATGAAATCCCTTCCAAGGGGCCGGATCGGGGAACTCCGCTCGAAGGGACCGCCGGACAGGGAGCAGCGAAGCCCGCTCCGGACACGACGACCACTCCTCCAGCACCGGCTCCGACCACGCCGCCGGGCAACTAGGGAAGTGCATTCCGCTAACGGACGCGAGGGCCTCGGCTCTCGCGTCTTCTTTTCCGGCAACAGTCTTCAGACAACGGGGTATGCTGAGGGGCGATGAAAGACTTTTTTGTAATCGATGCGGCGAAGTTCGAAAACGAGTCAGTAACCGGGTACTTCGCGCTCTCCTCGCTCTCCCTCCGAGACCGCAAACAGGGCGGCCAGTACCTCGCGCTCACCCTCGGCGACAAGACCGGCAGCTTCGAAGCCCGTATGTGGGATGACTTCGCCGATGTCGTCGAAACCTGCACCGAGGGCTGCTACGTCAAAGCGCAGGGCCAGATCAGCAAATATCAGGGGAAGTTCCAGATCACCCTCCAGAAGCTCCGCAGCGCGGCCGACTCCGAGGTCGATCCCGCAGACTTCCTGCCCGCCACGCGCTTCGATGTGGACGAGATGTGGGCCGAGCTTCGCAGCTACGTCTCCTCCTTCACCAATGAAGACCTCAAGCGCCTCGTCTTCGCCTTCCTCGACGATGAGGAGATCGGCGCAGCCTACCGCGCCGCACCCGCTGCCAAGGTCCTCCATCACGCCTGGCTCGGCGGCCTGCTGGAGCACGTCGTCACCCTCGTCCGCGTCTGCCTCGCCACCGCGCCCTTCTACGCTGAGGTCGATCCCGACCTGCTCGTCACCGGTGCTATCCTCCACGACATCGGCAAGATCCGCGAGCTGCACTGGAAGAACACCTTCGGCTACACCCTCGAAGGCCAGATGGTCGGCCACATCAGTATCGCCCAGGGAATGCTGCGCGAGAAGGTTCAGTCACTCGCCCCCTTCCCCGAAAAACTCCGCGTCCTCGTCGAGCACATGATCCTCAGCCACCACGGCAAGTACGAGTTCGGCTCCCCCAAGCTCCCCATGACCCCCGAGGCCATCCTCCTCAGCGCCCTCGACGACCTCGAGGCCAAGATGCAGACCATGCGCAGCGAGTTCGGCAAGGCCGGAGCCAACGGCAAAAGCGCCTCGGAGATGACTGACTGGGTCCGCTCGATGGACCGCCCTCTGCTCAATACCCGGGCTTACCTCAACGAAGAGTAAAATTCCAAAATGTAGCTACAAAAATGTAACTACATTCCCGTAACTCCGGTTTTGTAGTTACATTTGCCTTTCGACACGCAAACCACCTCTTCGGAGGACTGCGTTTGTCAACTTGTTACAATTTCTTCTGGACTAAAGAGAGTGAAATGCTACGTTTTTCAACAGCAGGAGAGAGCCACGGCGAGAGCTTAATCGCCCTGGTCAGCGGCATGCCCGCAGGCGTTCCCATTGAACAAGAGTTCATCGACCGCGAGCTTTGGCGCCGCCAGCAGGGCTACGGCCGCGGCGGACGCATGCGCATCGAGCGCGATAAGGCGCACATTCTAAGTGGGATACGCCACGGTAAGACCATCGGATCGCCCATCGCCATGTCGCTTGCCAACAACGACTGGAAGAACTGGACCGAGATCCTCCCCGTCGAAACCGGCGATCCCGAAAAGCACAAAGCCGTCGCCAGCCCGCGCCCCGGCCACGCCGACCTCGCCGGCGCGCTCAAATACGATTTCCCCGACGCCCGCTACATTCTCGAGCGCGCCTCCGCCCGCGAAAGCGCCGCACGGGTAGCCGCCGGGGCCATCGCCAAGCAGCTCCTTCGCTCCATCGGCGTTGAAGTCGCCAGCCACGTCATCCGCGTCGGGAAGGCTGAGCTCGACCGTCCCGCGACGTGGGAAGAGATTGCGGCGTTGCAAGCAAAGGAGATAGTCCTCCTGAACTGTGTCGACGAGGCCAGTGAGGCTCGCATGAAGGCCGAAGTCGACGCCGTCCTGCGCACAGGCGATACCATCGGCGGCGTCTTCGAGGTCGTCATCCACGGTCTGCCCCCCGGCGTCGGCACGCACGTCAACTGGGATGAGCGCATGGACGGCCTCCTCGCGCAGGCGGTCATGAGTCTCCAGGCAGTCAAGGCCGTCGAGATCGGTCGCGGTGTGACAGCAGCCGAGTCGCTCGGCTCCACAGTGCATGACGCCATTGCCTATGAGGGAACAGACGGCTTCACTAAATTTTCCCGCGAGCAGAACAACGCTGGTGGTCTCGAGGGCGGTATCTCGAACGGCGAAGATGTGGTCGTTCGCGGCTATCTGAAGCCGATCTCTACACTGCGCCGCCCACTTGGTTCGGTTAGCTTCGAGACGCGCGAACCGGTAAAGGCTGCCTATGAGCGCAGCGATGTCTGTGTCGTTCCAGCCGCTGGTGTCGCGGCGGAGGCGATGGTCGCGCTGGCAGTTGCGCGGTTGGTGGTAGAGAAGTTTGGTGGTGATTCACTGCGCGAGATGCAGCGCAATTTCAACGGCTATTGTGAGCAGATTCGAGCGTATTGAGTGGCGAAAAAGAACCCCAAAATCCACGAAGTAGTGAAGTATCCAGACCCCGTGCTCGCAAAGCGCGGTGAGGCCGTGACGGTCTTTGACGCGGATCTGAAGAAGCTCGTCGACGAGATGTTCGACAGCATGTACGCGGCGCAGGGCATTGGCCTCGCCGCGCCGCAGATCAACATCTCAAAGCGTCTCACCGTCATCGACATCAGCTTCCAGAAGAATCCCGAGGAAAAGATCGTCCTCATCAACCCTGAGATCATCGACCGCAGCGGCAAGCAGGTCGAAGAGGAGGGCTGCCTCAGCCTGCCGGAGATTCGCGAGAAGGTTACACGGTCAGAATGGGTTAAGGTGAAGGCGCAGGATGTGACTGGCAAGTGGATCGAGGTCGAGGGCGAAGAGCTGCTGGCGCGTGCGATACAGCATGAGATCGACCACCTCGACGGCATCCTCTTCATCGATCACCTCAGCCGCCTCAAGCGTGACCTGGTTCTGCGCAAGATCAAGAAGTTGCAGAAGAACGGTGAGTGGTAACGGTGAAGCTGGTATTTTGCGGGACGCCGGAGTTCGCCGTGCCGACTCTGAAGGCTGTGGTCGCCGCCGGGCATGAGGTGGCTCTCGTTCTCACGCAGCCGGATCGTGCGGTGGGTCGCACGCAGGAGATGCACGCCCCTCCGGTGAAGCGGCTCGCGCTCGAACTTGCCATTCCGGTCGTGCAACCGGAGAAGATCAAGACCAATCAGGAGCTGCGCTCGCAGCTTGAAGGTATCGCGCCGGACGCAATCCTGATCGTCGCATACGGGCGCATCATCCCGCAGTGGATGCTCGATCTGCCACCGCTCGGCAACATCAATCTGCATGGCTCGCTACTGCCGAAGTACCGTGGTGCTGCGCCGATTCAATGGGCGGTCGCGGAGGGCGAAAGCATTACGGGCGTCACGACGATGCGGATCGATGCGGGCCTCGACACCGGCGACATGCTGCTCGCGAAGGCTGTGCCGATTGCTCTTGAGGAGACCTCGGTCGATCTGTTCCAGAGCCTCGCTGAGGTTGGCGCGGAGCTGATGCTCGAGACGCTGCGTGGCTTGGCCGATGGCTCCATCGTTCCTCAGCCGCAAAATCACTCGCTGGCGACGCTGGCTCCGATCCTCAAGCGCGAGGACGGTGCGATCGACTTCACCGGCACAGCCAGCCGTATTCATGCTCGCTGGCGCGGCTTTCAACCATGGCCGGGAGCGTATACCACGCTGCGTGGAAAGAAGTTTCTCGTGCATCGGATGCGCCTTACGGACGAACATACCTCGCAGCCCGCGGGTACTCTTCTGGTGCATGGCGACGAGCTACGCGTGTCCTGCGGCGACGGCTCAGTGCTCGCATGGGACGAGGTTCAGCTCGAAGGCAAGCGCCGGATGAACGCCGCGGAGTTCCTGCGCGGCTATCAGGTTGTCACTGGTGAATTGGTCGGGCTATGAAACAGACAAAACCCATGAACTCTCCTCGAGACCCCGGCAATATTCCCAAAGGATCGGGGACGCCGAAGGTGACGCCCGCACGGCGCGCTGCGTTCGAGATTCTGACCCTCGTCGGCGAGAACAAAGGCCATAGCGATGAGTTGCTGCACTCGGTTCGCACCGAAGCGCTCACGCCCGAGGACCGTAACCTCGCCACGGCGCTGGTGATGGGTGTCCTGCGCTGGCAGATTGCGCTCGATGCGCGGATACGTACGCTGTTGCAGCGGCCGGAGCAGCGGCTCGCCGAGCCGGTTGCGCTTGCATTGCGCATGGGCGCGTTCCAGTTGACGCACATGGACCGCATTCCGGCGCATGCGGCGCTGAGCGAGAGCGTGGAGCTCTGCAAGCTGGCGAACCAACCACACGCAGCAGGCATGGTGAATGCGATCCTGCGCAAAGTCGCTGCCGCGCAGAAGCCCGGTGCGCGTATCTTTGAGTCCGTCCCTGCGTTTGCAGAGCGGCTTGGCCATCCTCGCTGGCTGGTCGAGCGATGGGCTGCGTTGTACGGGCGCGGCGCCGCGCTCGCGATCTGCGAGGCCGATCAGCAGGAGCCAGCCGACGGCAGCATGTTTACCGAAGCCGGTGGCGATCTCCCCCAGATGGACGACGGCTCGCGTCTGGTGGCGGAGCTTGCGGCCGCTGCGATGCCTGCAAACGCAACTCGCATCTGGGATTGCTGCGCTGCGCCCGGTGGCAAGACGTTGATGCTGGCGCGTCGCTCTGCTCATGCGGAGATCGCAGCGACCGACGTCAGCGCTCGGCGCTTGAAGCAGATGGAGGGACGGTTCCGCCGCTACCCGTATGCGGAGAAGATCCAATGCGCTGTGGCAGACGCGACCGCTCCCGGCGATGACCGTAAGTTCGATCTGATCCTCTGCGATGTGCCGTGCAGCGGGACGGGAACTCTCTCTCGCAATCCCGAGATACGCCATCGCCTGCGGGTGGAGGAGCTTGCCCGGCAGGCTGAACGTCAGCGCGCCATCCTGCATGGGGCGTTTCAGCGGCTGGCTCCAGGTGGACGGCTGGTCTACTCGACGTGCTCGCTTGAGCCTGAGGAGAACGAGCGCGTCGTCGAAGGACTCGCCGGTGCGCGAAGGCTGCCGGTCGAAGGACTGCTCGCGCAACTGGCGCAGACGGACATTCTGCAACAGGACGCAGCGGCTACGTTGCAAGAGACTGCTGTCCGTGACGGAGCGCTGCGGACACTGCCGGGAGTTCATGGCTGCGACGGCTTCTTCGCGGTAGTTTTGGAGCGAGCAGAGAGTTAGCCGCCGAAGTTCAGGCGCACACCCTCACCTTTGACGACTCGATGACCCGCCGCTGGTATCTGCGAGGTCACCGGGCCACTGGACGGTACTGCCACCGGCGGTGTGCTCGCTGCGGGGCTGGCCGTATTCGTAGGAGCAGTGGCCGCTGCATCCGGTGGCGGTGCTACCACTGCATACAGGCCGAGCGTGGCGATCCGGCTAAAGGCAGTCTCTCGGCTCAATCCAACCACCGAAGGCATGACGAACGCGGTGGTATGTGCGTCGTCCTTCTGACTCAGCAGTAAGCTGACGCGCGGGCTGTCGACGCCGCCTGCGTTTGGCGGTGGCGTTTGTGCCAGCACAATCTCCGCATCGCCGGGCGCGGGAAGGTGCGCGACGGTCCCCAGGTCCAGCGAGAGGCGACGGATGGTCACCTCGGCGAGCCGCTCGTCCATGCCTCGCACATTGGGGATGGAGACCTTCTGCGGGCCGAGGCTCTCGATTGCGCGTATCTCCCACTCATGGCGGACGATCACGCCAGGCGCGGGAACCTGCGAGATGATGTGGCCCGCCGGGATTGTCGTCGAGTAGAAGCGGCTGATGAGGACGAGATTGAGACCGCGGCTGCTGAGCGCGTGCGTGGCATCGCTCACGGTCATACCGGCGAGGTTCGGCACCTCCACCTCGCCGCCGTGGATCGCGAGCCGCATGGTGGTGAAGGCAAACAGCAGCACGACCGCCACCATCGCCATGGCACCCAGTACGAGATGAAAGATGCGCTTCATCGCAGGCTCAGGATACAGCGTTGTGGGGCATAAAACAGCTAGCGGCGGTTGTCGGTCGCCGGTTCGGGATGGATGAGGAGGCGGCTGACCTCGGGAGCGTCGAGCTTGAATGCGTTTTCGAGAGCCGTGATGACCTGATGAACCTGCGCCATAGGGAGGTCGTCCGGTAGCGTGCAGTGGCAGTTGACCTGAATGCGGTCGTTGATTTTGGTGACGATGACCTCGTGAATGTCGAGGATCTCAGGAAAGGCCACGGCGGCGCGGCGCAAGCGCACCTCAAGTTGCCGGTCCTGTTCGAGCGATGCGGGTCGTTCGATGGTGGCGGGCTCGCTCTCGATATGCGTCAGGATGGTCGCGATGGTCGGGACCTCGCGGCGAATCTCGGCCTCGAGCTGTGTCACCAGATCGTGTGCGGCGCGAAGGGGGAGGGTCTCATCGACCTCAAGATGCTGCTCGACGTGCAGCACGCCATCGTACTGCTGGACGCTGACGTCGTGGATGGCGAGGTTCGACCGTGCCGCTACCGCGCGAATGCGATCGTGAACGCTCTCGGCGACCGAAGCGGTGGGGACGGAGTGGACGACGACGTCGGCTCCGGGCAGATGCCGCTGGACGGATTCGGTCGCCGCCATGGTGATCTGCTCCGAGCGTTGGAAGGTCAGGTTGCGTGGCATCCCTAGCGTCAGGTCGGCGAAGTAGCTGGAGCCGGAGCGTCGCGTGCGGACGCGGTCGACCGAGATAACTCCATCGATCGCCGCCAGGTCGCGGATCAACTCTCGGCGCATCTGCGCACGTGTCTCCGCCGGGGTTGCATCGAGCAGGGCATCGACTGTCTGTCGCGCCAGACGCCAACTCACACGCAGAATGATCCCGGAGACTACGATGGCGGCGATGGGGTCCGCGAGCTCGAGGCTCGGTATGTGCCAGTGTTGTCCGGCGAAGGTCGCGGCCAGACCGAGCAGCACCGCGAACGACGACCACATGTCCGTGCCAAAGTGGATTGCATCCGCCTCAAGTGCCAGACTGCGGTGTTCTTGAGCGACGCGGTGCAGGCTGCGCGAGCGAGTGTAGTCAACCACGATGGAGAGCAACAGCACGGCGAATGGCCAGGGGGATGGAGTCAGCGCAAGGTGCTCACGGAAGAGGATGCGGCGGATCGCCTCGGTGAGAATCCACACGCAGGAGCCGAGCATGATGACGGTCTCCACGAAGGCTGAAAGGCTTTCGATCTTACCGTGGCCGTAGTTATGGTCCTCGTCGGCAGGTCGGTCGGAGACCTGCACAGAGAAGAGTGTGATCGCGGCGGCGATCAGGTCGATGGCGGAGTGAGCCGCCTCCGAGAGCATGCCGAGCGATCCCGTCAGGATACCGGTCACCAGCTTGAGCAGTGTGACGATGAACGCCGCAAACACGGAAGCGAGCGCCGCTGCCCGTTTCGCAGTGTGTGTCTGTCCGGTCTTCTCGTTCGTCACTGTGGAAGCCATAGGGGAAATCGTACATGGTGCGTGTTACGGGATACTCAAGGCTTCGTTGCGCGGTACAGGCCGGCCACACCAAAGGTGTAGCTGGTCCACGATGCATCGGTAAAACCGGCCTCGCGGATCAGTTGCAGCATGCGGGGTGGCCTTGGAAACCGTTCGACGGATGCAGGCAGATAGCTGTAGGCACTGGAGTCTCCGGAGATCAGGCCTCCAAGCTTCGGCAGCACCTGCTTGAAGTACAGCGAGTAGAGCACACCGACGAGCCCATCGGGCTGGTTGCAGTCGAGGATGCCGATCTGGCCGCCGGGCCGGAGAACGCGGAAGAGCTCGGCAAGACCCTCCTCGTAGTTAGCAAGGTTGCGGAAGCCGAAGGCCGAGGTGACCAGATCGAGCGATCCCGGCGCAATCGGCAGGTGCAGCGCATCGGCCTCAATCGGGATGATGTTGCGCGAAGCGAACTTGGCAGCGCCTCGCATGAGCATGTTGTGG
The DNA here is from genome assembly GCF_013410065.1 of Granulicella arctica. NCBI lineage: Bacteria > Pseudomonadati > Acidobacteriota > Terriglobia > Terriglobales > Acidobacteriaceae > Granulicella > Granulicella arctica. The sequence goes on from NZ_JACCCW010000001.1 coordinate 2,114,598, forward strand.
GAGAAGTCCACCGCTAGTATCGGAGCGACGTCACTGCCCGCGGGACGGTGCTTCAACAGGGCAAGCGACATGTCGCCGGTGCCGCAGCATAGATCGAGCACAGCGCTCTGTGTTCGCTGAAGGATAGGGCGAAAGGCTCGTGCGGTCCTGCACCACCACCAGCGATCGACCCCAGCGGAGAGCACATGATTCAGCACATCGTACCGGGGCGCGATGGTGTCGAACATCTGCTGTACCGCGCTCGCGGCGGTGGCCTCATCCCGCGCCCCGACAGGCCGTGCGCCGGTGGTCACCTCGTGTTCGCGTCCGGAGATCACTTTTTGCGGCTTCTCGCCGAAGGTTTCGACGTCACCTGCTGCATCCGCGCAAGCATCGACTCGGTAGCTGCCAGCAGCTCCGCGTCGGTCACGTCGTAGACAACCTCGGTTGAGCCGATTCCGGTCGTCAGTACAAACGCTCGCCGTCCGCTGCGCTTCTTCTTGTCGCTGCCGGTCAGCTCGACCAGCTTGGCGGCCTTCGCGGTGAAGGCAGGCAACGGCCCGTACAGCAGAATGAGATTGACCATGCGGTCGAACTCATTCTGCGTGATGGCTCCACGCGACAAGGAGAGATGCGCCGCGGCGATGCTGCCCCAGCCGACCGCCTGTCCGTGCAGAAGTTGCTTGTACTTCGTAGCCGACTCGATAGCGTGGCCGATGGTATGGCCGAAGTTAAGGATCATGCGCAGGCCACTCTCCAGCTCATCCTGGCTGACGACGTCAGCCTTCACACGGACGGATGCTGCAACGACCCGCGTCAGCGCGTCCGCATCTCCGGCGAGAACAGCCTGCGAGTTTTGCTCGAGATAGCGAAAGAGCCTCGGGTTGCGGATGATCGCTGCTTTGACGGATTCCTGCAAGCCAGAGCGCAGCTCGGCAGATGGCAGCGTCCCCAGCAGATCCGTATCGGCAAACACGGCCAGCGGGTGATGGAAGCTGCCGATCAGGTTCTTGCCCGCGACGAGATTCACGCCGGTCTTGCCGCCAATGGACGAGTCAACCTGCGCCAGCAGCGTCGAAGGAAGCTGCACATAGGGAATGCCGCGCATGTAGATCGCAGCGAGAAAGCCGGTGATGTCGCCGATCACGCCGCCGCCCAGTGCGAGCAGCAAGCTGTCGCGGTCCGCCCCGGCAGTTGCTAGTTGCTGCGCGAGCGCTTCGACTGACGCAAGCCGCTTGTGCGCCTCACCGCTCGGCAGGAAGAGCACGGTCGGCGGTTCCGGGAACGATGCCAATATCGACTTTGACCACAGCTCCCAAATCTCCGGGGAGGTGACGATGAAGGGACGAAACGGCTTCCCATTGCTGAGCTTGCACAGGCGGGGGAAGAGCGTGCGCAAAAGCCCTGAACCGATGACGATATCGTAGCGTGCAGTAGGCGTTGTGAGGGGAATCGAAGGCACAGTAAACCTATGGTATCGCAGGCGCTTTCGTGCTGTCGTAGGCGTAGCATTGAGGGATGGATCGGGTAGATTTTCTGGTTGTAGGTGGCGGTATTGCAGGGCTGAGTGCGGCGATTCGCCTGGCGAGTGTGGGCAAGGTGCTTCTGGTCTCAAAAGATGAGCTGGCCGAGTCGAATACAGCCTATGCGCAAGGTGGTATCGCCGTAGCGATGGGCGGGGATGAAGATGTGGCGCTCCATCTCGAGGACACGATGGCAGCAGGTGATGGTCTCGTCAATCGTGAGGCCGCTGCCGTTCTCGTCGAGCAGGGGCCGCTCCGTGTGGAGGAGCTGCTGGCGTGGGGCACCGCCTTCGATCGAGAGCACGGCGAGTTGATGCGCACACGCGAGGGCGCGCACAGCCGCTCCCGGATCCTGCATGCCAACGGAGACGCAACCGGCCGCGAGATCGCCACGTCGCTGCTCCGCCATGTACGCGCTATGCCGGCAGTCGAGCTGATGGAGTGGACGACCGGCGTCGACCTGCTGCTCGAGAACGGCCACGTCGTTGGCGCCACGCTGCTCGATGGCGAAGGTGCACTGCGCAGCGTGATGGCGGGAGCCACACTGCTGGCCAGCGGTGGCGCAGGCCAGGTCTATAGCGACACGACCAACCCAGCGGTCGCAACCGGTGACGGTATCGCCATGGCCTACTGCGCTGGCGCGGAGGTCAGCGACATGGAGTTCTACCAGTTCCATCCCACCGCCTTTGCGCTCGAGGGTGCTCCTCGTTTTCTGATGAGCGAGGCGCTGCGAGGCGAGGGAGCTCTGCTGCTAAACGCAAAGGGCGAGCGGTTTATGCCGCGCTACCATCCGCTGCTGGAACTGGCACCGCGTGATGTAGTAGCACGCGCCATCACACGCGAGGGGCTCGACGGCCCTGTCTATCTCGATATGCGGCATATCCAGAAGGACTTGAAGGCGCGCTTTCCCGGAATCTCTGCCTTCCTCGCCCGCTACGAGCTGGAGTTGAGCAGAGACCTCATCCCCGTGCGTCCGGCGGCACACTACCTGATGGGTGGCGTCCGAACGGACATCCACGGCAGGACCTCGCTGCCCGGCCTCTATGCAGCGGGTGAGGTGGCCTGCACGGGAGTCCACGGAGCCAACCGCCTGGCGAGCAACTCGCTGCTGGAGGGGCTGGTCTTCGGCGCACTGGCCGCCGAAGCGATGATGCGGGCCGCAACGCGGAGCGGCGAGAAAACGGCGATATCTGCCTCATCGCCGTTAGTCGGATCGGGCGACGATCTCGACATCGAAACATGGATCGCCGATCTTCGCAGCCTCATGTGGCTCGATGCGGGCCTGCTGCGCGATGCCGTCGGACTCCATCGCGCCGAGGATAGGCTGGCGAAGCTGGCACTCAGCCTACCGCAGGCGATGACGCGCCGGGCGATCGAAGCTCGCAACCTGCATACGGTCGCTGTCGTAATCGTAGCGTCGGCGCTGGCTCGCGAGGAGAGTCGCGGTGCTCACTACCGTAACGACTTTCCCCAGCATGATGCTGTTGCCCGGCACTCTGTAATGGAAAATGGGCAGCTACGCTTTGTAGATTGAGCGCGACCGATTGATGATCATAGGAAAGTCAGCAGAACAGGGATCACAATACCGGCGATTAATAGCGCGGTGATCAGCTTCGTGTTTCGGATGTACTTGTAAGACATATAGAGCCCGGTCAGCGTGGAAGTAAACAGCCCCAGCGAGACCAGCAGGAAGAAGAGCTTCATGGGAAGCAGGTTCTTCACCTTGGTTACAGGGGCGTCGGTCGGCTTTGCGTTGGCCCCCGCTCCGGCCGGCGCATCCGGTGCGCCATCATGGGGTTTATCCCCTTTCGGGGAGCCGGACGCCAGCGCTGCAGGTGGCTGCGGCTTTCTCACGGGCACGACCAGCGTCTGCTTCTTGTGCAACTGGCCCAGCTTCACCAGAATGGCGGGCGGCTTGTAGCTGCTGCCGCGTGTCGTCTCATGCAGGTTGAAGGTCTGAAGGCCGCCGGTAATGGCAAAAAAGATCAAAGCTGGCGCTATAAAAACGCCGAGATACAGGTGGATCACGCGAACAGCTCGCAGGAGAGGCACAGGAGAAGACATACCTCTTTTTACCCGAGAAATTGAATTCGGACAAGTTAGGTCTGATATGGCTAGGACGAGTGCATAGACGACTTATTTTGTAGCAGGAGGGACGCGGCAATCGTGATCCCCAGCAACACAACGATGACACCTAGCGAGACGAGCGGGCCGACTTCGATCCACGACGCAGCCAGCATCTTGATCGCCGCAAACGCGAGCACGGCAGCCAGCCCGTAATGCAGGAAGCGCAACTTTGTGAGCAGATGCGCGAGCAGGAAGTAGAGCGAGCGCAACCCCATGACGGCCATGATGTTCGAGGTATACGCGATGAAGGGATGGCGCGTGATCGAGAGCACGGCGGGGATGGAATCCAGCGCGAAGACGACGTCGGTAATCTCGATGGCGATCAGGGCGAGGAAAAGCATCGTCATCATCCGCTGCCCGTTCTCGTAAACGAAGAATTTGTCCTGCCGCAGGCTTACGGGATGCAGCTTCGCCACCCATGCGATCCAGGCGGGCGTGGCATCCTTGTCGTCTTTCTTCTCCGGCATCAGCAGCCGAACCGCAGCAAACAGCAGGATAGCGGCGAACGCATAGCTGATCCAGTGAAAGCGTGCGAGCAACCCGAGACCGGCGGCGATAAAGGCTCCGCGCATCACAATGGCTCCGGCCACTCCCCAGAAGAGCACCTTGGGCTGGCGAGCGGCCTCAATCCGAAAGACCTTGAAGAGCAGCAGGAAGACGAAGAGGTTATCGATCGAGAGTGATTCTTCGATGGCATACCCGGCTAGGTACTGCACGGCGGATTCAGAGCCAAGGCTGCGCAGAATGACCAGCGAAAAGCTCAGCGCCGCCGCTACCCAGACGGCCGTTTCGACGACCGACTTCGTGTGGCGCGTATGGCTCGCATACCGTGCGTAGAGAAACTCTATGCCGAGCAGAACGACGAGGCCAACGTGAAAGCCGATCCAGTGATTGAGCGGGGTGACAAGCATCTGAATTTGATGCTATCGCGGATCGGATGGACTAACGCTGGTTGAGGAGATGAATCATCTCCAGAAACAGGTCGCCCGCGATCTGGAGCGAGTGCGCACTGACCTTATCCATGGTGTCGAGTTCGGTGTGATGGAAGCCACCCTCCGGATGCTCCGATGTGGGAGGGCCGTAGTCCAGGTCGATGATGTCGAGCACCGGAACACCGCGCCGCTTGAAGGGCAGGTGGTCGTCCTCGACGGTAGTGTTGTTCTTGAAGACGAAGCTGCTATGGCCCGTATTCTTCGCGGCGACGGCGAGCATATCCAGTAGCCATGGCGTCGAGTTCGCATCGCGGTCCACGTTCAAGTCCTTGTCGCCGATCATGTCCGCGAGCAGGAACGCCTTGATCTTCTGGAGCGTTCCATTCTGCGACCACTTGGCAGCGAGATGGCGCGTCCCATACAGCGAGTCTGAGTTCGACCAGCTCTGAATGGCCTCCTCGCCATCATCGAAGACGAGCCACACCGAGTATCCTTCAGGCGGATGCGCGCGCAGATAGTTGCCGATCTCGATCAGCAGCGCCGTGGTCGAACCGCCGTCATTGGCACCGACGAAGTTGATGTCCTTCAGCGGATAGTTCGTCTCATAGTGGCTGGCCAGGACGATAATGCCGTCCTTCTTCCCCGGATACTTCACGATGAAGTTCTTCATGGCGAGCTGCCCGACCGGTGTGTTGGCGCTGAAGTTGTCCGTCTCGAAGTTACCCTTGGCTGCCTCCGGCTTGAAGTGCGCCTGAATAAACTCTTCAGCCTTTAGATGGCCTGGAGAGCCGATCCAGCGATGCGGAGCCGTGGCGATGTACTGCTGGTTGAGCACATAGGCGGCCTGCCCGTTGAAGCGTGCTGCGCTCTTCTGCGCAGGGCCGGACATGGCGCAGAAAACAACAAGCATCGGCAACATCATACGGCGGAAGATCATGCGACTGTCTTCTCCTTCGCTTTCTTGCGATCCGGGTGGACGAGGAAAGCGACGCCTACGCCGAGGAAGTACAGCACAAGCATCGGAGTGGCGAAAAGGCACATGGCTGTCGGTTCGGGAGAAGGGCAAATAATCGCCGCAATGAGGAAGATGGCAAGGACGGCGTAGCGAAAGTGGCGCAGCAGAAATTTCCCGTCGACAATCCCGAAGAGTGCAAGAAAGAAGATGACGATCGGCAGTTCAAAGCAGATGCCCAGACCAAGAATTACAGCAAGAAAGAAGCCTGTATAGTCTTCGATCGTGATCATGTGGGTGAAGTTTTTGCCGAAGTCCTGGATGAGAATGACCATGGCTCCGGGAAGCACATAACGGTAGCCGAACCAGGCTCCAGCGAGGAAGAGGCCGACCGTGGCACTCATAAAAGGCCAGACGTATCGCTTCTCATTGGCATACATGCCGGGAGAGATAAAGAGCCAGACTTGGTACAGGATGAAAGGGCTGGCTAAGATCGCACCGCATACGAAGGAGGTCTTGATGAAAAAATTGAGAGCGTCCGTCGGGTGCGTCATTGTCATCGTCAGGCCGATATCGACGAGCGGCTTTTGAATAAAGCCGACGAGGCGGACATGGAAAATATAAGCGATCACGAATCCGACAGCAAGATAGGCGATGGAATGCAATAGGCGCGTGCGCAATTCGCCGAGGTGCTCCATCAGGCTCATGCCAGGGAGCTCAGCGCGGTCGGTCACAGCGGCGCGTACTCGGTCGATAGGGTCGAGGTCAGCCATGCAGAGCCTCGTTTGAGCGTTCTTCTGCAAGGGAATGGGTTGCCGCATCGGGATCCGCTGTATGCGGAATCGCATCGAGCACCGGCGCGATCGGTGACCGGCTGGTAGGCAGGCCCGTGGACGGCGGCATCATCTCCAGCTCTCCGGCGGTCGCGATGGGCAGCGGCTCGCCAGTGTGGCGTTCCGGCTTCTCTGCCTCTGCAACGGCGTCGGTTGGCGCGGCGATGGTGTTCTCCGTGGCCTCAACGGCGGTGCTCTCATTCTGGAGCAGGGTCGGCGCTACGGGTGCGGCGGCTTCCATCGCTGCAATCTTCTGCTGGCGCTCGGCCTGCTCGGCGATGCGCAGCTCATCCTCCATCTGCATGCGAAACTCATTGGAAGCGCGACGGAACTCTCCCATCAGCTTGCCCAGTTGGCGGGCAAGCTCGGGCAGCTTCTTCGGACCGAAGAGCAGAAGGGCGATCAATGCAATCAGGGCGGTATCGCCGAAGCTCGGCATAGGTGAGTCCTATGATACGGCCTGCGTGGGTGAGGAACAAATGCCTTGCAGGCATGGCGTTCGTGTAAAGTTAAAGATGCATCCAGATAAGAACGTGCATCCTTCCGGAACCGTTTTCGTCTAAAGATGCACATGCGGCAAGGGCCGCGTGGATACAAGTGGTACGGGCTGCAACATCCCCGTGGATTGGGTTTCGCCTTCGATTGTTGGATGAGCGCGGAACGACGAATCCTCTGCAGCTTTAGCAGTAAATGCTTTCAACATCCCCGTCTCAGCGGCAGGATCGGCGCACGCCGAACTAGCCGGTTGAGACTGAAGGCGGAAATTTGATTGGATTGATGGAAGAGGCCCCGGCAACGGCCGTGGCGCAGGTTGTTTCAGACACGTGTTCTCTTGATAACTATCTTTCCCAGCCGGACCACACCATGGATGCCCGTATCGCGGCAGCGCGCGCGACCCTTGGCACCGATGTCGTCCTGCTTGGCCACCACTACCAGCGCGATGAGGTGATTCGATTCGCGGATGTCACCGGCGACAGCTACAAGCTCTCGAAGATCGCCTCCGAAACCAGTGCGAAGTACATGCTCTTCTGTGGCGTGCATTTCATGGCTGAGACTGCCGATGTCCTCGGTCAGCCATGGCAGCAGGTCATCCTACCCGACCTTAACGCCGGTTGCTCCATGGCCGATATGGCCGAGATTGGTCAGGTTGAGGACTGTTGGGATACCCTCGAACGCGCTGGCTTGACCGGCGACCTGATTCCCCTCACTTACATGAACTCCGCTGCCGCCATCAAAGCCTTCTGCGGCGAGCGCGGCGGCCTCGTCTGCACCTCATCGAACGCTCGCGGAGCCTTCGAGTGGGCCTTCGCTCGCGCCGGGAAGATTCTCTTTCTTCCCGACCAGCATCTAGGCCGCAACACGGCCTTCGCCATGGGCATTCCGCTTAGCGAGATGGTCGTCTTCGACCCCTACCAGATCAACGGTGGCGTCACTCCCGACCGTCTCCGCGCTGCAAAGATCATCCTCTGGAAGGGGCACTGCTCCGTCCATCAGCGCTTCCTGCCCGAGCACGTCGACCGCGTGCGCCGCGAAGAACCCGGTATGCAGGTTGTCGTCCATCCGGAGTGCCGCTGGGAGGTCTGCCAGAAGGCCGACGCCGTCGGCTCGACCGAGCGCATCATCGAAGTGATTGAGAAGGCGCCGGAAGGCTCGAGCTTCGCCGTCGGCACCGAGATCCACCTCGTCAATCGCCTTGCCCAGCGCTTTGCCCCTCTCGGTAAACGCGTCATCACGCTCGACGACTCCGGCTGCCTCTGCACGACGATGTATCGCATCTCGCCGCAGCACCTCGCATGGGCGCTCGAGAATCTGGTGGCGGGCAACGTTGTAAACCGCATTAAAGTGGATGATGATGTGAAGCAATGGGCGAAGGTAGCCCTCGATCGCATGCTGGAGATACGTGTTTGAGTAAGACGTTTACCTTGAACGAGGCGCAGACGCTGCTGCCGGTGCTCGAAGCTCTGTTGAAGCGGGCACAGGTGGCAGCGTCGCGTGCGAATGAGCTGGAGTTCGAGATGCAGCAACTCAGCCAGCGTATCTACCTTTCTGGCGGCATGCACGTCGATATCGTGGCGGCAGCGCGTCGCCGTGCCGAGCGTGACAAAGCAGCGCAGCAAGCCAAGGACACGCTGGCAGAGATCGATGCTATCGGCGTCCGTGTGCAGGATCTCGAAGCTGGCCTGCTCGACTTCCCCTGCCAGGTCGAAGGAGCCATGGTGCTGCTCTGCTGGAAGCTCGGCGAGTCGGCAATCTCCCATTGGCACACAGAGGAAGAGGGCTTTGCCGGACGAAAGCCCCTGGATCTCCGGTTTGGAAAGACAGAGCGAGAGAGATTCAACTAGGAGCGAGCGCGCAGGCAGCGTGCTGATTTGATGGGCTGAACGGCTGGTAGTACCTGGAGATGTCTTCTATCTGCTATGGTTCTGGGTATGATTTCGCAGAAGGTTGCGTGTGAGGTATTACCCACATGGCTCTTCCGAACGTCAAACCGATTCTTCAGATAGGGTCCCTATCGAGCAGCATCAAGCTGCTTCTGTCCCAATCGTTAGCGTCCCGGCCGAAGTATCGTGCTATCGCTCTTCCACTCTTGCAGTCGTTTGTTCGCGATGGCGTCCTGTCGATTCGCTACTGTTGTTACGAGCGTTTCTGCAAGATATTTCTGCGAATGTCTGATCTCAATGCGGACTTTACCAGCACGCGTGAGCTTTGCGTGAACGATATCTATTGCCTTGATCGCAATTTCAATCCAAATATTGTGATCGATGGCGGCGGCAATGTCGGGCTGTTTGGCGGAGTTCGTTCCCACAGAACGAAGGGCTATCTATATCGTAGGGGAGCTGCACAATCATCCCGAAAATGCGCCGCTACTGGAAGATCTTTTGCTTCGCCACGGATGGACATTTGAGTTCTTCGACGTGGACAAACTGACATCGAGTTTCCGTGCGTGTTCTCCGCTTGCGGTCCCCTTTTTAGCTTGGGCAGCTTCGGCGAACATGTCTTCTACAGGCCTCGTCCATTAGCTTTATGCAAGCGCTCACTGCGTACTCGAGAGGCTTGTTGGCCCGAACAGCCTGATTCGCATAGGTTTCCTTCAAAGCCGCCCGGCGATACAACCGTCCCGCTATGCCTGAGATCCTCTCCACTCCTGCCTGTGGATAACCATCACTATCAAACAATAACTTTTATCGTCTATACTCGCTGAGTGCAGATGACCCAGCCCAAGCCGTTCCGCGACCTCTGTGCCGAGCATGGCATCGCGGTCACGCATCAGCGGCAGGTGCTGTATGAGGTGATGCAGGGTATGGAGGGTCATCCCAGCCCCGAGGAGGTCTATGCCCGCGTCCGCGAGCAGATTCCTTCGATCTCGCTCGCCACTGTCTACAAGAACATCCATCTCTTCGTAGAGAGCGGCGTCTTACGCGAGGTGAGCCTGCACCACGGCTCGATTCGCGTCGAGATGAACGACGAGGACCACCATCACATGGTGTGCTCCAAATGCAAAGCGATTGCTGATATCGGTGAAGACGAACTCGGACTCGAAACGAAGCGGCGTATGCTGCCGGGTGGGTTTCTGGTCGAGCGTTTCTCCGTGGATGTGATCGGTATATGTGCCAACTGTCAGCGTGAAGCAGCACCATCAAGCAGTACACGAAATTAGACCGGCAGCAAAAATCTTCCAATGGGCTTCGGCCCCCAAGCAATGCACTGAGGTGATGTATGGCAGAAGAGATCAAGAGCAAAGTAATGACGTCCGACGCCGGACGCCCGATTGGTGACAACCAGAACTCCCTGACGCTGGGCGATCGCGGCCCCATCGTATTCGAAGACTTCCTGTTGTTCGAGAAGATGGCGCATTTCAACCGCGAGCGCGTCCCCGAGCGCGTCGTCCACGCCAAGGGCTCCGCTGCCTACGGCACCTTCACCTGTACCAACCCCGACCTGGCGAAGTACACGACTGCCAAGGTCTTCGAAAACGGCAAGAAGACTCCGACCTTCCTCCGCTTCTCCACCGTCGGCGGCGAGAAGGGCTCAGCCGACTCCGAGCGCGATCCACGCGGCTGGGCGCTGAAGTTCTACACCGAGGAGGGCAACTGGGATCTCGTCGGTAACAACACCCCGGTCTTCTTCATCCGCGATCCTCTCAAGTTCTCCGACTTCATCCACACCCAGAAGCGCGACCCCGAGACTAACCTCAAGTCGCCCAGGATGATGTGGGACTTCTGGTCGCTCTCTCCTGAGAGCCTCCACCAGGTCACCATCCTTTTCTCCGACCGTGGCACTCCCGATGGCTACCGCCACATGAACGGCTATGGCTCGCACACCTTCTCGCTCATCAATGCGAACAACGAGCTCTTCTACGTCAAGTACCACTTCAAGACCAAGCAGAAGATCAAGAACTTCACTCGCCAGGAAGCCGACCACATGAAGTCGGTCGACATGGACCACTCGCAGAGCGACCTCTTCTCGGCTATCGAGAAGGGCGACTTCCCCAAGTGGACCGTGCAGATCCAGATCATGCCCGAGGCCGAAGCTGCAACCTATCACATCAACCCCTTCGATCTCACCAAGGTCTGGCCACACTCCGACTACCCGGTCATCGAGATCGGCGAGCTCGAGCTCAACCGCAACCCGAAGAACTACTTCGCGGAAGTGGAGCAGGCCGCGTTCGATCCGAAGAACATCGTCCCCGGCATGGGTTTCTCGCCGGACAAGATGCTCCAGGGCCGTCTCATCAGCTACCCCGATGCGCACCGCTATCGCATCGGTGTCAACTACAACATCCTCCCCGTCAACGCGCCCAAGTGCCCCTACGCGTCCTACAACCGCGACGGCTCCATGCGCTTTGACGACAACGGCGGAGCATCGCCCAACTATGAGCCCAACAGCTTCGGCGGGCCCACGCAGGATCCGAAGTACACCGAGCGTCCAACCACCTACGCGACCGCAACCGTTGGCCGTTTCGACCACCGCGAGCACGACGGCGACTACTACACGCAGCCCGGCAACCTGTTCCGTCTCATGGACGCAGGCGCGCAGCAGCGGCTGTGCGAGAACATCGCGGGTGGCCTCGGTCAGGTCGAGAAGCGCATTCAGGACCTACAGATCAACCACTTCTACAAGTGCGATCCGAAGTATGGCGAGGGCGTGGCTAAGGCCATCGGCCGCGACATCAAGGAGATCGTCAAGGACGAGGCTCTGGTCAGCGCGTAATGTCAACCCAACTACAGCAGCACAGAAAGCGGCCCGCAAAGGCCGCTTTCTGCTGCATTAAAAGTGAAATTGAGGACGGCCTCTCGGGTTCCAGGCCGGTTTGAACTTTGCATCGGCCAGCCATCGAATTGGTGCGACCATGGACTCGATGGCATCGGTCATGTGGGCAAAGTCAATGGTGCCAAGCTCGTCCGACGGGCGATGATAGTCCGCGTGCAGTCCGAAGCTCGAAACGGTATGGGCGATGACGCCTTCCCGCGCAAGGGGGATGTTGTCGGAGCGCTCGAAGAAATGCTCCCTCGGATGCGGGTCTTTGACGAGATGAGCGCCGTGTTTCGCAAGCTCTGGTCCCAGATTTGAGCGCTCGTAGCCGGTGAGCCACAGCGTGTCCTTGGCGACAGCCGGATCGGGCCGCCCAATCATCTCGAATTCAAGATTAGCGACGATACTCGTGATTGCGACGGGCGGATGATCGAGAAACGCTCGTGCTCCAAAGCCGCCTATCTCCTCCGAGCCGAACAGCGCGAAGACGATGGTGCGCGCCGGTCGCGGGCCGGTAGCCAGCAGATGAGCGATCGCCAACACAGCGGTGGTGCCCGAAGCGTCATCGTCGGCGCCGTTGTATATCAGGTCTTCGTTAGGCTTTGCTGGATCAGCTCGGCCAACTCCAAGGTGATCGATGTGCGCCGTCAGCAGGACAACCTCGTTGGGCCGCGAGCTACCCCGAAGGATAGCGATGGCGTTCCAGGTCTCCCTGCGTGGCTTGTCCTGAAGCGAAGAGAGGCGCTGTTGCAGGTACAGCGGCAGAGGGGAGGGAAGCGCACTCTTTTGAAGGAAGGTGCCGTTATCTCCACCCGGCTGAAGCCCCAGCGCCTGGAGCTTCGATGCGGCAAAGAGTGCGGCGATGTGCTCATCGCGGGTAGCAGAGCCGCGTCCATGCAGGCTATCGTCGGCGAGGAAGTTCATGTCGGCCCGAATATCATATTCGAGCGCAGTTCGACCGATGGGGAGTGCCTTTTGCCCGGCAAGTGCGTCGAACGTTTGTATCTGTTGCGCGTATGCTGCGGATGCGAAAACAAACAGACAACCGAGAGTAGCGGCAACGGAAAAACGCCGGAAACCTTCTGGGGGCATGGCGCGAATTATAGATGAGTCATTCGTCCTATGTCGGGGGCTGAGAAGATGGAACGAGAGGACGAAGTGATGCACGCAGAGAAGAAGAGGTTCCGGTTGCTGGAAGCGGCGTTGGCAGGTGCGCTGCTGCTGTTGACAGGGTGCGGAGGGTTCTTCCCGCCCCTGACGACGACCACTACAACCACGAGCACGACAGGGGACTACGTCTACGTTGCGAACGCAACGACGGAAACCATCAGTGGTTACGTTGTTTCAACGTCGAGCGCAGGCGCGGGCACGCTGACGGAGATCTCCGGATCGCCGTATGGGCTTTCTCTTGCTCCCTCGGAGATGGTGATAACACCCAGCAACAGCTTCCTCTACGTCTCCGCGGGCGTCGATCTCTACGCCTATGCGATTGGTACCGGCGGAGTGCTGACGCTCGCGAACTCGAGCAATGCGGTCGCCATCACCGACCTCGGTGTGGTGTCGATGGATGTCTCGCCCGACGGCAAATGGCTCTTCGCGCTCAGCAACGATGGAACGACAATCTATGAATATGCCATTAATACATCGACTGGCGTGCTGACCTTGCAGGCGACGCCAACCTACACTCCGGCTAGCGGAACAGTGGTTCCGCAGATGATCAAGGTTGCTCCCGGCGGCGGCTATGTCTTCGTCGCACTGGGCACTGGCGGCGATTTGGTGTTTCCGTTTACGACCTCAACTGGATTGCTCGGGGCGACCCCCCTGAAGCTTGCCACCGGCTCGACGAAGACCAGTGACAATGCGTTGGCGGTCGATAGCGGAACAACCTACCTCTATATTGCGCGAAGCGGTACGGGCTCCGGCGTTGCCGTATATAGCATCGGAACAGGAGGCGCTCTGACCGAAGTAACAGGGTCGCCATTTGCGGCAGGGAACGGCCCCTACGACGTGATCCTCGATAGCACGGGAGATTATGTCTACGCCGCCAACCGCACCGACGGCACCATCTCCGGCTTCTCAATCGGCACCGGAGGCATTCTGACGGCTCTGTCGGGATCACCCTACACAAGTGGAAGCGTCGTGACCTCTCTCGCACGGGACAACAGCGGCGACTACGTGCTGGCTGCCTCCGACGGGGGCTCGCCCGATCTGGGCATGTACAGCATGACCACGGGCAAGCTGACCCTGGCGACGAGCACAACGACCGGAACCGACCCAACCGGCGCCCTCATGGTGGTAGCAACCCACTAGAGCCTGCCTGCAACGTACTATGGAGGGATGGATCGCCGTACCATGCCCCCCGTTGTACGCAGTATGCGCCACCATCGTGTCGAGCTTTCACTCCGAAGTTTCCGCGTCGCCGGACTGGCCCTGTGTCTGTTGCCGATCTGCACCCTGATGAGCGGGTGCTCCCGCTTTCGCCCCAGGCTCGCGGACAACTATGTCTATGTCACAGCCAAAGAGACCTTTCTCCGCGACCGTGTAGCCGCCGTATCGAACCGCACCGCAACCGTGGAGAACGGCGAACAGCTCAAGGTGTTGGAGCACGGCCGCCGCTTTCTTCGCGTCCAGACGGAGAAGGGCGTACAGGGCTGGATCGATGAGAAGGTGGTTGCGCCGCAGGATGTCTTCGACGGCTTTAGCGAGCTCAAGAAGACTCATCAGAGCGATCCCACGGTAGCCTCCGCCGTCGTACGGGACGAGGTGTACATGCACATGAAGCCGGGCCGCGACACCGAGCGGCTCTATCGGTTGCCGGAAAACGAGAAGTTGCAACTACTCACACGGGCGACTCTTGTGAAGCCGATGCCTCCCGCTGCGCTACAGGCCCGCGCCACAACTTCGGTCGCAAAGGAAGGCGCGAAGCCGGCTGGTGTTCCCGACGCTCCGCCTCCACCGGCGATGGAGGACTGGTGGCTGGTGCGCGACTCCCAAGGCCACACCGGCTGGCTGCTGAGCCGGATGATGGATGTGGACGTACCCGAGGCTCTAACACGCTACTCAGAAGGCCAGCGCATCGTCGGTGCCTATATCGTCGCCAAGGTGAACGATCCCGACGCTCCGCAGGACGACAAGAACATTCCCGAGTACCTCACCGTAACCAGCCCCTACAAGGCGGGACTACCCTACGACTTCGATCAGGCGCGCCTGTTCATCTGGAATGTGAAGAAGCATCGGTATGAGACCGGCTTCCGCGAAAGGAACATCGAGGGCTATCTACCGGTCGAGATTACAACCCGGAAAGACCCGGCTGGAAAGACCCCGCTTGCAGCACAGGCCCTTCCTGCCTTCCGCTACCATGTACTCGCGGCGGATTCAGCGCCCGTGGTCCCCGATCCCGTAACCGGCCAGATACTTCCCGGCAAGACCTTCGTGAAGACCTACCGGCTTGAGGGTAATACCGTCCACCACCTCCTCGCCCCAGGCGAGACCTCACCCGAAGAGGCGCATCCGGTAGCACCCGAGGAGAAAGATAAGAAGAAAGGCAAACACCGTCACTAGCAGCCGGTCCAGTCACACAACTCAGGCATAGAACGCGGCGACGGTTTCCACGACCGTCGCCTGTTCGTCCTCACGCAGTTCCGGATACATCGGCAGCGCAAGAACCTCGGCTGAGGCCTGTTCCGTATGCGGAAAATCTCCCCGTTTGTAGCCAAGCCCAGCCACGCTCGCCTGTAGATGCAGCGGCAGCGGGTAATAGATCTCCGTGCCGATCTGCCGTTCGGACAGGTACTGGCGCAATGCATCGCGACGCGGTGCCCGAATCACGTATTGGTGGAAGACGTGATGAGCTCGCGGATCGGTGATAGGCAGCACGATGCCCTCGGCAATCGAAGAGCCAACCAGTCCGGCTGCACGGAAGAGCTGATCGTAGTGCGCAGCCCGATTGCGGCGTTGCTCATTCCACTGGGCAATATAACGCAGCTTCACCTCAAGCACCGCAGCCTGGATCGTGTCCAGCCGCGAGTTCCAGCCGACCTCGTCGTGATAGTACCGCCGCCGCATCCCATGTGCGCGCAGCATGGTCGCTCGTTCGGCGAGCTCTTCGCTGCCGGTGGTTAGCATGCCCGCGTCCCCAAACGCGCTGAGGTTCTTCGTGGGATAAAAACTGAAAGCCGCCGCATCGCCAAGCGCTCCTGCGGGAATACCATTCCAGGTAGCGCCGAAGGCCTGCGCGGCGTCTTCGATCAGCAACAGGCCATGCTCCTGCTGAAGCGTGGTGAACGCGTCCCAGTCCGCGCACTGGCCGTAGAGATGGACCGGCATGATCGCCTTCACCTTATCTCCGGCCGCCGAGCCTAGATGGGAGGCAACGGACTCCGCCGAAAGATTGAAGGTAGCCGGGTCGATGTCCGCAAGGACAGGCGTCGCCCCACAACGCAGAATGGAGCTGACAGTCGCGAAGAAGCTGAACGGCGTCGTCACCACCACATCCCCCGGCCCGATCCGCGCGGCTTCCATCGCGAGCCAGAGGGCATCGGTGCCGCTCGCGCAGCCGATGGCATGGGGAGCATCGCACGCGAGCGCGGCAGCCTGCTCAAACCGGGTAACCTGCGGGCCGAGAATGAAGCGCTGCGAGACGCAGGCCTCTTCGATCGCAGCCATTACCTCCTCCCGGATCACAGAAAACTGACGGGAAAAATCGAGCATCGGAACGGGCTGCGAGGAGACGGAGGGCAGGGGAGCGGATTGCGCAGTATCGGAAGCCACATATTAATCGTACCCTGAATGCACTTTTTGTACTGCAAGGGGCGTTTTGCGGAGAACGCCAGTTTTGTCCCACAAAAATCTCCGCAGTACCTTCGAAAAGATACTCATCTCGCGGCAAACTTAGATCGACGGATGCGCGTCTATGTCATAGAGATGTATTCTTCTTACTATCTTACTTGGGGCGTCATGCCCCTTCCCCCTGTGTCTATCGTCCTGAGCAGATAGGTCCAGATCATTTCGACAATAAAAGAAGGAGATCGGCACTATGGAATCAAAGCCGGCGCAGAATATTCAGGACACGTTTCTTAATACGGTCCGTAAAGATAAAAGTCCCATCACCATCTATCTGGTCAGCGGTGTCAAACTGACCGGCAAGATTCGCTCCTTCGACAAGTATTCCGTGCTTCTGGAGAACAACAGTCAGGAGCAGTTGATCTTCAAACATGCTATCTCGACGGTCGTTAGCGGACGCGCCGGTGCGCATATCGAGTTGAAATCGGATATCCGAAGCGAAAGCCGCCCATCAAGCGGTCCCGCTCCGATTGCGGCTTCGCCTGTACCTGTCGCCGCGACTCACGAACGACCTATGCGCGAACCGAGTGGCGCGTAAGATCTGCAGCCGTTGGGTATCGCTGAAAAAGATAACATCCAGGCCGGTCGCGGCATTCGAGTCCGCCGCGACCCCACATTCTGTCGCCTCGTCACAAGAGCGTGCAGTCCTGGCCGCGGTAGAGTTCACCGGCGAGCGGAGCAAGCGTCCAGGCTAAGCATTTCGGGGGGATCTAGCCTGCCCCACAGCTCGTAACTGTCGTCTTTCGCCAGCGGGTTAAATAGTACAGACCGCCTGACTGGGAGCGGAGGTGGGGTCCCAAATCACGCGGTCTGTAGGACCCAGAACATAGGGTCATGGTGTACCTTTGATTCTAGGCCGATGGTCTGCAATGTCAACCGGTTTTCCCAAAGAAAATCATTTGCGATTACCGTACGACATGAACGAATACCGACCGCTTCTGTTTGACACTCGCGAGATGCCTTTGCTAAAAATAGGAGTACCGCAAACCAGCATGGCTTCGTGCGTGATGACTCGGCCACCGCTGTAACTCTACTGTAACCGGTAGATTTCTAAGGACTTCGAGAAGGCTTCGGCCAACCCCTTTCATGGACCTGATACTGCATAAACTTGGTGAACTTGTGCTCGGCTCTGTGCCGACGATGATCCTGTTCATTCTGCTGGTCGCGGCATATGGCCTGTTGGTCCGCCGCCCGCTGGATCGCGTGTTGGCCGAGCGCCGTGCGCGCACCTCCGGCGCTGTGGAGCAGGCTCGTGGAGCGATCTCCGCTGCCGAGGCTGAAACTGCGGTCTACGAAGGCAAGCTGCGAGCGGCCAAGGCCGAGATCTTCCAGGCTCGCGATCAAAAGCTGAAGTTGTGGAACGCCGAGCGCGATGCCGCTCTCGATCAGGCTCGCAACGCTACTCAGGAGCGCGTACGTGCCGCGCGGCAAGAGGTAGAGCAGAGTGTGGCGGGTGCCCGCAAGCAGATTGAGAGCGTCAGTGTGGAGTTGAGCGCGCAGGTGCTGCGGGCGGTATTGCCTGCTGGCGTCACTTCTTCGGAGGTGGCGCAGTGAGAAATCTTTCGTTGAAGAGTGTGCTTGCCGGCCTGATGCTGGCCACTGTACTGCTGGCCCCGGCGAGTCATGCCTTTGCTCTGGGTGCGGCTCTCGGTGGTAGGGCTGCTGTCTCTGATAATGCCAGCACGCCTGAGGCTCAGTCCCCCGACAAGAATGCTTCGGAAGAAGACGAGAACGAGGCTTATCGCAAGTCGTCTGCGGTTCGTGCTCTGGGCGCGAAGCTTGGTCTGAATCCCGATCAGTCGGCGACGGCGTTTGAGGTGGTCAACTTTGTCATCTTCGCGATCCTCCTCGGCTGGCTCCTGATCAAGACGCTACCCAAGACCTTCCGTAGCCGAAGCAAGGCAATCCAGAAGAATCTAGTCGACGCACGCACGGCGACCGAAGAGGCAAATGCCCGCCTCGGCAGTGTGGAGGCTCGCCTCGGCAAGCTCGATGGGGAGATTGCCGCGATGCGGTCGCAGGCTGAGAAAGACTCCGCGTACGATGAGCAGCAGATCAAGGCCTCGGTCGAGGACGAAAAGCAAAAGATTCTTACGGCCGCAGAGCAGGAGATTGCCGCGGCAACTGTACATGCGCGCCGTCAGTTACAGCAGTATGCGGCGGAGCTCGCAGTCGAGCAGGCTGCACGCAAGCTTGTCATTACTGCCGATACGGATCGCTTGCTCGTACAGGACTTTGCACGGCGCCTCGGTAGTGACGATAGCAAGGGAGGGCGGAACTAATGGCCGTATTTGCTCCTCGCTACGCTCATGCGTTTGCTGAAGTAGTAGCCTCAAAGCGCCTCGATGTTGTAGCAGCGCAACAGCAGTTGCGGGACTTTGCTGGCACGCTCGCGGGCAGTTCAGATTTGCACGAAGTCCTTTTGAATCCGTCGATCGCCGAAGAGCAGAAGCTCAAGGTGCTCGATGCGATCGCCAGCCGCATTGGCATGTTCCGCGAGGTGCGGAACTTCATCGCCGTCATCATGGACCATCACCGCCTCGCTGCGCTGGACGAGATTCTGGCGGAGTATGCTCTGGTGGCCGACGAGGGTTCGGGTATCGCAGAAGCGGAGATCACCAGTGCGCTCCCTCTGAATGAAGCGGATCGCGCCGCACTCGAGGCGCAGGTAGCAAAGCTCGCTGGCGGTCGCGTCCGCGCCAGCTATCATCAGGATTCGTCGCTGTTGGGCGGTGCTGTCGTGCGGATCGGTTCAACCGTATACGATGGTTCGGTCAGGGCGCAGCTCCAGCAGTTGAAGGAACGGCTGATCAGCGCATAAAAAGTTTTTGCATTCCTATTCAGAAATTCAGCATAAGTTTTCGTACCTCAGGTAAAGACAAAAGACATGGCACAGATCAACGCAAACGAGATAACAGAGCTGCTCCGCCAGCAGATTGACAACTACGAGCAGCGCATCCAGGTGGATGAGGTCGGAACCGTGATCTCCCTCGGCGACGGTATCGCCCGCGTGCACGGCCTCGATAAGGTCATGGCCGGCGAACTCATCGAGTTCCCGCACGGCATCGCCGGACTCGCCATGAACCTCGATGAGGATCAGGTCGGCGCCGTACTGCTCGGCGACTACACCGAGATCAAAGAGGGCGACCAGGTCAAGCGTACCGGTAAGATCATGTCCGTCCCCGTAGGTGAGGCGCTCATCGGCCGCGTGGTCAACGCGCTCGGAGAGCCCATCGACGACAAGGGCCCCATCGACACCCCGCACACGCTTCCAGTGGAGCGGCTTGCTCCTGGCGTCATTGATCGCCAGTCGGTCCGTGAGCCGATGGCCACCGGTATCAAGGCTATCGACACGATGATTCCGATCGGTCGCGGCCAGCGTGAGCTGCTCATCGGCGACCGCCAAACCGGCAAGACCGCCATCGCGCTCGACACGATCATCAACTCGGCGAAGAACAACCTGATCTGCATCTACTGCGCAGTCGGTCAGAAGCGTTCCTCTGTTGCAGGCGTCGTCCAGACCCTCGAAGAGCACGGCGCGATGGCGTACACCATCGTCGTTGCCGCAACCGCCTCCGAGCCTGCGCCAATGCAGTACCTCGCTCCCTTCGCTGCAACCGCGATGGGCGAGTACTTCCGCGACAACGGCAAGCACGCCCTCATCATCTACGACGATCTGTCGAAGCACGCCGCCAGCTACCGCGAGATCTCGCTGCTGCTCCGCCGCCCGCCAGGCCGCGAAGCATACCCCGGCGACGTCTTCTATCTCCACTCGCGTCTGCTCGAGCGCAGCTCGAAGGTCTCCGACAAACTCGGCGGGGGCAGTTTGACCGCTCTCCCGATCATCGAGACCCAGGCAGGCGACGTCTCGGCCTACATCCCGACCAACGTGATTTCGATCACTGACGGCCAGATCTTCCTCGAGACCGACCTCTTCAACTCGGGCGTCCGTCCCGCCGTCAACGTTGGCTTGTCTGTATCCCGCGTAGGTTTCTCGGCCGCGACCAAGGCCACCAAGCAGGTCGGTTCGACCCTGAAGCTCGATCTCGCCCAGTACCGCGAGCTCGCCGCCTTCTCGCAGTTCGGCTCCGATCTCGATAAGGTCACGTTGCAGCAGTTGAACCGCGGCCAGCGCCTCACCGAGCTGCTCAAGCAGCCGCAGTTCCAGCCGCTCTCGGCTGAGAAGCAGGTAGCGATCCTCTTCGCCGGTGTTAACGGTCTGCTCGACGATGTTGAAGTAAAGGACCTCCGTGCATTCGAAGACGGCTACTATCCGTACCTCGAGTCCGCGCAGCCCACGATCCTCACCGATATCGCGACCAAGAAGGCACTCGATGACGACATCAAGAGCCGCCTGACCGCCGCGATCAAAGAGTACAAGGCAAGCTTCCTCGCGAACCTCAAGGACAAGAACCAAGCGGTGGCCGCAAAGTAAACCATGGCAAACGTCCTCGATCTACGGCGCCGCATTCGCAGTGTGAAGAACACGCGGCAGATTACCAAGGCCATGAAGATGGTCTCGGCAGCGAAGCTCCGCAGAGCGCAGGAGCGCGCGATGCTGGCGCGTCCCTACGCGCAGATGCTGTCCAACGTGCTTGAATCGCTGGTGCGCCGCACCGACCTCTACAACGAGCAGACCGGCGACATCATGCACCCGCTGCTCGTCGAGCGCGAGGAGAAGAATGTCCTCGTCATCGTCATCGCGGGCGACAAGGGCTTCGCTGGCGGCTTCAACTCCAACATCGGCAAGGCCGCGCAGAAGTTCATCGACGCACGCGTCGCAGTAGGCCAGAGCGTCGATCTCGAACCTGTCGGCAAGAAGGCCATCGCGCTCTACAAAAAGCGCGTGCCTGCTGCCAACTACGAGAAGACGGAAGAGCACTACGACAACGAGCTCTCGACCCATTTCGGCACCATCCGGCATCGTGCTGCGAAGGTCGAAGTAACAGCCGAGCATCAGGACCTGCTCCTCAAGGCCGAGTTCGAGGCAGTCTCGAAGATGAGTCACTCGATCATCGAGCGCTACGAGCGAGCTGAGATCGATGCGGTCTATATCGTTTACAACGAGTTCAAGTCTGTCATCTCGCAGCGCGTCGTCGTCGAGAAGCTGTTGCCCATCCGCAAGCTCGGATCGCATGAGATTACGGTGGCCGAGGAGATGACCGAGGAGCAGCGGGAAGCCGCAGCCCACGCGGCGCAGACCTCCGGTGTCAGCATCAACGAGCCCGAAGAGTCCGTCATCGAGGCTGAGTCCAAGAAGTTCGGAACCGCCGAAGTCGATTACCTCTTCGACCAGGACCCCGAAAGACTGTTCCGCCACCTGATGCCACGCTACGTCACGACGCAGATCTTCCACGCGCTGCTCGAGAGCGTCGCGGCGGAACATGCGGCGCGCATGACAGCGACCGATGCAGCCACCAAGAACGCCGGTGACCTGATCGACTCGCTGAGCCTGACCATGAACCGGGTCCGGCAGGCGGCAATTACCAAGGAGATTATCGAGATTGTGAGCGGTGCCGCCGCTCTCTAACCAGAGAGGCGCACAGAAGAGACAAGAGACCTATGGCAGAGAATATTGGAAAAGTGATTTCGATCAGCGGCCCGGCCGTTGACGTTCAGTTCGAAGAGTCGCACATGCCGCCTATCTTCCAGGCGCTGCGCATCGTCAGCGACGGCTTCACCGTCCCGACCCCGCTCAACGTCGTCGTCGAGGTGCAGCAGCACCTGGGCGAGGGACGTGTGCGTTGCATCGCCATGGTCGCCACTGAGGGCATGGTTCGTGGCATGAAGGCGATCGATACCGGCGCGGGCATCACCGTTCCTGTCGGCCGCGAGACCCTTGGCCGCGTGCTCAACGTCCTCGGCGAGCCCGTAGACGAGCTCGGTCCTGTCAACGCCAAGAAGCATATGCCGATTCACCGGCAGGCTCCCGCGTTCGACGAGCAGTCCACCTCGGAAGAGATGTTCGAGACCGGCATCAAGGTCATCGACCTCATCCAGCCCTTCCTTAAGGGCGGTAAGATCGGCCTGTTCGGCGGCGCCGGCGTCGGCAAGACCGTCGTCATTCAGGAGCTGATCAACAACGTCGCCAGCCAGCACGGCGGCTTCTCGGTCTTCGCCGGAGTCGGCGAGCGTACCCGCGAGGGCAACGACCTCTGGCACGAGTTCCAGGAGTCGGGCGTCATCGACATCAACGACTTCAACAAGAGCAAAGCCGCGCTGATCTACGGCCAGATGACCGAGCCCCCAGGGGCCCGTCTCCGCGTCGCCCTCACCGGCCTCACCGTCGCCGAGCACTTCCGCGACGAAGAGGGTGCGGACACGCTGCTCTTCATCGACAACATCTTCCGCTTCACGCAGGCCGGTTCCGAGGTCTCCACGCTGCTCGGCCGTATGCCTTCCGCTGTCGGTTACCAGCCGAACCTCGCCACCGAAATGGGCGAGCTGCAGGAGCGCATCACCTCGACCAAGAAGGGCTCGATCACCTCGGTCCAGGCCGTCTACGTTCCTGCCGACGACTTGACCGACCCTGCTCCGGCGACGACCTTTGCCCACCTCGACGCAACGACCGTGCTTTCGCGTCCGTTGTCCGAGCTTGGTATCTATCCCGCCGTCGATCCCCTCGCCTCGACCTCGCGCATTCTTTCGCCGCGTGTTGTCGGGCAGGAGCACTACGACGTCGCCCAGGGCGTGAAGAAGATTCTGCAGCGCTACAAGGACCTGCAGGACATCATCGCCATCCTCGGTATCGACGAGCTCTCCGAAGAGGATAAGATCACCGTCGCCCGCGCCCGCAAGGTGCAGCGTTTCCTCTCGCAGCCCTTCCATGTCGCTGAGATCTTCACCGGCATCCCCGGCGCCTACGTCAAGGTCGAGGACACGGTCCGCAGCTTCAAGGAGATCATCGAAGGCAAGCACGATGCGATCCCTGAGCAGGCGTTCTATCTCAAGGGCGGCATCGAAGACGTGCTGGCAGCAGCCGAGAAGATGAAGCAGACGGCATAACCATGGCAGAGACTTCGAACAACTCGGGACAATTGGCGGTCCGGCTGGTCACGCCGGATCGCGTCCTTCTGGACGCGACGGCAGATGCAGTCGAGCTGCCATCCATGTCCGGCTATCTCGAGGCGCTCTACGGCGCAGCACCGCTTCTTGCGGAGTTGGGCGCAGGCGAGGTTCGTCTCCACGGAGGCACCTCCGGCGACCAAAAGTTCTTCGTCGCCTGGGGCTTCGTCGAGGTACTCCCTGAGCGAGTCACCATCCTCGCCGAGACTGCGCTGAAACCTACAGAGATCAACCGCAGTGAGGCAGAGCAGCAACTTCAGCAGAGCGACAAGCTTTGGACCGAAGCCGGTGACGACGGGCAGAAGTACGACGACGCTAATGCCCTGCGCCGCGAAGCCGAAGAGAAGCTGGCCTCAGCCGAAGGCAAGAGCGCCTAACCGAATCACACTAACCTTGCAATCAAAAGAAAACCCGGCTCAGGCCGGGTTTCTCTTTGCAATTAATCGAGCGGAGTAACGGGGCTCGCTACTTCGTCTTCGCCTTGGCTTTTGGCTTCTCCGCAGGAGCAGGAACCACCGCCGCTTCGGCCTGCTGCTTCAGCGCATGCAGCACCACTCGCAGCATCTCCTCCTCTGGAGCCGGCTTGCCCGTCCATATCTCGAACTGCCGCGCCCCTTGCTGCACGAACATCTCCACCCCGGTAATGATCGGGATATTCTTCTGCCGCGCCAGCCGTAGTAGAGGAGTCTCCAGCGGGTTGTAGACCAGGTCGAAGACCAGCCTGGCGTTCATATCCTTCGCTTCGAGCAGCGGAGCTGCCTTCTGCCCTGCCATGCCCACCGAGGTCGCATTGACGATCACGTCGAAGTTCGTCTTGGCCAGCGCATCCTTCTTGATCGTCTTCGCCCCCGCCTGCCGCGCCAGCTTCTGCGCCGTCTCCGGCGTCCGGTTCAGTATGAACACCTCCGAACCCTTGTCGCGCAGCCCGAAGACCGCTGCCCGCGCCGCACCGCCCGCTCCCAGCACCAGCACCTTTGCGCCCCGCAACGACAGTCGCTTCTCGAGCGGCCCCACAATCCCCGCCACATCTGTATTGAACCCGTACAACTTGCCATCCGGAGCCCGAAGGATCGTATTACAAGCGCCGATCTTGGTAGAAAGAGGATCGGTCTTTTCGAGATGCGCCATAATCTCCTGCTTGAAGGGCATCGTCACGCTCAACCCCTGGAGCGGGATCTCATGCACCAGCTTCAGCAGGTCAGGTAGCTTGGTCGTCTGAAGCGCAAGATAGACCGCATTCACCGTCTCGCGGCGAAACGCCGTGTTCAGCATCACCGGCGACAGCGAGCTCTTCACCGGGTTTCCAGCCACTCCATAAACCTTCGTTGCGGCGTCGATATGGTCGATCCGGTACGTATCGATCAGCGTACGCGCGTCGATCTGCCCTGGTCCCGTCGCTTCGGTCAAGTTCGCGGCGGCAAAGGTAAACGCTCCCCCAGCTCGCAGCCCCAATACCCGCGAGATGATCCCTGCATCACCCATGGCGATGCCCACGATATTCGTGTGATCACTCATCTTCTCCAGGAAGCGGATCAGCGTCACATTGTCGCTCAGCGTCTTGGCCGTCGGGACGATCTTCACGAAGTCCGGCTGGAAGGCTTCAATCCGTGTAAAGACCTTGTCCAGATCCTTCGTCGACTGGAAGTCATGGTGGCTGACCAGCAGCGCCGCCCCTGCCTCGCGCAGCTTCTGCAACTCACCCTTCTTCAGCGACTCAGCGGACTCGATCTCGAGGTCGAGGATATGAAAGCCAACGCCAGCGGCCTTGCTCAGAATCTCGACTTCGGCGGCGACGGCTCCGGCAAACTTCCCGTCATTTGCCGCCCGGCGACAGGTCGCAATGGCGATAGCGGCCGTATTGTCCGCAAAAAACTGCTTGAACTTCGGCAGCGCAAGGGCCGGCTTTTCGAGATAATCCAGCCGAAACTCAAGAAACGGGGTCTCTTTGACGACCGCCGTCGCCTTTTCGATCATCTCGGCAGCCGTGGTGCCGACGATTGCAACGCATACTTTACCGATTCGCGAACGGAGAAACTGGGAGGTGGATGGGTTCACATGTACTCTCAAAGGACACAGGAGCGGTATCGTACCGACCGCTCGGTCAGGTGCAAATTGTAGCGCAAATATGGAATGCTGAGGTCAATCTCTCTGGTCTTAATGCTTGCCCAGCATCACTTTGGCTAAGACGTGCTGCAACCGAAAACGTTACTGGGTAAAGGCGATATAGCTTTTACCCAGTTAGTTTACTGGTGGAATAGATGCGCAGGATCACAGGAAGGAACATCGACAGGCTGTTTCTCTGTGGAAATTGAAAGGGGTCAACGTTGGATTGCGTAAGGATTCCCGGTTGGGAGCGTTTCTCCTGGCTGCGGCACGGCTTTAGTACTCGCGTAGGTGGCGTCTCGACCATCTACGGCGGCCATTCCCTCAACCTCGGCTGGACGAAGGAGGACGATCCGGTGCTCGTCGCGGAGAACCGCCTCCGTCTCTTGGATGAGATCAGCGGTCTCCCCGGCCAGCGAGCCATCGCCCTCCGCCAGATCCATTCGGCGGAGACCCATATCATCCGCAGCAAAGACGGCCCCTTCGAGACCACCGAAGGCCGCGCCATCCTTGAAGGTGACGGCCTCATGACCAGCCTGCCGAACACCTTCCTCGGCATCCAGACCGCCGACTGCGTCCCTGTCATGCTGTTGGACTCCCAGCGTCACACCGTGGCCGTCTTCCACGCCGGCTGGCGCGGCACAGCAG
This sequence comes from Granulicella arctica, assembly GCF_013410065.1. Taxonomy (NCBI): domain Bacteria; kingdom Pseudomonadati; phylum Acidobacteriota; class Terriglobia; order Terriglobales; family Acidobacteriaceae; genus Granulicella; species Granulicella arctica. The sequence goes on from NZ_JACCCW010000001.1 coordinate 2,140,855, forward strand.
CCGGTATCGTAGAACAGGGCATCGCCATCATGCGGCAGGAGTACCACTCACTCCCCGAAGACCTCTTCGCCGCCGTGGGCCCATCCATCGGCTCCTGCTGCTACACCGTCGGCGACGAGCTACGCGAAGCCTTCACCGCCCGCTTCTCCTACGCACCCAGCCTCTTCCACGAGAACCGCCTCGACCTCTGGGAGGCAAACCGCCGCCAGCTCGCCGACTCCGGCATCCCCTCCAACCAAATCGCCGTTGTCGCCGAGTGCACCGGCTGCGCCCGCACCTCCTCCGGCGAGCGGAAATACTTCTCCCATCGCATCGATCTGGGCATCACCGGTCGCATGATGAGCGTCATCGGAATCGCAGAACCCTAAACCACCACTCCCAATCGCTCCCAAAAACTGTCATCCTGAGCGGAGGCGAAGCCGCAGCCGAAGGACCTGCGGTAGCCCTTGCCGTTGCTAGTTTTTACTGCGGAGCCCCATCCGTATTCAGCACCGGAATCCGCCGGTTATGCGTAGCCTGCTCATACGCAAACCCATACCCCAACAGATCACCATCCCGCCACCGCGCCGCGGAGATCTCGATCCCAAACGGAATCCCATTTGCATAGAATCCTCCCGGCAGCACGATCGCCGGAACCCCAATGCGGTTCACCCATCCAGTCGCACTATGCGGACCCCGGCTCCGAGGCGCACCCGGCTTCGGCGTCTCATCGTTAGGAGGCATCTGCAACGCCGGATAGACAAACCCGTCCAGGTGAAACTGCGCCAACGCAGCATCGTACTGATCCAGAGCCCTCTGCTGCGGAGCAAAAAACGTAGCATCCCGCGCCGGATCGCCCTCAAGCGTTCGTTGCGGAACAGCATTCGTCCCACCCTCTCCAAGCAGCATCGCAGGAATCTCCACCCCGGTAACAGCCTTGAACTGTGCCGGAGTCTTGTACAGCGCAGGCCCAAACTCCCGCAGATAAGCCAGCATCCCCTCGGCGCGATACGGATGCGTATCGATTGCCGCCACCATCTTCGGAAACTCCGCCGAAAGCATCCGATCATCCAGCACAATCGTCGCTCCCGCCGCCCGCATCTGATCAAGTGCCTTCAAAAACGCCGCCCGTGTCTCCGCAGCCATCAGTGGATTCTCATCCTGATCCGCGGCAGCCGGGTTCAAAATAAACGCCGGAACCCCAAACCGTTTCCCCTTCAGAGCCCCCCGTTTCAGATAAGCGGTATATGGTCTTCGCTGGGCCTTCTTGCGACTGCCTGCCGTCCGAAAGTCCTGCGGATCCTCACCCGCCATCACATCCAGTGCGATGGCGGCGTCGGTCACATCCCGCGCCAGAGGCCCGGTGTTATCCAGCAGCCAGTTAAGCGGAGCAATCCCCGCAATACTTACCAGCCCTCGAGTCGGCAGCATCCCCACCAGCGAGTCTGCCGACGAAGGAATCCGCACCGAGTTCGCCGTATCCGTTCCCTGGCCGAACACCGCCATATTCACCGCAACCGCCGTAGCCGTTCCGCCCGACGACCCACCCGGCGAGTAGCGCACGTTGTAAGCATTTCCCGTCCGTCCCCCCGCCGAGCTGAAGTTCGTATCGCTCGCCGCAAAGTCCGGCATATTCGTATGTCCCAGCAGGATCGCCCCTGCCTCCCGGAACCGTTTGACGACCGTAGCATCCGTCGTCGGGACGAACTCCTTGCCCGGTATGTTGAACTGCCCCCAGCCATCGCTCGTCACGATGCCCGCAATACATGTGTTGTCCTTGATGAGGATCGGCACGCCCCACAGCGCCCCGTGCCTCCCCTTACCTGCATCCTCGCGCGCCGCCGCTGCCAGAGCTCCCGCTGCATCTACATGCACCACGGGCTTGTACGTTGGGTTATAGCGAGCGATCCGGTCGAGATACCACTGTGTCACCTGCATCACCGTATACCGGTGTGCCGCATACAGCGCATGAAGCCGAGGAACATCGATCTCCATCAGGTCGCGATCCATCGACGGACGGCTCGACTGCACAGCAGGCTGCGCAAACAGAACTCCGGAAGAAAGAATGCTGGCAACCAGCGTGAGAGCTGCTCGTCTGTGGGGCACAGGGCTCCTTAGGGTCGGAATCGTGTCACAGGAACGGAGAAGCCTGCGAGTTACATCGCCGGTGGATGATGCGGATCGATGGGCTGCGTCACAGTGTGTGACTTCCCCTTCACTTCCTTCGGGTTGACCGAGTCGCGAAGCTCCTTGGACGGCTTGAAGAAGGGAACCCGCTTCGCCGGCACCTCGACCTTGTCGCCGGTCTTCGGATTGCGCCCGGTACGGGCCTTGCGCTGCCGTGTGCGGAAGCTGCCGAAGCCGCGAATCTCGATCTTGTCGCCAGACTTCAGCGCGCCGATCACGGAATCGAAGAGTGTGTCGACGATGACTTCGCCATCGCGGCGCGTAAGGTCGCCGAGCGAGGTCACTCTATCGACGAGATCTGCTTTGGTCATGAACAATGCTCCCCTGGGAGGTGAGGATGGCCGTCGGTGGCCCACCGGAATCTAAACACGATTGTAATGTGATGCACGCCAATCCGAAGCCGACGCGCCAAAATTGTTGTAAACACTCCTACTTCCACAGAAAATAGAACCCCGGAGCATGCTCCAGCAGCTTGCCGGGGTTCGGAAACAGGTCCTCCCCGCCCGAAAGCAGCATCGAGAGCAGGCCACGCTCCTCCTTTGCCGGACTCACAACCGTCGGCTCGCCCGAGATGCCCACCTCCTTCGCCGTATCCATCAATGCCACGCGCAGACCGCCCTCCTTGTCGATCAGACCAAGCGGTAGTGCCTGCTGCCCGGTCCACACCTGACCCGTCGCCAGCGGCTTGATCTTGTCCTCCGTCGTATGCCGCCCTACCGCCACGTCATGGACGAACTGGCTATACATGTTGTCTACCAGCGACTGGAAGTACGCCTGCTCCTTTGGCGTCATATCTCGCGACGGATCACCCGCCGTCTTCAACTCCCCCGCATGAATATCCACGCTCTTCAGCTTCGCCCACCGCATCAAGTCGCCGTAGTTAGTCCACTCCATCACCACCCCAATCGACCCCACCACCGACGCCTGGTTCGCATAGACCCGGTCGCACGCCGAGGCAATGTAGTACGCTCCCGAGGCTCCCACCGAGTCGACTGACGCCACAATCTTCGTATGCTTCTCCTGCCGCAGCCGCTCGATCTCGTGATAAATCTCCTGCGAAGGCGACGCAGCCCCGCCAGGGGAATCGATATGCAGAATAATCGCCTTCACCGAGTCGTCATCGGCATACGCACGTAGCTGCGCATCGATCTTATCTGCCGTCAGGATCATCCCAGTCACGTCGATCACCGCGATCTCGTCCGAACCGAACGGGCTCCATCCGGACGACCGCGTCGTCCCCCAGATAATGCCCGTCAGCACCAGCGCAATCACCGCGAACGACCCGCCAATCGTGCCGATATAAAACCAGGCGGACCTGCGGCGAGGCGGCACGTACGGAGCCGGATAGCTCGGTGCAACATAGGGCGGTGGAGGTGGCGAAACATCTTCCGGCATGGCAGGAGTCTATCAGGGCCGCGACGATCAAGCTCCAGACGAAATCATTTTGCCGATAGGAGAAGTTTTTCGCGGCTAATTCCCCCTCTCAGTCGTCTATATCTGGATTGTCCTCTCAGATTGCGACTTCGGCGCTGGCCGATCATCCAATCCTTGACGTATGATTATGTGCGGTCTAGGGACAATTTACCCAGGATTAAAGGTTTAGGCACGTCATGGCACATCCGCAGTTGAGCATCGTCATTCCGGCATACAACGAAAGCGCACGTATCGAATCCACGCTCGAGCGAGTCATGCAGTGCGTGGAGACACAGGACTGGGACGCCGAAGTGCTGGTAGTCGATGACGGCTCCCGCGATGACACGCCAGCCATCGTCAAACGCTGGATGGAGTTGCACCCCCGCCTTCACCTCATCCAGAACCCAGGAAATCGTGGCAAAGGATACTCGGTCCGCAACGGCCTGCTGCAGGCAGCGGGCGACATCGTCATGTTCACCGACGCCGACCTCTCCGCCCCCATGGAGGAAGCAGATCGGCTACTCGCGGCCCTCGAAGCCGGAGCGGACGTCGCCATCGGTTCGCGCTGGATGGACCGCACCCGCCAGACCATCCACCAGCCCCTCTATCGCCAGTTCTTCGGACGCTGTTTCAACTGGATCACCCGCACCGTCATGGGCCTCCCCTTCAAGGACACCCAGTGCGGCTTCAAAGCATTCAAGCGCCCCGCCGCGCAGGTCATCTTCCGGCTACAGCGAATCGAACGCTGGGGCTTCGACCCGGAGATTCTCTTCATCGCCCGCAAACTGCGCTACAGTGTCGTCGAAGTCCCCGTCACCTGGGGCCACGACGAGCGCAGCCGCATGAGCTATCTGAAGGACGGCATGAAGATGCTCGAAGAGATGGCCGTCATCCGCGGAAACTCCATCGCAGGCCGCTACGACAAGGACATCGCCGCCATGAAGGACACCAGCAAGATGGTGACCGCCCCGGTAGAGCACGGCACCAAACCCGCCGTCAGCGAGCTCCCCCACTAAGGCAAGCTGGATCTGCCTTTGCCGTTTCATTCTTTTCCAGCTCTACTAAAAATTGCCATCCTGAGCAAGCCATAGCCGCCTGATCGAAGCACGTGCATTTTCTCGTTGCTTGAGTGATCCCGTCTGGTCTATCGTTCTCCAGAAATAACTTGTCCCTATATCTGTATCTTGAGCCTTCGTTATAAAGGGCACATGGGTGGTCGTAGATCAGCTGTGGGCAAAGGAGAACGAAGAAAAATCTAACTTTGCCCGCTACACGGCATCGTCGAAACTCGTGTTCTTGCCACCGTCTGTACTCTCGAAAGCCATTCTCCCCTCACACGCAGAGGAAACAGCAACTGTTTGTGATTTCCAGTTTTGCTTGACAACAACTCTCTTCGGCAATTGCTTTACACGGCGACATATGATCAAACAAAATCTAAAGTTCTTCTCTCTCTGCGTCCTTCTTGCATGCCTCATGCCGGCCACCCGATCCATGGGCCAGGATCTGGCAAGCAGATCCTCGGATCAGGTCTCCTATCTTTCGAAGCCGCCCGATTTCAACGCAGATGTCTATTACAGAAACAAACTCGAATTCTCATTGGAGACGGGAGGGCTTCCCATCAATCTCCCCTTTATCTTCGATGTTTTTACAGGTGGCGACTACTCCCGAAACCCCCTTCATTACACCCTCGTCCCCATCTTCCCTTCGCTCCGCTGGCAGATGGGCGCAGTAAGAGGTCCCTGGATTCTGCGTGGCAACACCGACCTAACCGCCACCCTGTCCTTGACTGCAATTCCCAGAGGACCTGAAAAGGCATACGGCGCCTTCGACCTGGGGTTCCGGCGTAATTTTGTCCAGCGCAACTGGAAAGTTGCTCCCTACTTTGAGGGACGCATGGGTGCCGGGTTCATCGACGCGCAGGAACCACATGGCAATCCCTACGCACAGGGGCAGGACTTCACCTTCACCCTCATGGTCGGCTCCGGCGTGCGGTACAACTTTGACGGCCGCTGGAGCATGGAGGTCGGCGCCACCTACATGCACGTCTCCAATGCCTATTTATCCGAACCCAAATATGACGACAACGGAATCAATGTCTGCGGTCCATTGGTTGGGTTCAATATGCGGTTGGGCAAACCCAAACACTTCTCTGAGTGATCCTCTCGGACCTGCGGTTGTTTTTGTCGTTGTTTGTTCTTTCCTCAAACCCTGCAAACACTGTCATCCTGAGCGGAGCCCTGAGCTTGTCGAAGGGCGCAGCCGAAGGACCTGCGGTTGTTTCTGTTGCGTCACCATACGAGCACGCCTGAAATGGTAGGAGCAACCTCGGAAAATTCCTGGTGGGTCAACTTCCGAATAGCCCGTGATTCTCCCTCAATTTGCTACTGGGCGAGTGTATGTCAGGAGTTCTCACTGAGTGCATTGGCGATAATCCACTCGTTGAGAACCCCAAGTTTGGTCAGCATAATTAACTTGGGAGGAGCTATCCCGAGCAGGCTTGCGTGATGCGCCTGGTCGGGATCGTCTCGGTGAGGCTTTAACCCTTTGAGGTGCCCTGAGCCGACTCTGCTACGACCTGCCAAGCCTCCCATCCTGCGAGCCGTTCAGCGTAGGCTGCCCGTACCTGTGGCAGATTGTGGCTCCCAAGAAACAAGCGCAGCGGCGGGTTCTCCGCATCGACCAGCTTGAACATAGCATCGGGCGTGGCTTTTGGATCGCCTCGTTGCATGGTCTTCATCCCCTCGAACACCTGCGCCTTCAGGTCTCCGTAGATGTCGAGTCCCGCGGCAAATTTCCCAGACGCCGGGCCACCGAACTCGGTGGCATAGGCGCCCGGCTCTACGATCGACACCTTGATGCCGAAAGGCTTTACCTCCATAGCGAGGCTTTCGTGGATCGCTTCAAACGCCCATTTGGACGAACAGTACAAGCCGATCAGCGGCATTGTCACATGACCGAGAGTGCTTGAGATACCGATGATGTGACCGCTGCCTTGCTCCCGCAGCAACGGCAGTGCAGCCTGAATGACGGAGAGGGTACCGACGATGTTGGTCTCGTAGAGTGCGCGAACATCCTCCGCGCTTGCTTCTTCAATCGTGGCGATCAGGGGATAACCTGCATTGTTGAGAACGACGTCAAGCCTGCCGAAGTAAGCGTGGGCTTGCGCCACGGCCGTCTTAACCTGATCGGGCCGGGTCACATCGAGTTCTAACGTGAGTACGTTTGCGCCATGTTTCTCCTTGAGATCGGCGATGCTTTCCAACGTACGAGCTGTAGCTGCAACCTTGTCGCCACGGTTAAGCGCGGCTTCGGCCCAAACACGTCCGAAGCCCCTGGAAGTGCCTGTAATGAACCAAACTTTCTGCAACATGTGCTTCTCCTTTTGTGATTTCGATCTGTCGGCGATTCCACCGCTTACCAAGGGATGGTGTCGGTTTCCCAGCGCGTGAACGTGCCTGTCGGGCCGTCCGGTCCAAGCAGAGCGAGGCGCACCGGCTCGCGAGCCCCTTCCTCTACCGTTCCGGTACCCCCATTGTTGAAGTTCGTCTTGATAAATCCCGGTGATCCTTAGCGATCTGAAAGCCAATTCCTTGATTCGCTCCAGTGACCAACGCGACAGGTTTGTTTTGCATGTTGATGTCCTCCTTGGTGCGCGGTCCGACTCCTGATATGCTCAGAAAGTTACCGGAACCATGTTCCATATAATAAGCGGAACATGGTTCCGATTGCAAGGCGACATGATCAAACCTTTCGCAAAAACCGATGATGTGAAGAAGCCTGAAGACTCAAAGGCTCGCCCCATGCGTGCTGATGCACAGCGCAAGATGGGTTCACTCCTGAAGGCGGCTGAGGAGATCTTTCAAGAATCAGGGGTGGACGCACCGGTCCGCGCGATAGCGGAACGGGCAGGTGTCGGCTTGGGGACGGTGTACCGTCATTTCCCGCAGCGATCCGATCTCATCAAAGCGGTGTTTCAGAGTCGGGTCGATGCCTGCGCGGATGCTGCCTCTGAACTGGCAAGCCGGTATGAGCCAGGTGAAGCATTGGCTCGTTGGATGCAACGTTTCGTGGATTTCATTGCCACCAAGCGCGGGCTCGCAGCAGCCTTGCATTCCGGTGATCCAGCCTACAGCGCTCTTCCGGGTCTTTTCAACACGCGCCTGCTTCCCGCGCTGAAGTCCCTAATGGATGCCGCAGTTGCAGCGGGAGCGGTACGGCCAGGCATGGATGCCGAAGAGTTGTTGCATGCTGTCGCCAATTTGTGCCGGGTATCTCACGAGAAAGAACCCGCCTACGCGCGCAGAATGGTCGCACTGCTGGTGGATGGCCTTCGCTACGGAGCCGCGGCGGTCGAAACGACACCAACCAAAGCTACCTAGAAGGTCATTTGCACCAACAACAGGACTTTGTGTTTACCCAACAGCAGCGCTTTGACCCTCGGCTGGCGCCCACAGGCCGAGTCACTCATGGAGCACGACGCCAACCTGCTCTACGAGTTCTGGGGGCAACTATTCAGAAACTGACCCGCCACTGAAGAATTCAAGAGATAGCCTCAAACCCAACAAATCTCTATGCTAAGTAACTGAAGTCAAGCAAAGCTCCGGAGTCAATATTTGTTGCGTTCAGCCTTTATCGCCCTCTCAAGAAACAAAACCATGCGCTCCTTCTCCGAGCGCTCCTCTTTAGGGCGAAAGCTGTCGGGCCGCTTCGTCGCCGGTATGTCTGTCGAGGACGCCCTCCACGCCTGTGAAGCCGTCAACCGCGAAGGCATCGCCGTCTCCCTCGACTCACTCGGCGAAAGCGTCACCACCGAGTCTCAGGCACGCGCCTCGGCGCAGATCTATCACGAGCTCCTCGACGCAATCCAGGCCCGCGGCTTGAACGCCAACGTCAGCGCCAAGCTCACCCAGATGGGCATGGACTTCGACCCCACCCTGGCGGAACGCATTATGGATGAGATCGTCGCTCACGCCGCCGCCGCCGACAGCTTCGTTCGCGTCGACATGGAGGGCAGCGAACTCACCGAGGCCACCCTCGTAATGGTCGAATCTATTAACGCGCGCGCGCGTGGGCGCGTAGGTGCTGTCCTGCAATCCTATCTCTACCGCACCGAGGCCGATGCTGAGCGTATGTTAGGGCAGGGAATCCGTATCCGTCTCTGCAAGGGAGCCTATAAAGAAGGCCCGGCGGTAGCGTTTCCGGAGAAGTCCGATGTCGATGCGAACTATCTCAAGCTGGCGAAACGCATGATCGCCTCACCCGTCTTCTGCGGCATGGCCACGCACGATGAAGCGATCGTCAAAGAGATCTGCCGATTCGTAAAAGATCAGGGAATCGCGAAGAGCGCGTTCGAATTCCAGATGCTTTACGGAATTCGCCGCGACCTGCAACGGAAGCTGGCGGCGCAGGGCTTTGGGGTTCGCGTCTATATTCCGTTCGGCACGGAGTGGTACCCCTACTTTATGCGTCGGCTGGCCGAGCGGCCCGCCAATGTATTCTTTCTGGCCAAAAACTTCTTCAAGAGCTGATTTTGTTCCACGTGGAACATTCCGTGGAACCCAGAATGTTCCACGTGGAACAATTTAGCGCGATGCGTTCTGAGTCGGGACCGGCTCGGCGAGAAGCTGTTCGACGAGCGCGGTGACGCTCTTAGTCAGCTCTTCGTGGGCGGGAGGGTTGGCAGGACCGGCAAAACCTGCATGAATCTCCTTCACGCGGCCGTCGCGACCGATGAAGAAAGAGGTCGGCCAGCAGTTAAGGTTGTTGGCCTGCGTGATCTTCTCGTTGAGCTGCTCAGGCTCGCCTGCCAGTAGAACGGTGTAGGTGATGCCGTAGCGCTGGATGAAGGCGTGCAGGCGGGTCGGGTCCTTGAGCTGGTCGGCTTCTTCGAAGGAGAGGTTCACGATCTCAAGGCCGCGGGTGTGGAACTGCTTGTAGAGGCTCTCAAGGAAGGGAGCCTCGTCGTGGCAGTTGGGGCACCAGGAGCCACCGACGGCGACGATGACGACCTTGCCGTCGAACTGCACATCCTTGCTGGAGACGAGCTTGCCGCTAAGATCAGGCGCGCTGAACTGGAGGGGCGTAGTGGGATCCTTGAGGGTGGTTTGCTGGGTGGGGTCTGTGGGAGCGGGAAGGTTTTGCTTGCGGGCCTCGGCGGGGCGGTGAGCGACCAGGTTGGTCTGTTTATCATTTAGTAAATTACTAAGTAGTAATGTGCCATCTGGCTGTGGAGCGAAGCTGTAGAGGGCGGGACCGGCGGCGGTGAAGTGGGAGACCTTGTAGATGGGCTCACCGCTCTTGCCTGAACCGTAGAGGGAGCCGGTGTCGCCGTCGATGCGTTGGATGACGGCTCGGAGGTCGCTTCCTTTTTGTTCCACGCGGAGCTGCCAGGCGGATTCGCCCTTGGCGCTCTTTACTTCGACCTCCCAATCACCGTCGATGGAGGGCGGTGTGTTGCCGCTGGGGTCTTTGGTTGTGGCGGTGGTGAGTTGGACCGGGATGCGGGTTGCTCCTGCGGCGGTGCTGCCGAAGGTTCCGGTGAGGGTGCCATTGTCGAGTGTGGCGTCGAGGGTGCGGGCGAAGTAGTTGAAGGTGAGGACGAGGTGGTTGCCGGTGAGGACGGCGCTGGTTGCGGGGCTCGATTCGGGACCGTTGCGGAGGGCGGCCTGGAGCTTGTCGCCCTTGCCAGTGATCTGGAGGGTGAGAGGGACTTGCTGGCCCTTGACGGTGGCGTCTCCCTGCCAGATTCCGTCGATATGGGTTTTGGCGTGGGCAAACGTAGAGACGGACAGTAGCAGAATGCCGGCAAGAATCTTCATGGGCGTGCTCATTTCTATGTGGTTGTGGGATAGGGCTTGGAGGAAGGTCGCTTGTTAGCGGGTGCGACGCGCGTCTGTGCAGGCCAGCTGAGAGCGGCGGCAACAACAGAGCTTGTGGAGCGTCAACATGAGTTAAAGGTAGGTCATGCCGGGGGAAAGGGTCAAGCGGGGTGAGATCTCACCTTCATTCACTCATCCAAAATGGGTAGAGCGGGTGGATGAAGGCGAGAGTTACTTATTTAGTTCGATGGCGAGGATTTGCCCGGCAACATTGGGTGCTGATATCTCCGCATATTTCACGCTAGCCTTCATGCCTTCGATATCAGTGCAGGGTTTGATCTCATCATTTGAGGTGTAATTGCCTAGAGTGAAGTCGATTTTGTAGAAGTTATTGTTGTAGAGCGAGATAGCTTTGCCGGCCTGCTCGATGCTGAGTGCGATGACGGCAGGGTAGGAACACTGTACGCCGCGGATAACTCCTGTAATCGTATGCCTCGGGCCGGTTGAGTCCTCTGCCGGGTACTTTGGAGCGGCTTCCGTAGTGCCGATCATCTTTCCATCGACCTTCTTAAAGACAACCGTTTTTCCGGTGCCGGTCACACTCGTGTCGCCGGTCTGGGGTTGGAGCGAGGTTGTCTGCTTGATGGTCACCTGTGCTGCGTTTTCGGCATTTACCGTGTGCGCATGGTCCGCTGCGGCCTGAAATTTCTGCAACTGCTCAATGCGGGTTTGAAGCTGTGCTATCTCGTCGGGAGTTTTCGCGACGCGCTTCGCAGCCTTCAACACGCCTAGAGCGCCGGGATACTGCTGCTCCATGGAGAGGACGGTGGCGGTGTTGATGCGGTAGTCCAGGTTTTCTGGCTCGAGCTCTACTGCCTGCACATTGAGGATGTGGGCTTCCCTGAACTTCTGCTGGTGGAAGGCGTAGAACATGGCGAGTGCATCGTATGCGGGCGCGAACGCTGGGTTGAGTCTGATGGAAGCGCGCAGGCTGGATTCGATGGCCGCATCTTGCTCGCTGTTGCTGCCTTGCATGGACATCGTTGCGTAGTAATAGTGGGCGAGATAGCTCTGTGAGTCAAGCTGAATGGCTTCGCCATACCACTTCCTGGCGCTGGCAATGTCACCTTCGCGGAACTTGAGAGAGCCCATCACTTCATGAGCGAGGGCGTTTTTCGGGTCATCTCGCAGAGTGTTATCGAGCAATGCTTGTGCATCTTTGGTGCGCCCGTTATCGACGAGAACGTCAGCACGGATCGCATCGACCTCGGGCTTCGGTACGAACCGGACTTGAAAGGAAGATTGGTCGGCCGTGATTGCTGTATTCATCCGAAACATTTTGAAGCTGCCCTGCTCCACGTAGTTGTCCAGAGATTTCTGGAGTTGCTTCAGATCACCGAATGCATGTTGTGCTGCGGTGACTGGATCTTCGTGCTGTACGAGCAATTTTGCATAGTCGCCGATGCGGTCGGCGTTCTTCTCACGGTCAGTAACCATGATGTAGTGTGTGAGCGCCCAGGATTCGGCGTAGAAGACTGAGCCTTTTTGTTCATCGTGATAATACGGTGAGGTGTAATCGACGCTGAAGAGGGTTGTAAGCGGGAGCAAGCGATTCTGGCGGAGGTAGAGAATGTCATCGGAGCTGGGTTCGCCGAGCAGCACCTCTTTCTCGTGGATATCGGTGTTCTGGTAGAACTCGGCGAGGCCTTCGTTGAGCCAGAGAGGCACCCAGGTAGCCTTGCCCATCATGAGGTGGGTGTACTCGTGATAGACGGTGGAGAAGGGATGCTCTCCCTGAGCGTCGAGGCGTAGCAAGATGTAGTGCTTATCTGGAGCACGGAGGAAGAGGCCAGCGAGATCGAGCTGGTTTTTTGCGAGGTAGGCCTCGGGTTCTATGGATTGGAAGCCTTTCCTGTCTTTGAACGCAAGGACGATGATGGGCGAACCTGCGTCTGCGGTGGCGGTGGGGAGAAGGGTGTGAAAGACCGAGCGCATCTGCTCGAATTGCAGGGTGATGCGGCGAGCCTGTTTTTCGTTGGAGTCGGTCAGGACAATGAAGTGCGTACTGTGAACTTCAACCCAGTGATCAGTCGATTCACCCAAAAGGCAGAGAGGGGTCCATACAAATAGAGCAAGGGCAGCCAGGAGTTTTCGCATCGTGGAGTGAAGGGTAAACCAAAAGATCTGTGTGATGGAAGGTAAATCGATGCTGATATTGGCTTTAGTCTTCGATGAAGGACTTTAGTCTGGAGAGGGCTTGGTCCCATTGTTGGGAGACTTGGTTCAGGTATTGCTTGATGGATTCGATTGGTTCGGGGTCTAGTTCGAAGAGGCTTTCGCGACCGGAGCGGCCGCAGCGTACGATGCCTACACTCTCGAGGACGCGGAGGTGTTTGGTGATCGCTTGTCGGGTGAGGTTGGAGCCGCCGGTTAGTTGGGAGATGGAATGGGGCTGGCCGTCGGAGAGTTTGACGAGCAGCGAGAGGCGCGTCTCGTCGCCGAGTGCGGCGAAGACGGGTGCGTGAGGTCGGACTTTGGCGATTGTGCGGCGGCTATTGGTTTTGGGCGACATAACGCTCGATGTTCTTCATCTGCTGGGTCCAGCCGTTGTCGTTCCTGAGGAATGCTTCGGCGCGGCGGTTGGCGAGGATGTTGTCGAAGCCGGACTCGGTGAGCAGGAGTAGGGTGCCGCTTGGGGTCTTCTCGAGGTTGAACTCGATGAGGGTGGAGGGTTCCTGTGAGTAATCGACGTTGGGGTTGATGGCGTAGGGATGCCAGGTGAAGGAGAAGAGGTGTTCGAGCTCTAGCTTTTGGGTGACGATCTCCCATTGGAGGTGTTCGTAGCCGGGATGGAGGATCTTTCCGCGTATGGGTTGGCCGGGGACGAATGGGTCTTCGAGCTTTACGCGGAACCATTCGCCGAATTCGCGGTGGTCGGTGAGTGCGCGCCAGACGCGGGATATGGGGGCTTTGAGTTCGATTTGCTTCTCGATGCGGTTATCTGTCATGAGCAACCTCTTGGTTGCATGTTAGCGCGGAACGATCTGAATAGGCAACCATTTAGTTGCCATTTTATGGCATGACGGAGGCGCGCTGGCCGAGGATGTAGGTGGTGCGTGCGGAGGCGGCGGTTTGCTCGCCCTGTGGGAGCTTTGTCATGGGGGTTCCGGTGTACATGGCGTAGGTTGCGGAGGGGTGTCCGTCGTTGCCGGAGGTGATGGTTACGGTTTCGATGGACTGGGGATGCGCGGGGATTCTGCCGCCGAACCAGTGGGGGTCGTCGCGCTGGGCCCAGGTGATGAAGGCCAGAATAGCGCCAGCCGGATAGGACGAACTGTTGGCTGTGCGGGCGCTTTGGACGGCGATATCGTTGCCGGTGAGCGTGGACATGGTGCCGTGCTGGCGGTCTACGCTGGAGGTGATGACCTTCCAGTCGAGCGCCGGGATCGGCACGGTTGAGGAGAGTGCGGCCTGCTGGTTGTAGAGGTCAGAGGGGTCGGGTGAGCGGTGCGCACAGCCAGAGAGCAGGAGCGCAACGGCGAGGCTCGAAGGTGCGAGGGCGTGTGCGCGTCTCATTGGCTGATCCTTTCAACGGGGATGGTGTAGACGAAGTCGTTATCGCGCATGGGATTGTGGCAGCCGACGCATTCGCTAGCGAATTTGGGACCTTTGCCGTAGGGTTTCAGGTCTATGCCGCGCCAACGGCCGAAGCCCCAGCCTGCGGTGGAGGCGTACTTTGCCTTGTCCTTGACCATGAACTCTACCTGGAGGAACTTGCCTGCGCGCAGGATGCCTTGTTCATCGGGCACGGCGGTCCAGGCGACCTTTGCGAAGATGGCACCGTCGGGCCAGGGCTGGATCTTCTTCTCGGCGATTGCCTTGACGGCGATGTCGTTGCCGAGGATTTCGCGGAGGGTGTGATTGTCGCCGCGGTCGGTGGAGCTGATGGGCTTCCAGTTCTTGTAGTCGGGGAAGAAGGGAAGACCGTTCAGTTCGGGCTGGACGGATGTGGTGGAGCTGGTGGAGGTCGTCCATTGGTGGAACTGCTCGTCGGCTTCGGTGGTTGCTTTGGGGTCAGGAGCTGGTGGAGCGAAGGGCTGGAGGTAGTGTTCGAGGGTGGCTAGCTGCTCCGGTGTGACGATGGCCTGGGGATGCGCGTGTTGGTAGCTGGGCAGGGGCATGGCTCCAAGGCGAATCATGTTGACGGCTTCGTAGAGCTCGGCGCGTTGCGTGGCTGGAGGAAGTGCGCCCAGCTCGGAGAAGTTGAGATGTGCGCGAGCTGTCTTCACGTCATGGGCGACCAGCCAGTAGGCGGGGGCGACCTGATCGAACCAGGAGAGTTGTGTCTCGTTGGAGTGGCAGGCATAACAGGAGTTTCTGAGAATCTGCTTTACCGGTGCGGGCGCCTGGATCTCGGTGGTGACGGGAGGGTGCGTAATCGTTGGCCGGATCAGTTGTATCCCGATGAAGAGGGCAATGCCGACCGCTGCCAGTCCTTTGATGGTGCTCATGCGCCTCCAGGGTGCCGTGCTTCTTGATCGGTGCCGTTATGCGCTTTGATGGTAGCAAAGACTGGCGGGGAGCGAGTTGTCGCGAGGAGGCGACAATCGGGCGCGTCTATTTGCCGAATTCGGGGGCTTCGTTGGAGTGCTGGACAGGGAGATAGGGCTCGACGGTGAGGAGGTTGGCGAGGGTGCCGCGCTCCTGCTCGGTGAACTGGCTGCGGAAGCGGTCGGAGTTGAGGACGGCCTCGCGCTGGGGGACGGGCATCTCGCGGATGTCGCGGAAGGCGCGGGCTACGAGGCGGCGGCGATCGACGGGAAGGTTGCTGAGCTGTTGCATGGCTCCGCGAACCTGGGTGCGCTGGGCCGGGGTGAGACGCTCCATGGCCTCGGTGCGGTCGAGGAGGCGGCGACGCTGCTCTTCGGGCATGTTGTTGAGCTGGGTGAGGCGATCGCTCATGCGCTGCTGGGTCTCTGGTGGAAGATCACGGAAACCGGGCTCATTCCTAAGCGCGTTCTGCTGCTGCGCGAGGGGCATGTTGCGGTGGCGCTCCATCCACTGGGAGAGGTGCTCCTGCTGAGGCTTGGGAGCGTGGGAAGCTCCGGGAGCAGGATGTTGCTGCGCAAAGGCGGGACGGGGTGGACCACCGTGCGGCTGTGCAAGGGTTATCGCGGGCACAAGCAGGGCGCAGCCTGCCAGGATGGCAGGAAGAATGCGCCGGGATGGAGTGAAGAGTGCCATATCGGAAACTGGTGATAACAGATTGTGGGGAGGATCTGGTGATCGCCTTGGAAGGCTTTCGCCAAACGTATTCAGCTTACCGTGAGTGAATCCTTTCTGCTTGAAAAGTCTATTTTTATCAGCTCTGGGGCGGCGAGGCGGAGTTATCGTCCGCGGGCTGGTCGTCCTGGAGGAGCTGGTCCATCTGCTGCAGGGCCTGGTCGTTCTTGTCGAGAATCTGGAGATCGTTTACCGCGGCGGACGACTGCACCTGATCGTGATGTCCAGGGAGGGTGGAGATGCCGGCAAAGGTTCCCCCGCCAACGAGCAGGGCGACTGCCATGGCTCCAGCCAGAGCGGGACGAAATTGACGGCCGGTATTGAAGAGGAGACGGGCTTTCATGCGCTCGACCCAGCCAGCGGGCGGCATGGCCTGCTCCTCACGAAGACGGACGGCTAGCTTCTGATCGAAGTAGGGCGATGGCTCCGGGGCCTGCCAGGTGTCGAGGAGCGCAAAGGTGGACTGGAAGGAGGCGAACTCCTTCTGGCAGTCGGGACAGGAGTCCAGATGCGTTCGGACGGCAGCGCTGTTGGCGGAGGCTGGTGCGAGCAGAAGCTCCGGCATTTCGGTTTGGCAGATTCGGCAGTTCATGATGACCTTTACCCTTTCTTCTTTGGTACGAACGCGTCGAGTAGGTGCGGTGCGCGTCTTGTTGGTTAGACGAAGTCCTTCAGTTTGTCGCGCAAAGTTTGATAGGCGCGGAAGAGTAATGACTTGGTGGCAGATTCGCTGAGCTTGAGGACGTCGCCGATCTGGCGATAGTCCATGCCTTCGTATTTGTGCATAAGGACGGCCATGCGCTGCCGTTCGGGCAGAGCGAGGACGTGCTGGCGGATGGCGTTGAGGCGCTCGCGACGGAGCATGCTGGATTCGGCGGTTGGGGTCGAATCGGCGACATCAGGGGTGGTGCCGGTGTCGGAGTCGGGCTCGTCGAGGTAGATGGTGCTGGCGGAGCGCTCGTGGCGGGTGTCGCGGGCGTGGTTGACGCCCAGGTTGGTGGCGATGCGGTAGAGCCAGGTGCTGAAACGGGCTTCGGCGCGATAGGTGTCACGGGAGCGGTAGACGCGGAGGAAGACCTCCTGGGCGAGCTCTTCGGCGACGGCCTGATTGCGAACCATCCGGAACATGAAGTGGATGATGGGTTTACGGTACTTCGCAATCAGATAATCGAACCCTGCCATGTTGCCGGCGCGGAGCTCGAGCATGATCTCGGAGTCTTCCATGTGGCCGAAGTCGCCCGGTGCGTGGTGTGCCACGGCGGCTGGTACGGTATCGAGGATGCTGGGATGGATCGCCAACGTAGCCATATCTTCCGAAACCCCATCTTTGTCGTGGGGTTGCGCGCCGGAGGGCAATTCGGGCGAAGTGTTTTCGACCGGCTCGGGTGAGGGAGCATCCAGGGGGTGAGGAATTCGGGGAGTGGGCGGCTGCGATGGCATTGCGCCTCATGATTGTACTGTGCCTGAATTCGAGTTGGAATGATTCCCGGCGCGATAAGTTAGCTTCGAATTCGATGAGGGAAGGTGCTTTCAAGGCGCTAAATAGGAGGGTGAAGGAACTTCCGGCCTAGGAATGGTATGCTGTAGGGAGCCGTTCGCCGGTGACTGTAAGGTCAACTGCCGCGGACCAGGGCGCATAACTCAGCGGTAGAGTGCCACCTTCACACGGTGGAAGTCGTAGGTTCGAATCCTGCTGTGCCCACCATATAATCAATTAGTTGCGCCCTTCCTGTTCCCGAAAAGGGCACAAAATAGACACAAAATGTGCACAAAACCCCACAACAGCTTGTGGTGTGCTCATCCTCATGCCACTACCTCCATACGCTTCCGCGAGAACAACGCATCCACGACCCGGCTCTGTGCCTGCCGCTTCCGATCCATACCGGGATGGGTGTAAATCTCCATCGTCGTCGAGAGCTTCGCATGTCGCATCAGCTCCTGCACCACTTTCACATCGTTACCGCACTCCGATAACAAGGTGCTGTAGGTGTGGCGGAAGGTGTGCCAGCCGATCCGTTTGGTGATCCCGGCTCTCCGCGCAGCAGGCTGCAACACCTTCTGCAACGAGGAAACCGCCCAGATCGGCATCTTCCCGAAGACCGCATCGCTTGCGAAGAGCCAATCCGACACAGAGGTATAGCTGGATCTTCTACGCCACAACTGGAGCTCTTCGAGGGGCAGTTCATCCAGCGGGACAGGCTGTTGCGAGACCTCCGTCTTGCAATCGCCAACCGCGCCTTCGACGACGGAGCGCAGCACGTTGGTCTGCCCCTTCGCGAAGTCGATGTCTTCCCACTTAAGACCGAGCGTCTCGCTAATCCGCAGACCAGCAGTCGCGCAGATGATACCCATCGCCCGCTCCCGATCCGGCAGTTTCGCGAACAGAGCCCGGAACTCCTCCGCTGTCAGCGTCTCGGGCGTGCTGAGGCGCTTCGAACTACAGCGAACCATCGCGATCGGGTTTTCGTTCTGTCCGATCCACCCCCAAGGAATCCCATGCCGGAAGACCGTACTCATCTGATTACGGAGTTTGGCGCGGGTGCCGGGAGCCAGTTTCAGACGGTCCAGCCACTCCTCGACTTCCGTACTGGCAATGTCGCGGATCCTATAGCTGCCCCATCTTGGCTCGATGTGGTTTTTCAGATTACCCTCATAGATCTTCTTGGTCTTCTTGCGTTTGCGCTCATGGTTGTCTTTCGGGAGCTCTTTCAACCGATAGTGCTCGATAAGTCCCGAGAAGGTTCGGGGACCGGCCGACCCCTGAAAGCCCGCCTGGTTCATCGTCATTCTGAGTGACTTGATGGCCGATAACGCGAGCGCTGTTTAGTCCCGGCATTTGATGGATTGGGTTGAGAGTAAATTTATCTGGGGTCTGTGTCCAGATTTTGCAGAGGTATTCGTAGGGCGTAAGTC